>JAHEXX010000097.1 GCA_023251895.1 bacterium
GGTTGCCGCCGACCGGTCCCTCCTTCGGGCCATCCGCGACGACGTCGGACTCACTGGCACGAAGGAGGGCTGCGACGATTACGAATGCGGCGCGTGCATGGTGCTCGTCGACGGTCGTCCCGTGAACTCTTGCTCCTACCTCGCGCTCCAGGCTGGCGGACGGGAGGTAACGACCATCGAGGGGCTCGCTTCCGGGGGCGTGCTGCATCCGCTCCAACGGGCGATCCTCCATGAGGGTGGGGTGCAGTGCGGGTACTGCACCCCGGGCATGCTCATGAGCGCGAAGGCGCTCCTGGATGCCGATCCCGACCCCAGCGAGTTCGAGATCCGGCAGGGGCTCAGCGGGAACCTGTGTCGCTGCACGGGCTACACGAAGATCGTTCAGGCGGTCGAGGCGGCAGCCCGGGAGCTCGCGGGCTACTCGTCGATGGACGGCAGCTCGGACAACCAGGGCGTGCGGTAGCCCGACTCGTCCCACATGACGGGGAAGAACGACTCTTCCAGGGACAGATCCCCGCGCCGCCGGTACCGCGAGTAGATCAGGTCCACGTTGCGCTCGTGGAACCGCGCCTCGACCCGGATCATGTGGGAGACCAGCGCCATCCGGGCCACGGTTTCGTTCGTGTTGGGCTCCGAGCCGTGCCAGATCAGGTTGTGGTGGAACGAGCCGCCGCCGGCCGTCACGACGACCGGGACGATCTCGAGCGCTTGGCCTTCGGGAGCCGCGGCCCGCACGCCGGCCAGCCAATCGTCGGGCGCGTGGAACTGCGACCGGATCGGTGGGGACTTCGGCCACAGGTGCGACCCGCGGACGTACGCGATCGGCCCGGCGTCGGCCGCGGTGTCGTGCAGCGAGATCCAGCACGTGGTCATCTCTGGCGGGACCAGGTAGTCGGCGTAAGACCCGTCCTGGTGGAAGCCGATCGCCTTGGCGCCGGGGGGTTTCCAGAGCTCGTTGTCCTGGAGTATCCGCACGCCCCGGTATCCCATGAGTTGCGCGGCAAGCCTTCCCGTTCTCGCTGACAAGACCTGCGCGGCGATGATGTTGTCGGCGCGCCATCCATTGCAGATCTGTCGGGTCCGATCCTCCGGGTCCCGGCTCTTCACCCAGTTGACCTCATCTGGCTTGATGCCGGTCTCGTACTCGCCGTCGAAGAGACGCTCGTACCGCTGGCGCAGCAGCTCCAGCGCCTTGTCCGAGACCAGCCCCTCCTCGACGATCAGGAATCCGTCGCGCTGGAAGCTTGCCACCTGCCCGTCGGTGAACCGCTCGATCATGCGGATCCTACGATCGCGGCCGGGTCTTCTCGGGGTCGTAGAACGGGAACCGAACGACGGTGGCTGGGATCCGTTTCTGGAGGCCGTCCAGCTTGCCCACCTCGACCTCGGTTCCGAGCTCCCTGTACTGCACGGCCATCCGGCAGAACGCGATGTTCGACTTCAGGACGGGGGAGCGAGTGCCGCTCGTGACCACGCCCACCTCCCGGCGTCCCACGAACACCGGATCCCCGTGGCCGCCCGTCTCGTTCCCCTCCAGTTCCAGTCCTACCAGCACCCGCTGGGGGTGGGCCTTGCGCTCCTCCAGCGCTTCCCGGCCGACGAAGTCCTCGTCGGTCGCGAGGTTCACGGTGAATCCGATCCCGGCCTCGAACGGGTCGACCCGTTGGTCGAACTCGTTGCCGGAGACGATCAGGCCGGCCTCGATCCGGAGCATGTCGAGCGCGTCCAGCCCCAGCGGCGTCAACCCCGTCGGCCGCCCGGCTTCCCAGATCGCGTCCCACACAGCGGGGCCGTCGTTGGGGTGGCACCACACCTCGTAGCCGAGCTCGCCCGTGTAGCCCGTCCGCGAGACGACGATGGGGATGCCGTCCGGCGCATGGATCCGGGCGACTGCGAACCGGAACCAGGTCAGCTCCTCGAGGGCTGGCTGGGCCGGCGGCGTCCACACGATCTGCTTCAGGATTTCCCGGCTGTTCGGCCCCTGGACCGCCAGGTTGTGGAGCTGGTCGGTGGAGGGCTTGATCCAAACTCGCAGTCCCAGCCGCTCGGCCTGCTCCTTCAGCCACAGACCGTCGTACTCGTCGCCGCCGACGAACCGGAAGTTGTCCCGGCCCAGGCGGAACACAGTAGCGTCGTCGATCATCCCACCGGCCTCGTTGCACATGGCGGTGTAGACGACCTGCCCGACCGACAGCCTCCGCACATCGCGCGTGACCGCAGCCTGCAGGAGAGACTCCGCGTCGGGGCCGAGCACCTCGAACTTGCGCAGCGGGGACAGGTCCATCACGGCGGCCCCCTCCCGGCAGGCCCAGTACTCGGCGATCGCCCCCTCGTTGCTGAAGTGCGTTGGCAGCCAGTACCCGTTGTACTCGGTGAGGTTCCTCGTGAGGGCTTCGATCCGCGGGTGGAAGGCCGTCTTCTTCGTCAGGACCGGCTGGGCTTCGGGCGTGACCCGGTGCGCGATGGCCGCGGAGAAGGTGTGCTCGGCCGGGTAGACGCGCACGTGGATGTCGGTCGGATCCCACGCGTTGGCAGGGTCGATGTCGTCAGGACAGGCCGACGACGCGCACAGGAGATCCGTCATGGCCCGCAGGAGCACGTAGTCGCCGGGCCGGGACCAGGGCTCGTCGGAGACCAGGATGTTCTCGGCCGTGAACGCGGTGTTGAAGAAGAAGTTGAGCGCCGGCCACCCCCTCCGCCTCGCGATGCCGTAGGTCTCAACCTGAGCGTTGAAGTTGTCGGTGCAGTTGATGTGGCCCGGGTAGCCCATGTCCTCGTAGTACTTCGCGTTGCAGGCCAGGGCGAAGGTGTCGTGGCGCCCCACCATGTCCCGGATGACCTCCACGAGGGGATGCATATCGGCGTCGTAGAACTTTCCCGAGAGCCCGGGCTGCGGGTAGGCGTTGCCCATCAGTGTGCGGGTCACGGTGGCGTCGAGCCCTCGCTCGAGGCCCTCCTCGAGCTTGCGGCGGTGGAATGCCAGGAAGTCGGAGCACTGGCGCCCCTCGACGTCGATGACCTGGATGAACTCGCCGGCCTCGACCTCGTAGCTGCGCGCCGTGGACCGGTCGACCCGGAAGTCCAGGCGGGGCTCGGCAAGGGGTGGGGGGAGCTCCTCCTCGTGGGTACGGGGGACCGTGCGACGGATCTCCACCACCAGATCGGAGGGAGGAGGAGCGCCGTCCACCAGGCGCCCGGCGGGGGCGGCCACCACCACCACGGCAGGCCGCTCGGCCACGAACGACTGGGACGCACCGGGAAGCGACCATTCCCCGAACAGTTGCGCGGCCATGGCCTCGGTGGGGTTCAAGCCGCGGGCGGCGAGGTCCTGGATCACCTCCTGCGCTCCATCGCTCGCCGACGACACCAGGGCCCGCAGCACCGTTGCCGGGGCGTCGGCCCGGGCCCCGACGGCCGAAGGATCGTTCGCACCGTCGGGGGAGAGCACCGTCACTTCGGCTACCTGCCCGCCATCGCGGTCGATCACGGTGAGCCGGTCGTCGGGTTGCAGCGCGAGGACGGTAGCCCCGCCGGGGCGGACCCAGTACCGCTCGAAGTAGGGGTCGGGGGGACGGAGCCCCGGGAGGAGCAGTCGCGGACGGGCCGTGTCGATCGCCATCTCAGGCCTGCTTGGCCGGCTCCTTGGAATCGTCCTCGTCGGCCTGGGCGAGCAGTTGCTCGGCCAGCTCGCGCTTCCCCTGGGTGTCGAGCTTCTTGACCTCGTTCTCGACCGCCCGCCGGTTGTAGGCCTGGTTCCAGTAGTCGAGCGAGTCGAAGCCGAGCAGGACGGCCTTCCCCACGAACTGGCGGAGCACCTCGTTTGTGGGACCCATCACCCAGCCGGCCTTGGCGTCTCGGAGGTATCGCTCCAGTTCCATGTCGCGCTTGTAGCCCGACCCACCGCACGCGTGGAGCATCTTGTCTACGACGTGGGCCACGTTCTTCGCGGCCTCGAACTTGATCTGCCACGCCCAGTGCAGGTAGTTGGCTCGGGCGAAGTCGCCCGGGGCTAGCACCTTGGTGTTGTCGTCCGTTTCCTTGTCCATGGCCCCCGCCACCGACAGGACGAACAGGCGGCAGGCGTTCGTGTCCATGACCGCCTCGCCGATGTAGTCCTGGATGGTCGGGTAGTCGGCGACGCGCATGCCCACGTCGACGTGCTTCTTCCTGGTGGTGTGGCGCCTGGCGATGTCGATTGCGCCCATGGCGAGGCCGTTCCACACGGAGGAGGAGCCGACCAGGAACCAGGGGTCGACGGATTCGTCGTTCGACGCGGCGCCGTCGCCCACCGGTCCGACGAGCTGATCGCCCGGGATCTCGATGTTGTCGACCGTCAGCGGTCCGGATTGGTTGCCCCGCAGGCCGAGCGCGTCCCACAGCGAAGGTTGCGCCTGCACCCCCTCGCCGTCGATCACGAACACCGACAGGTCGTCGTACCCCTTGAAGTCGGGGCTGGTCGTCTGCACGACGTAGAAATCGGCGAACCCGGCCGAGGTCGTCCAGGAGGCCTTCTTCCTGACTTTGTACCCCCCGTTCAGCCTTTCGGCACCAGACGAGATCGGGTACCAGAAGTGGCTTCCGGTTTCGGGGTCGGAGTACGAGAGCGTGCCGATCTTGCCCCTGTTCAGGGGGCGGATGTACTTGTCGATGAGCTCGGGCGTGGCGCGAAGCATGATGGCGTTGACCGCCCCGATGTGCATGACGTAGCACATCGCGGTGGAGGCGCACCCGTAGCGGGCGATGGTCTCGCAGACCATCGAATAGGCGACATGGTTCTCACCGAGGCCGCCGTACTTCTCGGGAACGGTCAGGGCCAGGAAGCCATGCTCCCCGAGGAGTTCGAGGTTCCGCCGGGGGAACAGGAGCTCGTCGTCGGAGCGCTTGGCGTTGTCCCGCATCTCCCGCTCGCAGAGCTCGATCAGCGTGCTCCGCAGCTCCTTCTGCCGGTCGGTGTAGACCCAGTCGGGATCCCAGTCGTACCCAAGGCCCCAGAACGGCTCCGACCCCCACATCTTCTCGGTCATGTGCACCTCCACGAAGGCGGGCGCTCGTGCGCAGGGCCCCATGGTAGTGGTCCGCCCGCCGAAGGAGCAAGGCGCGGCCATGGCCACCTCGACAAGGAGAAGGGGGCGGCGAGCCGCCCCCTTCTCTACGGCCGATCCGCTCGGCTAGCCTGGCCTGGCCTCCTCACGGAGCAACTCCATCTGGGCTTCGTTCGGCATCGCCGGAACGTCCACGTCGCGGAATGTGATCTTCGCCTTGTCCTCCACGGCGCGCCGGTAGAAGAAGAGCAGCACCGATAGCACCAGAATCCCGACCCCGATGTAGAAGGGGTAGCCGCTCGTCGTGTAGCCGCCGAGCGTGGCGGCTATGTCCTGCTGCGTGACGCCCCAGATCAAGAAGATGAAGTTCGCGATGCAGAGCACCCACGCGACCCCCAGCCAGGCCGGCCCCACCTTGATCAGCCGCGGCCAGTTCGGCCGGTCCCGCCGCAGGAGCAGGAAGCTGGATAGAGCCAGCACGTGTGCGAACACGTAACCGATGTTCGACAGGTACAGGATCGCGAGGTTGTTCGCGACGAACAGGATCAGCCCCACGTTCACGATCATGTCCACGGTCATCGCCCGGGCCGGCACGTAGAACCTGTTCAGGTGGTAGAGCCACTTGACGGTCATGTCGTCACGGGCGATGCCGTAAAGCGCCCGACCCCCGTCGGCAGTCGCCGAGTTCATGGACAGGATCAGGCTCGCGATCAGCAGGATGAGCGCGATGCCGCCGAGACCCGAACCCACCACCGTCTTGAAGGCCTCGACGTAGTAAGGACCGAAGTCGCCCTTGGTCCCCACGACCCCGCCCAGCCCGAGCGGCAGAAGGATGTAGACGGCCAGCGAGAACGTGGCCGCCGAGCGGAGGGCCATCGCAGTGTCCCGCTTCGTGTCGTGGTACTCGGGCGCGAAGCTCGCGCACACCTCGATCCCGTAGGCGGACCAGCACATGATGAACAACCACATGAGCGCCACGGAGAAACCGCTGAACGTCCCGCCGTTGGGGTTCGCGACGCTCTCGTAGGTCAGCTTCGAGCTGTGCCAGTCCCCCGTGAAGTACGGGACGATGATGAAGATCGTCAGCGGGATCATGAGCAACACGCCGGTCACGTACCCGACCGCCAAGGAGGGCTTGACCCCATAGATGTTGAACAGCCACACGGCCAGGATGATCACGATCCCGATCAGGTGCGGCAGGCCGATGTCAACCGGTCCCATGCTGAAGTAGCCACCGTCGGCGCTCGGGTGCGCGCCGCCGACCTTGGCGCTGGAGAACCACTCCGCGGTCACGAGCCCGCCGATCAGGTACCCGTTGATCGAGAGCACCACCGACCAGCCGATCCAGTAGCCGAAGGCGGCGATCGGGCCGAACAGGTTGAAGTACTTCCGCCACCCCTCGTGGGCGTACATCGCGATCCCGCCCGGCTTGTCAGGGAACATCGCGGCGGTCTCGGAGTAGACCCAATTCTGGAGCAGCCCGATCGTCGCCGAGATGCCCCACAGGATGATGGCGCCTCCCGCGCCGACAGACGCCAGAACGAACCCGAGGTTGGCCACGAGGAAGCCCGGATTGCAGAGCGCGATCACGAACCCGTCGTACCAATGAAGGGACTTGAGGAGTTGCCGCTCCTCTATGGTCGCTTCAGCCACGAAACACCTCCTTGCCGCTCCCCCTCGGGTGCTGGGCGCCGGTATAGCACGGTCACTTCTGCGGTTCAAATGGAAGCTCGTCGTCGGAAGGCTGTGGCGATGCAGCTCAATCGGCATCAGACCCCGGCGGTTGCCGCATGGAGGAACGGGGCTCGCGGGGACGTTCCCGGTAGCCGGGCCGCCGTAGAATCGCGGCATGCGAGGGGCGCGGATCACCGTGCGATGTGATTGCGGCGAGGTGCACTACGTCGACTACGGGGACATCGTGGAGTGCCCGAACTGCCACCGGCGGTGGGACACGAACCAGATCCCTGCGGATGAATACTGGGGCGTCATGCGTGACATGCGGCGGTACCGCTTCCAGGCCATGTGGACGGCGGCGGTGATCGCGGGGGCGGCCGGGGCGTTCGCCCTGGTCACCCACGGGCCGGTCATGCCCATCTTCCTGCCCGTGATGATGGGATGGTTCTTCTTCTACATGCCGCAGTGGCGGAGGAAGGTCCGGGCGGCCGCCCGGAGCCTGCCGACGTGGAAGCTCCGTCCGGAGTGAGATGCGGCGCCTGCGGGAAGGGTCGAGAAGCGCCGAGGGGGGGCTCTGGGGCAATGCCCGGAGTCGACCGATCCTGCTCGCGACCTTGGGCGTTCCGTTCGACGGCGTGGCGGTGACGTTCGCCGTCGACACGGCGGTGGAGTCTGGCCAGGCGCTGTTCGTGGCGAACGTGACCACACTGGAGCCGCTGCCTCTGTCGGTCAGGTGGGGCTACGACGCCCTGGAGGAGTTCACACCCCGTGTGTCGGAGTCGGTCCGCGCTCCCGCGGAGCTCGCTCGATCACTGGGCGTGCCCGTCGAGCGCCTGCGCGTGCGCAGCCCCCGCCCCGTCGAGGCGCTGATCGAGTTGGTCGAGGAGCTGGTCCCGGGCATCCTCGTGTTCGGTCCGGACCAACGGGAGCTGCCCGTCCGTCGGTATCGTCGGGCGGCGCGGGCCGTCCGCTCGCGAGCTACCTGCCTCGTATGGTTGCCCGAGTAGTGCGACCTGCGCTGTATGTAATCTGGACTGGGTTGACCCGTGCAGCCCTCACGCGGGGGGCGCCAGCAGTGTAGGGATCGCACATATGGCAGGGGAGAAGTGCGGCGAACCAGGACCCCCCGGTCGCGTGGCGGCGCGGTCGGGGCGGGCGTAACGTTCGCCGCAGAGAGGGAAGGTCGAGGAGGCCACGTGTGCGGGATCGTCGGGATCTTCTACAAGGGTGAAGGCAAGGCCGGCCCGGTCGGGCAGGTGCTGGTTGACATGTGCTACCAGTTGTTCCGGCGGGGCCCCGATTCCGCCGGAGTCGCGTTGTACGGGCTCCCGCTGGAGGACGGCTTCGTGGTCCGGGTCGACCTGGAGCGCCCCGACCTCGACGCTGCCGAGGGCGAGGTCCTGGTCGCGATCGACGAGGTCAGCTCGGTCAAGGAGGCCAGCCGCAGGACCCGCTCGCTCCGACTCGTCGTGACCACCGACGCCGACGGCAAGCTGGCCGATTGGATCGAGGAGCGGGCGCCCGGGGCGCGCGTGTTCTCGATCGGCCGTTCCATGGAGATCGTGAAGGATTTGGGCGCCGCCGATGACGTCGACCACCTCTACGACCTTCGGGGGTTCCGGGGAACCCACGGGATCGGGCATACCCGCATGGCCACCGAGAGCCGCGTGGATACCGCCCACTCCCATCCGTTCTGGGCCCGTCCTTTCCCCGACATCTCGGTGGTCCATAACGGGCACATCACGAACTACCACAAGCTGAAGCGGCGCCTCGAGATGAAGGGTCACCGGTTCGCCACGGGGAACGACTCGGAGGTGATCGCCATCTACATCGCCGACCGGCTGCAGAACGGGGAGTCGCTGGACGACGCCCTGCGGGCCTCGATCGAGGACCTTGACGGGACCTTCGCCTACCTGATCTCGACCGCGCAGGGCGTGGGCCTGGCCCGCGACCAGTTCGCCACGAAGCCCCTGCTGTACGCGGAGAACGAGGAGCTGGTCGTCCTGGCGTCGGAGGAGATCTCGATCCGGAAGGTGTTCCCCGACCCCGGGCTGGTGCCGAGGGAACTGCAGGCGAAGGAGGTTCGCTGGTGGCTGAAGTGATGGCGGGCGCGGCCACCGTCGACTGCCGGGATCGCGAGACCCGGGACATCAACCGGGAGATCAAGCGGCTGATCGGGGAGGGCGCGAAGGAGATCCGTGTGAGTAACCCCGCCGGCCGGCACGCGCTGGCCGTCGCCCTGAAGGTCCCCGACGTGAGGATCGAGTTCGACGGCCCCGTCGGCTGGTATGGGGCGGGGATGAACTTCGGGCCGCACATCGTGGTGAAGGGGAACGCCGGATGGGGGTTGGCCGAGTGCCAGATGGACGGCCGGGTCGAGGTGCACGGGCACGTGGGCTCCGGCGCGGCGGCCTCGATCCGCGGCGGGCTGGTGTACGTGGAAGGCGACACCGGCGCCCGGGCCGGCATCGCCATGAAGGGCGGCGTGCTGGTCGTCGGCGGAAGCGTCGGCTACATGTCGGGCTTCATGATGCAACGGGGCGCCATGGTGGTGTGCGGCGACGCGGCCGACGGCCTGGGCGATTCCATGTACGAGGGAACCATCTACGTCGGGGGCACGATCGCCGCGCCCGGCGCGGACGCCGAGGAGAAGGAGATGACCGAGGATGACGGGGTGTTCCTGAAGGAGACTCTGTCGCCGTTCGGCATCGACGCATCGTCGTTCGACTTCACCAAGATCGAGTCCGGCCGCAGGCTCTGGAACTTCTCCACGAAGGAGCCGGAGCTGTGGAAGACCGCCCTGTAGGAGGCGAGACACGGTGAGCGACGGGAACGGCCACGGCGAGAGCCTTCAGATCCTGCGCGAGTCGCACGTCTGGAGCCGCGCCGTCATCGAGGACATCCAGCTCAAGGCCCAGCTCGGCCGGTACCGGATGCAGGGCTTCTCCACGCACCGCAAGGTCCCGAGCTTCGAGGACCTGGTGTTCGTGCCCTGCACGCTGTCGCGGGTGCCGCTGGAGGGCTACCGGGAGAAGTGCGAGACGAGGACGGTGCTCGGCACGAAGCACGGCGCGAACCCCGTCGTCCTGGACCGGCCGATCACGATCGCCGGGATGTCGTACGGCGCACTTTCCGCGTCG
>JAHEXX010000015.1 GCA_023251895.1 bacterium
TTCGTGACGATCAGGTGGTGGCGGCGGGCGATCTCGTACACCCCCGAAAGAACCTCGACCAGCTTGGTCCGGGGAACGACACAGTCGTGCAGGTGGTAGTGGGGCGCGATCTGGGCCACGGCACCGAACGCCGACTTGCGCCCCTTCCACAACAGCGCCCGCTCGGACTCGTCGGCCGCAGTCCGGATCGTGCGGACGCCGTTGGCCCGAGCCGCCTCCTGAACCGCGCGCGCCTGCTCCTCCACGGCGGCCGGGAGGCCGTCGACTTCCACGATCAGGATGGCCGCCGCATCGGTGGGGTAGCCGGCGTGCGCGAAGTTCTCGGCGGCAACCACGATGCCGTGGTCCATCATCTCCACCGCCGCCGGCACGACGCCGGACGCGATGATCGCGGAAACCGTTGCGCCGCATTCCTCGACCGAGGTGAAGTCCAGCAGCATCGTGCGAACGTCGGGTGGCGTGGGGGTCAGGCGGACGCAGACGCCGGCCACCAGGCCCAGCGTTCCCTCCGAGCCGATCACGATCCCGCGCAGGTCGTATCCGGCCCCCTCGGGTCCCTCGCTCCCCAGCCGTTCCACGGAGCCGTCGGGCAGCACGACATCGACGGCCAGGATGTGGGCCGACGTCACGCCGTAGGCGAGGCAGTGCGGCCCGCCGGCGTTCGTGCTCACGTTCCCTCCGATCGAGGAGGTCTGCTGCGAGGAGGGATCGGGTGCGAACGTGAAACCCTGGGGCGCAAGTGCGTTCGCGAGGTCCAGGTTGGGGATGCCCGGCTCCACCCAGGCCAGGCGGTCCTCCGGCCGGATCTCCAGGATCCGCGTCATCTTGGTGGTCACAACCACCATCGCGTCGCCGATGGGGGTGGCCCCGCCGGCCAGGCCGGTGCCGGACCCGCGGGGGACCACGGGGAGCCCGCTCGCGGCGGCGACCTTCAGGCACGCCACGATGTCGTTCGTCGATCGAGGGAAGACGACCAGCCCGCAGGTTCCCTCGACCATCGAAGCGTCCCGCGCGTAGAGGGCCAGGGCCAGCGGATCGGAAAGGACGTGCTCCCGCCCGAGCGCCTCCTCGAGCGCGCGACGGGCCTCCGCGACGCCGGTCATCCCCGCCGGACCGGGTTGGTCAGCGCCCCGATGCCTTCGATCTCCACCGTCACCTCGTCGCCGTCCTGCAGCCACAGTGGCGGCGTGCGGGCGAACCCGACTCCCGGTGGGGTCCCGGTGGCGATGATGTCCCCCGGTTCCAACGTGCAGGTGCGACTGATGAAACTCACGAGCTCCGCCGCCCCGAACACCATCTGTCCGGTGTTCGAGTCCTGAACGGTTCGGCCGTTCAGGACGCAGGTGATCCGGAGGTCCTGGGGATCGGGGATCTCGTTAGCCGTGACGAGCCACGGGCCGAGGGGCAGGAACGTGTCGATGGCTTTGCCAAGTGTCCACTGGGAGCTGCGGGACTGGAGGTCCCGCGCGGACACGTCGTTCACGCACGTGTAGCCGGCGACGTACGCGACGGCATCCTCCGCGCGGACGTCCTTCGCGGTGCGGCCGATGACCGCGCCGAGCTCCGCTTCGTAGTCCGGCTGGTTCGTGGCGGCGGGGATCACGATGGCCGCGCCGGGGCCGACGACCGAGTTGGACCACTTGGCGAAGAGGATCGGTTCCTCGGGGATCGGCTGACCGGACTCCTCGGCGTGGTCGCGGTAGTTGAGGCCGATGCCGATGATCTTGCCCGGGCGCGGAACCGGAGCGAGCAAGCGAACCGCGGCGAGCGGCATGCGGGCGCCCTCGACGGCCCGGCCGGTCTCGAGATAGGTGATCAGGTCCAGGCCCATGTGGACGACCTCGTCGCCCTCGACCCGGCCGAACCCCCCCTCGAACGAGACGAGCTTCACGGCTCCAGGACCACCTTGAACCGGTCGGTTCCGTCGACGAGCTCCTCGAACGCGCGCTGACCCTCGGCGAGAGGCATGTGGGTGAACCAGCCCTCGGGGTCGATCCGCCCGGCCTCGATCAGCTGCACGGCCCGGCCGAAGTCCGCACCGGTCCAGGCGAACGAGCCGGTGATCTGCACCTCCTTGCCGGCGATGGCGAAGAAGTCGACGGTTCCCTTCGACGCGCCCAGTCCCACGGCCTCGATCCTTCCGCCGGCCCGAACCGCCTGAAGCGCCAGCGCCCACGTGCTCTCGAAGCCGGCGGCGTCGATCACGACGTCCACACCTGCGCCGTCGGTCCGGGCGGCGATGTCGGCCGCGGGATCGTCCACGTCGAGCGGTGTGGCTCCCTGGCCCTCGGCGAACTTCAGCCTGGCCGCGACCTTGTCCCCCGAGAACGCGCGGCGCGCTCCCGCGAGCACCGCGCCTCGGACCATCAGCACGCCGATGGGCCCGGCCCCGATCACCAGCACGTCGTCGCCCTCACGGATCGACCGCCCCGTCACGTGGACAGCGTTGGCCACCGGCTCGATGAGCGCGGCCAGGTCGTTGGGCACGTCCTCGGCGATCGGCACGGCGGCCGACGCCGGCACGGAGAACAGCTCCGCGAAGCCCCCGGTGAGGTCCCGGCCCACGAGCCGTCCGCTCGCGCACAGGTTGATGCGGCCTTCGAGGCATCGGGCGCACTCGCCGCACGCCAGGATGGGCTTCAGCACGACGCGCTCGCCCGTGCGTGCGGGATCGACTCCCGCACCGACGGCGACGACATCGCCGACCGTCTCGTGGCCCATGATCAGCGGCGGGATCCGCCGGGGGCTGGCCTCCCGGAACCCGTGGAGGTCCGACCCGCAGATGGCCGAGGCTCGCGAGCGGATCACCACCTCGCCGGGGGCCGGCGCCGGTTCGGGCGCGTCCTGAAGCTCCATCCGCCGCGGGCCGAGGTACACGAGCGCCTTCATCGGGAGGGCCTCCGGCTCGCGCATACGAACGGGTGGTCCCGGGGCGGGACATACACCGGCACGCCGGGGTGGTCGCGTTCGACGCTCTCCACGAGGTGGGCCGGGGAGCCGCGGTTCCGCGCGAACAGGTCGTAGTGCATCGGGATCAGCAGGTCGAACCGGCATGCCTGCGCCAGCCAGGCGGCCTCCCGTTCCGAGAGGTTCCCCACGATGTCCCGAGCCTCGCGCTCGGGGTCGCGTCCGTTGATGGGGAGCATCCCGACGTCGATCGCCAGGTCGCGGAGACGAGACTCCATACCGTCGTAGTGGATCGTGTCGCCGGCGTGGTACAACCGCATCCCCTCGGCGTCGACGACGTAGCCCAGGAACCGGATCAGCCCGTCGGACAGCTCCTCGCCGAAACCGTACGCATCCTCCATGGTCACGCCGTGCTTCGCGGGTACGGGCATCACCCGGAGCCCGGCCAGTTCCACGTCGTCGCCGGGCTGGACGCCCACCACGCGATCCGGAGCGATCCCGGCCTCGGTCACCATGTCCACGATCGGCGACGGGACCACGAACACGGCCTGGGGCGAGGCCGTCGCGATCGCCGGGGCGCTCCCGGCGTCGAAGTGGTCGACGTGCTCGTGGGTGCAGAGCACGAGGTCGATGCCCGTGGCCTGCGAGGCCGGGAGCGAGCTCTCGTAAAGCCTTCCTTTCCACGTCGACAGGAACGGATCGATCAGCGCCGTCGTGTCGCCGGCCCGCAGGATGAACCCGGCCTGTCCCAGCCACGAAAGCGCGACCCGCCCCGGCCCGAGGGGCACCTCGCGCAGCGCCGAGAGCGGGTCGCCCATCCTCACATCACCGCCGTCTGGCCGCCGTCCACGACCAGGGCCTCGCCGTGGATGAACGAAGCCTCGTCGGACGCCAGGAACGCGTACGCCGCGGCCACCTCTTCCGGCCGGCCCCGGCGGCCCAAGGGGATCCTGGCGCGTTCGTACGCGGTCATCTCCTCCTCGGTGGCCAGGTCCTGGTTGAGCGGCGTGTCGATGAAGCCGGGGCAGACGCAGTTCACCCGGACGCCGCGCGCCCCGAGCTCCACGGCCATCGTGCGGGTCAGCTGGAGCACGCCGCCCTTGGAGGCGTTGTAGTGCGCGAAGTCCGCCTCGCCGCCCAGGGCATTGGTGGAGGCCATGTTCACGATGGTGCCGCCGTTCCCGTCGTTCACCATCCGGCGGGCAACGGCCCGGGCCACCAGGAACATGCCGCGCAGGTTGACGGCGATCGTGAGGTCCCAGTCGGCGAGGTCGATGTCGAGGAAGGCGTCCCTGCGAGCGATCCCGGCGTTGCTGATCAGGACGTCGATGCGACCCAGCACCCGTTCCGCCTCGTCGACCAGCCGAGCCACGTCGTCCTCGCGGCTCACGTCGCAGGCGACGCCTTCCACGTGGCCGAGCGCCGACAGGTCCGCGACGACCCCTGCGACCTCGTCCCCGTCGAGGCCGCAGAGGAATACCCGCGAGCCCTCCTCCAGGAACCGGCGCGCGGTGGCCAGGCCGATGCCCCGGCTCCCGCCGGTGATCAGGACGCCTTTGCCTTCGAGCCCACGCACCTATCGCACCTTCCCCCGGCCCTCGATCAGGAGCTCGCGTTCCACCTTCCCGTCTCGGATCCCGAAGGCCACCGAGAACATGTTCACGCATCCGCACACGTGCAGCGGGACGACCTCCACGCGGTCGCCGATCCGAAGGTCCTCGCCGCCCTCCAGGTGGCCCACGCCGTGCTCTTCGTTCAGGAAGTCCAGCCGGAGGTCCGGGCGCCGCGAGATGACCCCCCGTCCCGGGAACGGCGGCCCGTCCCCGCCGTCGGACGTGAGGGACTTGGTTCCGGCATCGATCACGAAGCGCTCCGCGGTCGGCCTGGCCACCACGGTGGCCAGGACCCGGGCCGCGCACGTTCCCTCGGTGGCCACCCCGAGCCGCATCTGCTGGACGTCGTTGAACACGTAGGTGCCCGGGCGGATCTCGGTGACGCCGGCCACACCGGCCACGATGCGGGCGGTCGGCGTGGAGCCCACGCTGATCTCGGGGAGCTCGATGCCCTCCTTCGCACACAGGTCCGCCGTCTCGACGAGGTCCAGGCCCTCGCGCTCCGCGGCGGCGCGGAGCTCGTCCGGAGAGGTGGAGAAGTAGGAGTGACCGGCATGGGTCAAGAGGCCTCGGACCTCGATGCCTACGAGGCGGGCGAGCCGCGTGACCAGCTCGACGGTGGGGGGGCCGGGCGGCCGGCCGACGCGATGGAGCCCGGTGTCGACCTCGACCAGGACCGGCACGGCCCGGCCGGCCGCCCGGCCCACCGCGGCCAGTCCCTCGGCCACCTCGACCGAATCGGTGGTGACCCGAACGCTCGCTCGTTCCATCAGGGCCCGGAGCCGCCGAAGCTTGGCTTCGCCGCACAGCGGATAGGCGACCAGGATGTCGTGGATACCGCCGTCGGCCATGACCTCCGCCTCACCGAGCTTCGCCACGGTGATGCCGGCCGCGCCGGCGCCCACCTGCCTGCGGGCGATCTCGGGGCACTTGTGGGTCTTGGTGTGAGGACGGAGCTTGACGCCGGCGTCGCGCGCCACCTCGGCCATCTCGGCGATGTTCCCCTCCATGACGGCGAGATCGACGAGCAGCGCGGGCGTGTCGATCTCGGGGAAGGAAACGTCGCCGTTCACCGGGGCAGGTAAAGCACCGCGTCGATCTCGACCAGGATATTCCGCAGCTCCGCGCCGGTCGTCGTGTGGGCCGGCCGAGGTTCCTCGAAGAACCGCTCGTAGGTCGAGTTGAACCCGGGGAACAGGTCGATCGACGACAGGAACGCGGAGACCTTCACCACGTCGCGCAGCGACCCGCCGGCGGCTCGCGCGATCGTCTGGAGGTTCCTGACCGTTGCCTCGGTCTGTTCCTCGATCGTGCCGCCCACGACCTCGAGGGTCGATGGGTCCAGCGGCCCCTGACCGGAGATGAACACGAAGTCGCCGGCCCGAACGGCCTGCGAGTAGGCCCCGGTCCCGCGCGGTGTTCCCTCGGCGACGATCTCGGTCATATCGGCGCCGACTCTATCGGGAGAGGCCGGGGCGTGAGAAGTCCGGGCGGCCCTACGCGACGCGGCCGGGAGACCCGTCGGGTGCCGAGAAGGGCAAGCCCTCCCGGGCCCAGTGCTCCATCCCGCCCTCGACGTTGTACGCCTCGAACCCCCGGGCCTGGAGCATCATGGCCGCGAGCTCGCTCCGGTTACCCGAGCGGCAGATCACGGCCACGGGCTTGGACGGGTCGAGCGCGGGACCGCCACCGGCCATCAGCGCGTTCAGCGGGATGTGGATGGCGCCGTCGACGCGTCCTGCGTTCCACTCGTAGGGCTCGCGGCAGTCCACGAGCTGGATCCGGCCCAACTGCTGGTGCACGCCTTTCACGCTCGTGAGATCGGCCATCGCAGAAGCAAATCCTACCAGCGAGGTCGGAAACGAAGGGATCCGAGCAGACCCGGGGAATCCCGATCGTCCGCTCCCGCGTAGTTCCTTGCGTACGGGTCGAGTCACCGATCAGATCGCCAACAGGTCCGCCACCATCGGAGGTGAAGGAATGAGATCGATGTCCGCGAGGATCGCCCTGGCCATGCTAGGACTGGCGATCGCGGCAACCGCGTGCGCCGGCAAGGCCTCCCCGGGCTCGGGTGGGCGCACGATCACGATCGTCGCCCCGCAGCAAGGTGCCACGGTCCAGAGTCCGGTCCACCTGACCCTATCGGTCACAGGGGCGGAGATCGGCCCTGTGGATACGGGGAAGATGCACTTCCACGTGCACGTCGACGGTTCCAACCAGTACACGATCGCCTACAGCACGGACGCAACGGTCCCCGTCCCTGCGGGCAAGCACACGCTCGAAGTGGTGCTGGCGGAGCCGAACCACTCCGAGACCTCGACGACCGCAACCGTCACCGTGCAGGTGTCCGGAGGTGGCGGAGGCTCGCCTTCCCCCTCGTCCAGCGCGAAAGGGGGTTATGGCTACTGAGCCAGGAGCTGTGGAGGGGCGCGGAGATGCTGAGGAGGCCACCCGTCTCCTCCGCAACTCCCGAGCCGCCCGTCGCCTGCATGCCCTGGTCTACCTGACGAGCACGGTCCTGTTCGTATCGGGCTTCTCCCTGCTCAGGGAAGGCCGGCCGGGCTTGGAAGCGATCTTCGGCGGCCACGTGGCTGCCGGGCGGTCACACCGATGGATCGGGATGGGACTCATCGCCCTCGGGCTGCTTGTCCTGCTCCTCCGGATGCGAGCCGCCGGCCGTTTCGTCCGCGAGTCGGTCCAGTTCCGGCGCGAAGACCTGCGATGGTTCGTCTCGTACCCCGCGTTCGTGCTCCGGCCCTCCCGGTACGCCCCGGCGCGGCACCGGGGACACTTCGATCCCGGCCAGCGCCTGGTGAATTGCGTGATCGTCGTGGCGTTCGTCGTTCTCTCCTTCACGGGGACGCTCATGTCCTTCCCGGAGCGCTTCCGGCCCGCGGTGTTCGCCTGGAGCCTTCGTCTGCACGAGCTGGCGACGTGGATGCTCGTGGTCGCCGTGCTGGGTCACGTCCTGGTGGCCTCCGGGATCCTCCGGGCGTACCGGGGCGTGTGGAGGGCCATGCACGGGTCCGGTCGAGTGGATGCCCTCCTTGCCCGGCGCCTGTGGCCGCAGTGGGCCGAGGAGGCGGGGATGAGGGCCGGTGAGGGCGGTCAGTCCTCCTCGGAGCGAAGGACGCGCTCGAAGGCCTCGTAAGCGTCGGCGTCGAACAGGACGAACCGCACCTCCTCGACCGCCGAGTCGGCGGTCAGCACCGCCTCCATGGCAACCGGCGCCGCCTCCCCGGTCGGGTACCCGTACACGCCGGTCGAGATGGCGGGGAACGCCACGGTCTTCGCCCCGAGTTCGTCGGCGACCCGGAGCGCTTCGGTGTGGCAGCTCGCCAGAAGGGATGCCGGGTCGCTCTCCCGCGCGTACACCGGTCCCACGGTGTGGATCACCCACTTCGCCGGGAGGTTCCCCGCGGTCGTCGCAACGGCCTTCCCGGTGGGCAGGCCGTCCGGGTACTGCGCGGCCCGGATCCGCTTGCATTCCTCGAGGATGGCCGGCCCGCCCCTGCGGTGGATGGCCCCGTCCACCCCGCCCCCGCCCATCAGCGAGGAGTTGGCGGCGTTCACGATGGCATCGACCTCCTGCGCGGTGATGTCCCCCCGGACCAGAACGATCTGCGCCATGCCGGTATCGTAGCCACCACGCATGCCGGAGTTCGACCTGGTGGTGCTGGGAGACGCGAACCCCGACCTGATCCTGTCGGGGAAGAACGTCGAGCCCGCCTTCGGCCAGGCCGAGCGCCTGGTCGATGAAGCCCTCCTGGTCATCGGGGGCTCCGGCGCGATCATGGCCTGCGGGGCCGCCCGTCTGGGTCTCCGCACGGCGTTCGTCGGCGTCGTGGGCGACGACGCGTTTGGGCGGTTCATGCTGGAGTCGCTGGCCGAACGGGGGGTCGACACCCGAGGCTGTCCCGTGGATCCGGTCCGGCCCACGGGCGTCACGGTGATCCTGTCCCGGGGCGAGGACCGGGCCATCCTCACGGCGACGGGGACGATCACCGACCTCCGGGCCGATGCGGTGGATCGGGACGTGCTCCGGTCGGCCCGGCACGTGCACCTCAGCTCCTATTTCCTGCTGGCGGGGCTCCGGCGCGATCTGCCGGCCTTGTTCGAGGAAGCCCGGTCGGCCGGCGCCACCACGTCGATCGACCCCAACTGGGATCCGGCGGAGGAATGGGACGGCGGGCTGCTCTCGTTGCTGTCGCGGACCGATGTGTTCCTGCCGAACTCGGCGGAGGCCCGGGCAATCACCGGGCTCGAAGACGTTGACGTGGCGACGGAGGCCCTAGCGGAGCACGGGTGCGTGGTTGCGGCCAAGTTCGGACAGGGCGGGGGCATGGTCGTCACGAGCGACTTCAACCTTCACGTCGAGGCGGTTCCGGTGGACGTGGCGGACACGACCGGCGCCGGCGACAACTTCGACGCTGGGTTCCTGGCCGGTCGCCTCAACGGCTGGTCGCTCGACCGGTGCCTGGCGGTGGCGGTGGCGTGCGGATCGCTCTCCACCCGCGCCGTGGGCGGGACCGGCGCGCAGCCCACCATGGACGAGGCCCTCGCCGCCCTGTCGGAGACGACGTGATCGTCTGCGTTGCGGCCAGCCCCTCGGTGGACAAGCTGTTCGAGGTGGAACGCGTAACGCTCGGGGCCATCCATCGTCCCGAATGGTTCGTGCAGGTGCCGGGGGGCAAGGGGTTGAACGTGGCCCGGGCTGCCCACTCGCTCGGCGCTGAGGTGACGGCGACTGGGATCTTGGCCGGGCATGCCGGGCGGTGGCTGGAAGAGGCGTTGACGGGCGAAGGCGTGCGGAGTCGGTTCGCGTGGGTCGAGTGGGAGACCCGGGCCTCGCTCTCCGTGGCCGACCGGGGGACGGGGCGCCTGACCGAGTTCTACGAGCGGGGCTGGGACATCGGGGCCGACGGTTGGGAGCGGCTGGAGGCTGTGGTCCGCGAGGTCATGCCGGGGGCGCGGTGGATCTCGATGTCGGGGTACCTTCCGGTCGGAGCGCCCGATGAGGGGTACGCTCGGCTGATCGCGCTGGCGAAGGAGGCGGGCGTGCGCACGGCGCTGGACACGCGCGATGAGGCGCTCGCGTCGGGCGTGGAGGCGGGTCCCGACATCGTGAAGGTGAACGCGGAGGAGGCCGGTCTGCTGCTCGGCGGGCACGTCGGAACGGGCGATGAGGCTCGCGAGGCAGCCGCCGAGCTGCGCAAGCGGCTCGGTGGCGCTGGCGCTGGGATCGTGACGCGCGGGGCGGAAGGGGCCGTGGTTGCGACCCCCGACGGAGGCTGCCTGCTGGGTCGCCTCTACGCGAGGGGGCCGTACCCGGTCGGGAGCGGTGACGCGTTCCTGGGCGGGCTGATCGCCGCGCTGGACCGGGGAGACGGCTGGCCCGAGGCTGTGGCCCTCGCGCTGGGGGCGGCAGCGGCCAACGCCGAGATACCCGGCGCGGGGCGCCTCGACCCGGAACGCGCCTTGCGGCTGGCCGCGGCCGCGGAGGTGCACCCTGCCTAGGCGCGACCGCAACCGAAACGGCGACGCGGAGCCCGGCCCCGCGGAGACGGCGAACATCGAGATCCGGCCGCTCCGTGCCGACGAGTGGAGGGAGCTCCGGGACCTGCGACTCGCGGCGTTGAAGCAGGACGCCGACGCGTTCGGTTCGACCCTCGCGCAGGAGGAGGCCGATCCGGAGAGCGAGTGGGTGGCGTGGGCCGAGCGCAGCTCCCGGGCCGACCGGGAGATCACGTTCGTGGCGGTGGACGGGGTTCGGTTCCTGGGGATGACGATGGGGTTCAGGCCGAAGGACGAGCCGAACGTGGCGCTCCTGTTCGCGATGTGGGTGGATCCGTCGGTCCGCCGGCAGGGCATCGGCGCTGGGCTGGTCGAGGCGGTGGCCGACTGGGCTCGGGCCGGCGGAGCCCGCAGGCTCCGCGCCCGGGTGACCGAGGACAGCGGTCCGGCGGTGTCCCTCTACGGGCGAACGGGGTTCTTTCCCACCAGCAGGCGCGAGCAGCTCCGCCCGGGATCGGATCGGATGACCCTGACGATGGAGCGAGCCCTGGCGCGGTGAGGTTCAGGCCCGCTGGTTGCGGAGCACCTGCACGCCGAGGATCACCATCGCCACCGAGAACGCCAGCAGCGCGAGGAGCCGTCCAGCGATGTCGCCGATCGACATGCCTCCGACCATGACTCCACGGAGCGCCACGGCCGCGTGGGTCAGCGGGAGCAGCTGGGACAGCCACCGCAGCCCCGGCCAGAGCGTCTGGACCGGCCAGATCAGCCCGCCCAGGAACACCTGTGGAACGAAGATCAGCGGAATGAACTGCACGACCTGCAGCTCGTTCCGCGCGTAGAACGACAGCGTGATCCCCAGGCTCACGACCCCGATGACCAGCACCGCGATGATCAGCAGGACCAGCCAGATCGAGCCGGCGACCCGAACGTCCAACACCCACACGGCGTAGCCGAGGATCACCACGGCCTGCACCATGGCGAACCCGATGAAGCCGAGGAGGTAGCCCAGGATCACCTCGATCCGCGTGGCAGGTGAAGCCATCAGCCGCTCCAGCGTTCCCGTGGAGCGCTCCCGCAGGAACGCCACGCTGGTCAACATGAAGGTGAACAGGAACGCGAAGACCGCGATCATGACCGGCGCGTAGTAATCAAGGGTCGACAGGCCGTTGGCTCCGCGGATCGGGACACGTTCCACCTGGAGGGACAGGGCGGCGCGCTCGCCGCCTACCGGTAACGTGCCGCTCGCTCGGAGCGAGGCGAGCGCGCCGCCCACGGCCCGCATGACCGGACCCTCCAGCCCCGGATCCGTTCCGCCGACCACGACGCGGATGTCGCTCGGTTGTCCGGCGATCACGTCCTGGGAGAGGCCGGAAGTCAGCACGACCGCCCCGGCCACGTCGCCGGACCCGACCCGGTTGCGGGCCTCGGCTGCAGAGCGAACGATCCGGACCTCGATCTGGTTCTGTCCCTGAAGGGCCTTCACCACCTCGCTCCCGATCGCGACGTGTCCGCCGGGGGTGTCCGCCCCGGCGTCCAGATCCACCACCGCGACCGGGAGGCGTTCCTTCCCTTCGGAGAGCAGGTATCCGACGAGGGCCATGACCATCAACGGGACGATCGCGATCAGCGCCAGAGACCGGGGGTCGTGACGGAACTGCCGCAGGATACGGCCGGAGATCGACTCCACGCGCGCTGGCCTCATCCCGACACCTCCGGCTGCATCGGCGCGGCGATCGCGGCGCTGAACGCGAGGTACGCGTCCTCGAGCATCACGGTTCCCGTACGAAGGCACAGCTCTTGGGGGGTTCCCACCGCCAGCGTCCGTCCGGAGCCGATCATGGCGACCCGCTGGCATCGCGCGGCCTCGTCCATCACGTGCGTCGTGATCAGGATCGTCGAGCCCGCAGCGTTGAGCTCCCCGAAGTATGCCCAAAGGATCCGCCGCAGCACCGGGTCCACACCGACGGTGGGCTCGTCCAGGAGCAGCAGCCGCGGCCGGTGGACCATGGCGCAGGCCAGGTTGGTCAGTTGGCGCATCCCCCCCGACAGGTCGCGCACCGGGACGTGCCGCTTCTCGCTCAGCGCGACGAGGTCCATCAGCTCGGCGGCGCGGGCCCGCGCATCCGCGATCGCCAGTCCGAACAGCCGCCCGAAGAACACCAGGTTGTCCAGGACCGGGAGGTCCTCGTACAGGGCCGGCGACTGGGTCATGTACCCGATGTCGGCGGCCACCCGGCGACCGGGCGGCTGGCCCAGGACGGTCATGTGTCCTTCCACGGGACGGAGCAGCCCGGCCACCACCCGGATGAACGTGGTCTTGCCGGCCCCGTTGGGCCCGACCAGGCCCAGGATCTCCCCGGTGGCGACCGACAGGTCCAGTCCGTCCAGGGCGCGGACGCGCCCGAACGTCCGCACAATCCCGGTCGCCTCGATGGCGGCGGTCTGTCCCATGCTGGGCTCAGCGTATGGCGGTGCCGGTCCGAGCGTCGAACACGTGGACCCGCTCCGGCACGACCCCGAGCGCCATCCGGGTCCCCGGCGCGGGCCGCACCTGCGGATCGAACCGGGCCGTGATCACGGCGCGCGATCCCGGTAGCCCGGCCGGGATCTCCGCCTTCTCCTCGCCCGTCTCGATCTCGGCCAGCTGCCCGCTGACCGTCCCGTGAACGATGACCTCGTCGCCCAAGGGCTCCACGACCTGCACCTCGAACTCGAGCGAGGGCTGGCCGTCCGAGCTCGGCCGGAGCCCCTCCGGCCGGAGCCCAAGTACCACCTCGCCGTCGGGCACACCGGCGACGGGGACCGTGAGGTCGCCCGCCGTGATGCGTCCGTCCCGAGCCGTCCCCCGGAGCAGGTTCATGGCCGGACTTCCGATGAAAGCCGCAACGAACATGTTGACGGGGTGGTCGTACACGTCCTGAGGCGCCCCGACCTGCTGGAGGCGGCCGGCCGACATCACGGCGATCCGATCCCCGAGGGTCATGGCCTCCACCTGGTCGTGCGTGACGTAGATCGTCGTGATCCCCAGACGGTGGTGGAGCTGCTTCAGCTCCGCCCGCATCTGCACGCGGAGCTTGGCGTCGAGGTTCGAGAGCGGCTCGTCCAGGAGGAAGGCCTTCGGCTCCCGAACCAGTGCCCGTCCCATCGCCACCCGCTGCCGCTGGCCCCCGGAGAGCTGGGCCGGCCGGCGCTTCAACAGGTCGTCGAGCCCCAGCATCGTGCTCGCCTCGCTCACCCGCCGGTCGATCTGATCCTTCGGAACCTTCCGCTGCTTCAGGCCGAAGGCGAGGTTCCGGTACACGGTCATGTGCGGGTAGAGCGCGTAGTTCTGGAAGACCATCGCGATGTCGCGGTCCCGAGGGGTGAGGTCGTTGATCACCCGGCCGTCGATCGCGATCTCCCCGGAGGTCGGCTTCTCCAGGCCGGCCACCAGGCGAAGGGCGGTGGTCTTGCCGCACCCCGAGGGCCCGACCAGGATCATGAACTCGCCGTCTTGGATGGTCAGCGTGAATTCGTCGACCGCAACCGTCTCTCCGGGGAACACCTTCCTCACGTTCTCGAAGCGGACCTCTGCCACCTTCTCAACCCTTCAGTCCGGACGTGGCGATCCCCCTGATGAAGTATCGCTGCGCCGCGAAGAACAGCAGGAGCACGGGCAGCATGCTCATGACGTTGGCGGCCATCAGCAGGTTCGTGTTGGTCTGGTGCGCCCCCTGGAAGGTTGTCAGCCCCAGCTGCAGCGTCATGTTGTGCTCGTTGTAGATCGTGATCAGCGGCCACAGGAAGTCGTTCCACGTCCACATGAACGTAACCACGGCCAGCGTGGCCAGGGCCGGGGCCGACAGGGGCAGCACGATCTTGAACAGGATGCCGATCCGGGATGCGCCGTCGATCCGCGCCGCCTCCTCCAGCTCGATGGGCAAAGTCCGGAAGAACTGCCGCAGCAGGAAGACGCCGAATGCGCCGGCCAGGTTCGGGACGATGAGCGCGCCGAGGGTGTCGATCATCCCCAGCCGCTTCACGATCAGGAACGTCGGGATCATCACCACTTGGAACGGGATCATCAGCGTGGCCAGCACCAGCAGGAACACGACCTCCCGGCCGAAGAACTTGATCCGGGCGAACGCGTAGCCGGCCAGGCTGCAGAACAGAAGGTTGCCGGCGACCGAGGCCGTGGTGACGATCAGGGTGTTGAGGAACCACCGGGAGAACGGGGCCATCCGCAGGACCTGCGTGTAGTTCTCCAAGTGGACGCGGCTGGGGACGAAGACCGGCGGGAAGTGCCTGGTCTCGTTCAGCGTCTGGACCGACGTGACGAGCATCCAGAGCAGGGGCACCAGCATGATGAGCATCGTAGGGAACAGCACCAGGTGCCACGGGCTGAACGGCAGTCGCCGCCCTCGCCGCCCCGGGGCCGCCTGCAGCTCCAAGGGTCGGGCCTGTTCGACGATTGTGCCTTCGCTCATGAGCTGTAGTACACGACCTTCTTGCCCACCCACAGCTGGACGATCGTGAGGGCTAGGATGGCCAGGAACAGCACGTACGCGATGGCCGCCGCGTAGCCGGCGATGCCCCTCTGGAACGCCAGGTCGAACAGGTAGTACACGACCACGTAGGTCGCCCGAAGCGGCCCGCCTCTCGTCAAGAAGTACACCTCGTCGAACAGCTGCAGCGCGTTGATCGTGGACCACACCACGAGGAACAGCGTGGCCGGTCCCAAAAGGGGCAGGGTGACGTTGCGGAACAGGCTCCACCGGCCGGCTCCGTCGATGGCGGCGGCCTCGATCAGCTCCTGGGGGACCCCCTGCAACGCCGCGAGGTAGATGATGACGTCGAATCCCAGCCACCCCCACACGGTCATCGCCACGATCGAATACAGGGCGCCGTCCACGCTCTCGAAGAACCCGAACGGCCCCAGTCCCACCTTCTCCAGGGCCCAGTTGGCCAGGCCGAAGTTCTTGTCGAACAGGACCAGGAACATGATGGCGGTGGCGATGGTGGACGCGACGACCGGGACGAAGACCGCCGTCCGGTAGAGCCGGATGCCGTGGATCTTCCGGTTGAGTGCCATCGCCAGGGCGAGCGCGCCCCCCACGGACAGGGGGACGAACAGAGCCGTGTAGATCAGGGAGTGGACCACCGACAGCCGGAAAACCGGGTCCTTGGCCAGGGCCCGGTAGTTGGCGAGGCCCACGAATGGCGGGTTCGGCGCGATCAGGTTGGTCTTCTGGAAGGAGAGGACGAACGACCACACGATCGGAACGAGCCCGAAGACCGTGATCAGGAACACGGCCGGGAACGCGAGGGCCCATCCCACCGCGTGGTCGGACCGGAGCGCGCGCCGAACCCCCATCCCTGCGTACCCTACGTCGGAACTGCCAGGATGCCGTTCGCCTCCTCCGCCGCTTGGTCCAGGGCGGTCTTGGGGTCGGCCTTGCCCAGGAGGACCTTCACCACGGCCTGCCCGAGCGCGGCGGAGACGTCCGGATAGGCCGTGATGGTCGGCCGAGCCTTCACCACGTTCTGGAGGTTGCTCACGAACGTTCCGACCCCCGGGTACTTCTCGTCGAAGCCCTGGAATGCAGGGAGCTTCTCGACGGATGCTCGGGTCGGCAGGTCCCCGGTGGCCATGGAGTTCCGGACAACCTGCTCGGGCGCGGTGAACCACTTGACGAACTCCCATGCCGCGTTCACGCGCGTCGGACCGTTGTCGAAGATCACCCAGTTGTCCGGGCCCGCGATGGTCTGGTGGTTGGTGGGGTCGTCGAAGGAAGGCATGATCTGGACGCCGTAGTTCGCTTTCGGGAAGGCGGCCAGGTCCCACGGCCCGGTGATGATCATCCCGATGTTCCCCGAGTTGAACAGGTTCTCCGACTTCCCCGCGTCCGGGTTGAAGTCCAGGAGGAGGGCGTTCGCCTGGGCCATCCGTTGCAGGGGGGTCAGGGCAGTGACCCCAGCCGGAGAGTTGAACAACGCCTTCGTGTTGTCGGCGTTCAGGATGTCGCCACCGGCCTCCCACAGCATGGCCTCGTACTCCCACACCGTGGTCTCGCTGCCGTCGGCCGGGAAGGCCAGGCCCCACTGCTTCTTAGCCGGGTCGGTCAGCTTGATGGCTGCGTTCACCAGGTCGTCCCAGGTCCACTCGGCGGTGGGCTCGGGGAGTCCCGCGTGGGCGAACAGGTCCTTGTTGTAGACGACCGCCAGGTTGTCGACGAGGGCCGGGACGCCCAGGACCTTGCCGCCCGCCGTCGCCGCGGTACGCTCGCCGGGCCAGAAGTCGTTCCAGTCGAACGAGGCGTCGCTGTTGATCCGGTCGGTGAGGTCGACGACCTTTGGGGTCCCCGCCAGCTGCGCGATGTTCGTGCCGTACTGGTACGTGATGTCGGGCTGCTTGTTGCCTTGCAGGGCGGGCTTGAGCTTGATGAGCGAGTTGTCGTTGTTCGTGTACCGGACGGTGATGCGGATATCGGGGTGGGTCTTCGTGAATTCGCCGACCAGCTTCTTGAGGGAGATGTACTCGAGCGACTGGCTGACCGGGGGCGGAGGGGTATACCCCATCCACATCACGAGCTCCACGGGACCGGTAGGCGTGGCTCCTTGGTTGCCGCCCCCCGTGCAGGCGGCGCCGACCATCGCGACGACCACGGTCAGGACGAACAGGGAACGTCTCATCGCACACCTCCGATGATCTCGAGGGGGGTCAAGACAGCACGACCGATCGGGTCAGGTGGCGCGGGTTGTCCGGGTCCAGCCCCCGGGCCGCCGCGAGCGCCACCGCGGTTCGTTGGATCAGGATGAGCTCGGCCATGGGGTCCAGGGTGGCGGTGAGGACCCTAGCCCCCGTTGCCGCGACGTGGGCGGCCACGGCCGGGTCCGCGGAACCCAAGATCCACACGAGGCTCCGCTCGCCGGCGACGCTGATGGGTCCGTGCCGATACTCCATGGCCGGGTACGACTCGGACCAGGCCTGCGCCGCCTCGCGCAGCTTGAGTGCTCCCTCGTTCGCCAGTCCGACCGTCCACCCCGCGCCCAGGAATACGAAGTGGTCGAAGCCTCCGGGTTCGACGGGCAGGTCGGCAGACACCGCGCCCTCGGCCTGGATGATGATGGGCTCGAGGTCCTCGCCCAGGTGAGCGCGGAGCAGTGCCAATGCGGACGTCGCGAACCTCGTCTGCACGACGGATCGCTCGTCGGCGAAGTCCAGGAGCACGGTCTCGGCGGCGGCTCGGACGACCGGGGACCCCGGGACCGCCGAGACGGCGATCGAGGGAGTCCCCTCCGGGAGCGACTCGAGGAACCGGACCACCTCGGTGGTCGTCCCGCTCCGGGAGATGGCGACGACGGCGTCGTACCGGCGGCCGGCCGGGGCTTCCGAGGCCGGGAAGGCATCGGTCACGCCCCGGCCGGCCGCCTCCCGCAGGGCGGCGAAGGCCTGTGCCATGTACAGGGACGTTCCGCATCCCACGGCGGCCACGCGGGCTCCGTCGGGGAGCAGGTCGTCCGCGAACCGGGCGGCTCGCCGGGTGGCCTCCCGCCAGCAGGCCGGCTGGCTGTCGATCTCCCGCACGATTTCGCTCATTTGGCGTCACTATAGGCCAGAAACGCTCATCCGCGCAACGCGGCCGCCTATACTCGGGGCGTGCGGCAGGCGGAGCGGTTCAGCGCGATCCTGGAGGAGCTTTCCCGCGACGGCACGGTTGGCGTGGCGGAGCTGGCCGATCGCCTCGGGGTCTCGGCCGCAACGGTCCGCAGGGATCTCGAGCTGCTCGAGGAGCAGCGGCTGCTGGCCAGAACCCACGGCGGCGCCGTGGCCCAAGGGGTCGCGTACGAGCTCCCGCTTCGGTACAAGGCGGCCCGCCACCAGGAGGAGAAGCGCCGCATCGCGAGGGCCGCCGCGGAGCGCGTGGCCGACGGCGCGGCCGTAGGGCTCACCGGCGGCACGACCACGACCGAGGTGGCTCGGTCCCTGGTCGACCGCCAGCGCCTGACGGTGGTGACGAACGCGCTGAACATCGCGAGCGAGCTGGCCATCAGGCCCAACCTCAAGCTGGTGGTGACGGGGGGGTACGCGCGGGCGGAATCCTACGAGCTGGTCGGTCCACTGGCCGAAGCCAGCCTGGCCGGGCTCAACCTGGACATCGTCTTCCTGGGGGTGGACGGCATCTCGCTGGAGGCCGGACTGACGACCCACCACGAGGTCGAGGCCCACACGAACCTGGCGCTGATCGAGCGGGCCCGGGAGGTCGTCGTCGTGACCGACAGCTCGAAGATCGGGGTGGTCGCGTTCGCCAAGATCTGCGACATCGACCGGGTGCACGAGCTGATCACCGACGAAGGAGCCGACCGCGGGGTCCTGGTCGCGTTGGGAGAGGCTGGCGTCCGAGTGACCACGGTCTGAAACCGTGCGCCTCCGGCCCGCCGTTGCCGTCCAGGGCCTGTTCGTCCTGTTCGGTGTCGTGATCGCGGCGTTCTTCCCGTTCTTCACGCTGTTCCTTCGGGAACGGGGGCTCGACCCGACGAAGATCGGAACGGTGATTGCGGTCATGGCGGTGGCCCGCATCGGGACGAACCCGGTGTGGGGCCACCTGGCCGACGTGCGGCTCGGTCGGCGAACGGTCCTGCAGATCACGACGCTGGCGTCCTCCGCGGCGGCGCTGCTGTTGTTCGCGTTGGGGAACTCTTTCGGGACCCTCGTCGCGATCGCCGCGTTGTTCGCCGCGGCGGCCGGCACGCTGGGGCCCAACGTGGACGCCATCGCCCTGGCCCATCTGGGCGATGAGCGCCTCCACCGGTACGGCTTCATCCGGGCGTGGGAGAGCCTGAGTTACGCCATCGCCACGGTGCTGCTCGGCGTGATCCTGACCGAGACCAGGGTGGAGTACACGGTGCCGATCTACGCCTGCGCCGCCCTCCTGGTGCTGGCGTGGTCGTTCACGCTGGCCAAGGACCCGCCCCACGCCGCCGAGGAGCACGGGCGCTTGGGCGCGGTCGGCTCGGTGTTCCGGGAGGCGCCCCGGTTCGCCGGGTACCTGGCGGCGATGCTGTTGGTGTGGGTGGGGTTTGCGGCCGCCTGGAACTTCCTGGCGCTCCGGATCGAGGACCAGGGCGGGACCCCCCGGCTGGTCGGCCTGGGCCTGGCGCTGGGAGGCGCGGCCGAGGTGCCGGTCATGCTGCTGTCGTCGCGGATGATGCGACGGTTCGGCCTCCGCGCCGTGTACGTGGCCGGTACGCTGGTCTACGCGACCGGGTTCATGGTGTGGGGGCTTATCTCGAGCCCGCTGCTGATCTCGCTGGCCTCGGTGTTCGAAGGGCTGGGGTTCGGGTTGCTGTTCACCAGCGGCGTCGTGATCGTGGGGAAGCTCGTCCCGGAGAAGATCTACTCGACCGGGCAGTCCGTGGCCTCCACGGTGGGATTCGGCCTCGGGCCGATCATCGGCGGCCTGGTCGGCGGGTTCCTGTACGGCCATTTCGGCTCGGTCACGACCTACGTGACGGCCTCGGCGCTGGCGTTCACCGGCGCGGTGCTCGCGTACGTGGCGCTGAACATGCCGGCCTTCACGACGCCCGAGGCAGTCGAAGTTCAACACGAAGGCGCTCCACCCCCGGTAGTCTGAGCGACGCTAGCGAGGGCGGATGCCGGCTGGGATCAGGTCTCCGTGGGCCTCGATCAGCTCGTCCACCATCGCGTGGATCTGGTCGAGAGTCAGGTTGGCCGCCGTGTTGGGGTCGAGCATCGCCGCGTGGTAGACGTGCTCTCGGCTCTCCTCCAGCGCCGCCCGCACCGTCAGCTCCGCCACGTTGACGAAGGTCCGGTTGAGCGCCGCGAGCTGCGGGGGCAGCGCGCCGATCCAGGTGGGCTGCACGCCATTCTTGTCGACGAGGCAGGGGACCTCCACGCAACAGTCGGGCGGGAGGTTCTCGATCAGCGCTCCATTCCGGACGTTGCCGTAGATCTCGCGGGGCGTCCCCGTCTCGATCGAGTGAATGATCTCGGAGGCCACCTCGCTGGTGGGCTCGATCTCGAGGTCCGCGCCCCGCTCGAGCGCGCCCTTCATCCGCTCGTAGATCTCGAGGTTCTCGTCGCTGCGGTAGATGTAGTCGTCGATGAAGATGCGGTACCGCTCGATCTGGTCGTCGTGGCGGATGAACCACGGCACGTACTCGCTGGAGTGCTCGCTGGACTCGGTGGGGAAGTAGCCCAGCCACTTGAACATCTCCACCCGGACCCGGCGACCCAGTCCCTCCGGGTCCGCATCGACGATCTCTCGGAGCCGCGGATACAGATCCTCGTCGGTGCTCCGCCGCCGGAACTTCAGGACGAACGCCTGGTGGTTGAACCCGGCCGTCTGGTACTCGACGTCCTCCTCGGGAACGCCGACCGTTCGAGCCAGGAAGTGGTGCGTGTCGCGAACGGAGTGGCACACGCCGACCACGTTCTTGAAGGCTGAACCGGCATAGATGCCCCACGGCACCATGGCCATGGGGTTCGTGTAGTTCAGCAGCAGCGCGCCGGGGCACAGCTCCGCCATCTCGTTCCCCATCTGGACCATCACCGGGATCGTGCGGAGGCCCCGGAAGATGCCGCCGATCCCGAGGGTGTCCGCGATGGTCTGGCGGAGGCCGTACTTCTTGGGGATCTCGAAGTCTCGGACGGTGGCCGCGTATCCCCCCACCTGGATCTCGTTCACCAGGTAGTCTGCGCCGTCGAAGGCCGCCCGCCGGTCCAGGTGGGCCTCGATCTTGGCGCCGACCCCGGTCTTCTCGCTGGTGTAGGTGGCGACCTTCTCGGCCGTGGCCAGGCGTTCGGGGTCGATGTCGTGGAGCGCGACCGTGAGGTTGCCGTGGAGCTCGTCGAAGGTGCAGAGGTCGGCCAGGATGTTCCGGGTGAACTCGACGCTGCCGGCGCCGATCAGCGCAACCCTCGGCATGTCTGGAAGTGTTCCATGGCAGGGTCAAAGCGACAACTTCGCTCAGTTCGCGCGGGTGGGCGGCCCAAAGTACGATAGGGGGGCGATCGACGAGGGGGTCCCAGATGGTCAGCGCATACATCCTGATCCAGACCGAGGTCGGCAAGGCCAGCCACGTCACGAAGGAGATCGGCGACCTGAAGGGCGTCACGTCGGTCGACGGCGTGACCGGTCCGTACGATGTGATCGCCCGGGCCGAGGCCGACGACCTGGACCAGTTGGCCAAAGCCATCGTGATGCAGATCCAGACCGTGGAGGGCGTGACCCGCACGCTGACCTGCCCGGTGCTCAAGCTGTAGCGGGGGCTCAGGCCACCCCGCAGACGTGCCGATGCTTGTCCGGTCATGCGTGCGCGCGGTCGGGACGAACGGGGTGCCTTCCGGGTTGGACTGGCGACCGTCGTCGTGCTCGTCGGGGTCGCGGCGTCGATCCCGTTCCTCAAGATGTGGCAGGCCTCGATCCACCGGGCGGACGAGGGACTCAAGGTCGTCGGTCAGGCCCAGGACGTCCAGGCCCAGGTGCTGCTCCAGAACGCGATCCGGGGCGCCGAGGTCTACTTCGCGGAGAACGGTTCGTTCATGGGCTACGGGCCCGAGGTGGCCCGGCAATTCGAGCCCAGCATCCCCTACGACACCTCGCCCGTCGCCGCGCCGGGCCGGGTGAGCATCCGGGCGGTCGGCGAGACGTCGTTGGTGATGGTCACCAAGAGCTCCGGAGGCGGGGCGCTCTGCGCTGCGGCCAGCTCCGACGTCCTGAGCTACGGGAAGGTCGACGCGTCGACGCCCGCCGCCTGCACCGGCGGCTGGGAATAGGGCTCCGCCGGCGCCGGTTGCAGCCGGCGTGATCCAGGTACGCCGCGACGCCGAGATCCACGAGAAGGAGGGCGGCTGGTTCCACGCCCGTTGGCACTTCTCCTTCGACGAGTACTTCGATCCCTCGAACATGGGCTTCGGGACGATGCGGGTGTTCAACGACGACCGCCTGATCCCCGGAGCGATCTGGCCGCTTCATCCGCACCGCGACGTCGAGGGGCTGACGTACGTGGTCGAGGGAACGTTCCGGCATGAGGACGACGTGGGCGGGCCGCCCGGGATGCTGCCCGCAGGGTCGGTGCAGCGCATGACCCTCGGCTCGGGCGCGTGGCACTCGGAACAGAACGGTTCCCAAACCGAGCCGCTCCGGTTCATCCAGATCTGGATCATGCCGGCCGAGCGGGGCCTTGCGCCGCGCGTGGAGCAGAAGGTCTTCACGAGGCAGGACCGGACCGACCGGCTGCTCAAGGTGATCAGCGGCGAGGGCGGCGACGCGGTGCTGGTCCATCAGGACGCGGCGATGTACGTATCTTCTCTGTCGGCTGGTGCTCGCATCGAGCACCCGTTCCAACCCGACTTGGGCGCGTACCTCTACGCGATCGAGGGCTCGATCGCCCTGAACGGCGAGAAGCTGTCGACCGGCGACGCCGCGAAGATCGCCGGCGAACCGACGATCACGATCGAAGCGATCGAGCCGACCGAGCCGACCGAGCTCCTGATGGTCGAGGTCCGACTCAGCTGACGGTCAGTCGTCGGGGCTCACCGGGAACGGCAGGGCGATGGGATCGATGAACGGACTGCGACCTTGCTCGTCGAACCGGCCGAGCCCGAAGTCGCCCACGTCGACCAGGTCGGTCCGGCCCTTCAGCGCGAGGTCCGCCGCCGCCTTCGCGACCGCCGGACCCCACATCATGCCGTGGCCGCAAGCCGAGGCGATCGTCGTTCCCCGGAGCTCGGTCCCGTCGGTCGCGATGGCGGGTCCCAGGATCGGGAAGTGGTCGGGGGTGTACTCGATCGTCGCCGCCCAGGCCTTCCGGATGCCCAGGCCCTTCGTGGCAGGCACGAGCCGGTTCAGCCTGCGTTCCATCTTCCGCAGGTAGGGCCAGTCGATCTCGCGCGACGGCCCCGGGGTCTCTTGGGGGTTGCTCATGCCCCATAGCAGCCCATCCTCCTCCAGCCGCCAGTAGACCCCGGCGCCGATGTCGAACACCATCGGCAGTCGCTCCACCTGAAAGGCCTCGTGGGGTTCGGTCACGACGACCTGATGTCTTGCCCCGCCCACGGGGATCCGCACGCCGATCAGCTTGCCCACCGCGCGGAGCGTCGGCCCGCCGGTCAGGAGCACTCGCTCGGTGGCGATCACGCTGTCTGGGGTCCGGACACCGGTCACCCGTCCCCCCGAGAGCCGCAGCCCCAGGAACGACGTCCGCTCGCGCAGGTCCACGTTCGTCCGTTGCATCGCCAGCGAGTAGGCGCGCACGTTCCGTTGCGGGTCGATGCATCCGTCGGTCGCCACGTACGAGCCGCCCCGGTGTCCGGTTTCGGCGAGCGAGGGGTTCAGCCGCACGGCCTCGCCCGCGTCGACCCACCGCACGTCCAGCCCCGCTTCGCGCTGCATCGCAACGCGCGCGAGGCCCTCGCCGACGTCGCGTCGGGTCACCGCCAGGATGATGTACCCGAGCTCACGGAACCCTGAGTCGGTGCCGAGCTCGTCCCGCTGACGGTTGTAGAAATCCACCGACCACTGCCCGAGCTTCACGGTTGCGGGTGTTCCTCCCTGGGCCCGGACCACGCCGGCGGCCCGGCTCGACGCGCCCTGGCCGATCAGGTCCCGCTCGAGCACCACGACCTTCTTCGCACCGCTCCGGCGAGCGAAGTACGAGGCCCATCCGCCGACGGTTCCGGCGCCGACGACGACGAGGTCCGCGATCTCCCGTGCCATGCGAGCCGAAGTCTATTGCCCGAACCGACGTAGGCTTCCCGTCGTGAAGCAGGAGCCGCGCCAATGAGGCCGGCGGTCCCTCCGGCGAACCTCCCGGCGAGGACCCTCCGGGAGGAGGTGCTCGTCGTGCTCTCCCTGACGTTCCTGGAGAGCGCGGTCTTCGCGCTGATCGATCTGCTGTCCGCGCCCCTCAAAGGTGTGTACGTCGCGGCGGTTCCGCAGTACCAATTCGCCAAGCAGATCGCCGGCTTCGTGTTCGGGCTGGCCCCCGTGTGGCTCGTGATCTACCTGATCCGCCGGAGCGGGGAGGGCGTCGAGGACATCGGCGTCGCCGCGGACGACGTTCGCGGCGATGCCTCACGCGGGCTGGCGCTCTTCGTCGTCGTCGGAGTTGCAGGCCTGGGCGTGTACCTGGGGGCGGTGGCGGTCGGCGTGAACCGGTTCGTGGTGCCGGTCGCGCTGGGCCATTGGTGGACGGTTCCGGTGCTGTTCCTGACCTCGACGCAGGCCGCGCTGGTCGAGGAGGTCATCATGGTCGGGTACCTCGTCACCCGGCTGCAGCAGACCGGCTGGAGCCCGAGCGCAGCGGTGGCCGGCAGCGCCGCGCTCCGAGGCTCGTACCACCTGTACCAGGGGTACGGCGGGTTCTTCGGGAACCTGGCCATGGGCCTCCTGTTCGGAACGCTGTTCATCCGGAACCGCCGGACGTGGCCGCTGGTCGTTGCCCACTTCTTCCTCGACGTCGGGGCCGGGGTGGGGTTCCTGGTCTTCCGACACCGCCTGCCAGGGTTCTGACGGTCCGAAGGTCGCACGGCGGATAGGTCCTTCGGTCCCTTGTCGGACGCTGGTGCCGGCCGTATCCTGTCCGCGGGTACCCAGACAAGACGCATCCCCGGGCCGAAAGGCACCGGGGATCCGCGTTTCTGGGGTCCTTCTACTGGTGGTCGCGGGGGAACTCGCGTTCCCACCGCCGGGACCACCGGGGCTCGCCGTTCTCGGAGACGTCCAGCTCCAGCTTCAAGCGGTACGTCGTGGCGTCGCTCTCGACGCGGTGGTGGGCCTCGCTCCGCACGGTCACCTCCGGCCACGCGATCTCGAACACGGCCCTGCCGTCCACCCACGCGCTGCCGGGATCGTCGACCGAAACCCCCACGGTTCCCCCGTACTCCTCTCGGAACTTCGGGCGCTCCTCATCGGTGGGAGTGGTGCCCGAGCTCCCCGCGACGGCCCGAGTCTCCCGGCCGAGCGCGTCGTGCTCGATCCGCCACTCCACGCCCTCCGTGACGTTCCCCTTGGCCGACTCGAACGCCTCTTGCGTCCTGCCCGGGGCAGGTGGGGTCATGACCGGCGGTTCCCGGACCGGCGACGGGCCCTCCACCGTGGGGAGCGTCAACGTGCCGCCCGTCCGGTCGATCGTGAGGGTTCCTGGGTGTGGCGGGGCCCATGTGTTGGGCCAGTCGGCCCCGGCCAGGTCCAGCCGGATCCGGTGCCCGACCTCGAACACCCACGAGGTCACCTCGAGCTCGAACGCGATCCGGTAAGCCCGGCCCGGCTCCAGGGGTGACGGCGAATCACGAGACTCCCGTTGGGCCAGGTTCAGCATCCCCCGGGTCACCAACGAGGAGTACCCGTCGGGGAACACGTCGCACAGCTTGGCGGACAGGTACGCAATCGGCGTGGACGAGGAGACGGTGACCTCAAGGATCGGGTGACCGAGGATCTCCACCTCCTCCTCGAGGGGCTCCCACTCGTAGACCAGCGAGTAGGCCTCGTCCGGCCGCTGGTCGCCGGGCTGGCCCCACGGGAGGTTCCCGGCGCACGAGATCCACCCGGTCCATCCCACATCGCCCCGGATCGCGAGCGCGTCCGGGCCGTCGCCTTCCCTTCCGGGGGCGGCCGCCTTCTCCAGCTCCAGCCGGGTCTGCGTTCCCCTATCCAGGGGCCACGTCGGCTCGTAGCGCCATCCGCCGCTGATCTGGCGCGTGGTGAAGTCGATCTTGGTGGAGCGGCGGACGAACACCGTGATCGGCGGCTCCGGTTCCCCCTCGATCCCCTTCAGCCACCGGTCCCACCACTTCAGCATCTCCGGGACCAGGTCGATGTTGGGCCCTGGAAGTGATGCGTCGACCGCGGCGTGGCCCCACGGCCCCGCAAGCAGGCGCTTTGGGCACCGCAGCCCTTCGAAGGCCCGCAGCCCGATGTTCTTGTACCCGTCGGCCCACCCGGTCACCAGCATGGTGGCGGCCTCGACCGACCCGTAGTTCATGCGCAGCGAGCCGTATTTCCAGTAGTCGTCGAACCGCTGGTGCTCCAGCCACGCGATCTCCCACGGGTCGGTGTCCAGCACCCGCCGTTCCCACAGCTCCCGCCAGCCCTCGCCGTAGAGCGCCGGGACGGGCGGAAGCGCGTTCATCGCCACCATGTAGAGCGGGTAGTCGAGGAGATCGAGCTGCTTCAGCGCCCCTCCGAAGTAGTGGACGTCGTCGCCGTGCCGGTCGTCGCTGGCGAAGATCGAGATGATGGCCTTCAGCTCCGGGGGCCGATCGCTCGCGATTTGCAGCGAGTTGAACCCTGAGTACGAGGTCCCGTACATCCCGACCGCGCCGCTCGACCATGACTGCGACGCAAGCCATCCGATCACCTCGAGCAGGTCCTGCCGCTCCTGCGCCGAATACTCGTCGGGGGCGATGCCCTCGCTGGAACCGGTGCCGCGCACGTCGAGCCGGCACACCACGTACCCCTTCTCCGCGAGGCGCACGTACTCGGGGCGATACGACGCCGTGATGTCGTCCTTGCGGTAGGGGAGCGCCTCCAGGATCGCGGGCCACGGCCCGCCGCCATCGGGCGAGTACAAGGTCGCGGCCAGCCGCGTTCCGTCCGATGTCGGGATGAACAGGTGCTCCCGAGGCATGGGCGGCATCCTATCCGGGCCGGCGTGACCGCCGGTCAGGTCAGACCCACCCCTTCATCCAGGTGTGGGCCCTGAACCACAGCGTGGAGATCGGCGCGCCGGTGAGGACCGGGAAGAAGAACAGGAACAACCCCACCGACAGGGCCACGAAGCCCGCCGCCACCGGCAGGTATGGCCGGGACCGGGAGCCCGCGACGTGCAGCTCCGACAGGTCCTTCGCCGTGAACGTACACGCGAGCACCAGGAACGGCGTGACCGGCGTCATGTAGAAGAAGAACATCGGCCGGGACACGACGAACCACGGCAGGTACTGCCCCAGGGTTGCCACGACCCCGAACCCGGCCCGCCAGTCCTTCCGCCTGCGCCACAACATCAGGAGATAGGGGACGGCGAACAGGCTTCCCCAGAAGATGGCCGGGTTGCCGTTCGCGTAGATCACCCGCCGGTACGCGTCGGTCGGGTACCTCGCGAAGTACAAGACCGGCCGCAACAGGACGATCCATTTCCAGGCAGGGGACAGGTATGGGTGGATCGGCGTGAATCGGTGGGTCTTCGCATCGAGCTCCGTGGTCTTGAGGTGCTGGTGATAGTTGCGCATCGCGTTCTGCAGGTTGCACCAGTCGTTGGTGGTGTCCGGGTAGCTCCTCTCGGTGATGTGCACGCAGCCCGACAGGTGGACGCCGTGATCGACGAACCACGGCGTGTACGAGGCCACGTACGCGGCGGCCGGCAGCACCAGGAAAGCCACGACGATGCCGAAGCTCTCCTGGATCGTGGTCTGGAGGAAGGGGTGGCGCTCGGGACGGGCGGAGGCGCGCCAGATCGCCCGGAACGCGAAGTAGATCCCCACGACCGGGATCGCGATTGCCCACAGATCCCATCCGCCGAGGTCCTCCTTCCTCGCGACAACCAGGGCCGCGACGATGCCGAGGAGAGTCGCCACGACGAGGATGAGTTCGGGGATGAGGGTGGAGAACCCGGCGAAGCGGGCGATCGCCGCGGCCACCAGCAACAGGAAGGGCCCGGTGAAGAAGATCAGCAGGTACGAGACGAATCGCAGGCCGCGGCCCGGTGCCGGGGTCTCCCCCCTTCCCGGTTCCTCGGTCGACGCCGGCCTCCGGCCGACTCGCCGCCGCCTTGTCGCCTCCCACGCGTACGACAGCACCGCGGCCCCGAAGATGGCCGTGGCTGCGGACCACTTGGAGGCGAACCCGGCGCCGAAGGCCAGGCCCGCCGCGTACCGCCACGGCCGCCAGATCGGCGACGGCGCAGTTGGCGCGGGTTGTTCCACGGGCTGGGGCGGGGACTGGTCGGGAACCTCGGGCTCCTCCCGTGGGTAGACGGTGCGCCGGTCGATCCACCGCCGGTCCAGCACCACGAAGAGGAACCCCAACACCACCCAGAACGCGACGAAGATGTCCAGCATCGACACGCGGGACTGGACGAAGTTCAGGCTCTCGGTGGCGAGGAGCAGTCCCGCCACGAACGTCCACAGTGGGCTTCCGAACAGGACCTGCGCGATCAGGGCCAGGGCAACCACGGAAAGGGTTCCGAACACAGCCGAGGAGAACCGCCATCCGAACGGCGTGATCCCGTAGATCTTCTCCCCCACGGCGATGGCCCACTTCCCGAGCGGCGGATGGACCCACGAGACCTCGCCGCGGGTCCGCCGCCAGTACTTCTCGCCGCTGGACGTGAGGCCGCAGGCCTTCGCCGGCTCGCCCAGATAGTTGCAGGCGTCTTTCGAGTAGTAGACCTCGTCGAACACCCGCTCCCTGGGGTACGAGAGGTGGTAGAAGCGAAGGCCGCCGGCGATGGCGGCGACCGCGAGGATGGCGACGATCGGCCGGTTCAGACGTTGCGGGAACGTGGGCACCGGCTAAGGGTATCGAGGGGCGTGGGGGAAGGAGGGAGCTCGGCCCCTTGATCGGCCAGAAGCCGGCGTGAGCTACTTCGGGCGGTCCTTCAGTCGGTAGACGAACTGCAGCCCCTGGAACAGGTCGTCGACCGAGGCCGACTTGTTGTCGACGAGCTTTGCGTTCAGGCCGATCCGCTGGACCGTCTCGAAGTCGAGGTCGGTGTCTACCCCGGCGGCCTTCTTGGGCCAGGCCACCCACAGGCGCCCGTCCGGGTCGAGGGCCGTGGCCAGCTCGGCGAATCGCTTCTCCAGGTCGATTCGCCGCGTGGTGAAGAACACGATTACGTCGAGCGGCCCTCGGATCTGAGCGGCGATGTCGATGCCCGTCGGGAGCGGGTCCAGGGTCGCCTCGAACCCGGGGGGCGCGGAGACCAACCCCACTCGCGACCCCTCCTTGATGCCGAGCTTCTTCGGCAGCGGCGTTCCCGAATAGTCCTTGTGCGCCATCGAGGCGCCACTCTAGTCCGTCGTGGGACGATGGCGGCATGAGGCCGGGAACGCTCTACCTGGTCGGCACGCCGATCGGCAACCTCGGCGATATGACCGACCGGGCCCGCGAGACCCTGGCTTCCGTGGACCTGATCGCCGCCGAGGACACGCGTCGCACCGGCAGACTGCTGAAGCACTTCGGGATCGCCGCGAAGACCCTGTCGTTCTTCGAGGGGAACGAGCGGGAGCGCACGGCAGAGCTGATGCCGAGGCTGCGCCAGGGTTTCGACGTGGCCCTGGTTTCGGACGCGGGGATGCCGGGACTCTCCGACCCCGGCTTCCGGCTTGTTCGAGCCTGCGCCGAGGAAGGCATCGACGTGAAAGTCGTGCCGGGCCCGTCCGCGGCGCTCGCGGCGCTCGTGGTGTCCGGCTTGCCCACCGACCGGTTCGCCTTCGAGGGGTTCCTTCCCCGCCGGCGCGGCGAGCGCCGCGAGCGCCTCCGGTCCGTGGCCGCCGATCCTCGGACGC
>JAHEXX010000098.1 GCA_023251895.1 bacterium
CCGAGCACCGTCTTCGTCTCGTACTTTTCCCGGTACCCCTCGATCACGAACCGCGTGAGCGTGCCCGGCAGGAACATCAGCTCGTCCCAGTGCGGGATCGGCTTGAACAGCGAGAAGCCTCGCATCCGGTACCGCCCGAGCTCGGACTTCACGTGGATGTCGTTGACCACCTCGGGCGTGAAGATGCGGCTGTGCCCGAGCACGTTCTGGCGGGAGGGTGAGGTTTCCATGAGCGTGCGCCCCCTCAGTGGATCACGAGCTTGCGCTCGCTGGGCTCGAGGTTGTCGTAGTTGTAGAGCATCTTGCCGCAGACGAATTTCTGAAACGAGTCCGGCTTGTCCAGTCCGTAGAGGCGGAACTTGCGGTCGATCAGCTCCGTGTCCGCGTCGGTCCACTCACCCGGGACGCAATCGATCCCCAGCGCCTTCACGGTGCCGGCCACGTAGATCGTCCCATCGTACATCGAGTCGCCGAGGCCGGGACCGACGTCGCCGCAGATGATCTGGCGGCCCCGCTGCATCATGAAGCCGGTCATCGAGCCGGCATCGCCGCCCACGATGATCGTGCCGCCCTTCTGGTCGATGCCGGTGCGGGCGCCGACGCTCCCCTTGATCACGAGATCGCCGCCCCGGAAGGCTGCCCCGGCGAGCGAGCCGGCGTTCTTCTGGATCACGACGACGCCGGACATCATGTTCTCGCACACCGACCATCCCACCCGGCCGTTCACCACGATCTCGGGGCCGTCGATCACGCCCAGGCCGAAGTAGCCCAGGCTCCCCTCGAACCGGATCCTGCAGCGCTGCAGGATGCCGACGCCGATTGAGTGCTTGGCCCCCGGGTTCAGGACCGTGACGTCGCGGATGCCCTCCTCGTAGATCAGCCGGCGGAGCTCCAGATTGATCTGCCGGGTCGAGTGCGGCGCGGCGTCGAACACCGCCTTGCCGTCGTCGATCTGCGACGTCCCCGGGGCCTCCGCGTCCGGCTCGGCCAGCCCACGAGCGTCGTAGGTGATGCGCCGCTCTATGGAGGCTACCGGCTCCATACCAGCACCTGCCTCTCGTAGGGGTCGTACGTGTCGATCTCGTGGTCGATGATGGCCCGGATGGCGATCTCCTCCGACGCCATCGCGACCAGCTCGTCGGATTCGTACAGGACGAGCGGCTTGGCCGCCATCTCGTCCTTGGCCACGCCCAGACTGTCCTTCGTCACGGCCATGTAGGTGAACACGCCGTCGAGGTCATCGAGGCTCTCATGCATAGCCTCTTCAAGCGACCTCCCGTCGGCCATCTTCTCGGCCAGGTACACGGCGATGATCTCGGAGTCGCACTCCGACTGGAACCGGTGTCCCGAGAACTCGAGCCGGCGCTTCCAATGGAAGTAGTTCGTGAGCTGGCCGTTGTGAACGACCGCGACGTCCGAGAAGGGGTAGGCCCAATACGGATGCGCGCCGGAGATGTCGACGTCGGACTCCGTTGCCATCCGCACGTGTCCGATGGCATGCGTCCCCTGGAAGCCGCCGAGCTTGTAGAGGTCCGAGACCTCCTGAGCATCGCCCAGATCCTTCACGATCTCCAGCGAGTGTCCCAGAGAAAGCACCTCGCACCCGGGCACGTCTTCGAGGTAGTCGGCCAGGGCCTTGATATCTCCCTCGTACCGGACGGTGGCCCGGTATGCGTACTCGGTTTCGCTCTCCACCCGGTCGATCGCGGCCCCGATCTTGTTCAGCCGGGACTCGACCTCCAGCCGATGCCGCTCCAGGCGCTCCCGGTATTCGAAATCGCGCGCGTCGTTCGCGTCGGCCAGCTTGAAGCGGATCGCGATGAGGTCGGTGGGCGGGCCGAACAGCGCGAAGCCGGACGAGTCGGGCCCGCGGTGCTTCATCGACTGAAGCATGTGGGTCATCTCGGAGCCGACGTCGGCTGCCGCGTCGCGGTGGATGATGCCAGCGATACCGCACATCAGACGGGGTTGCTCCTTTCCCTTCCTACGGAAGGACGTCCAGGTACTCGTTGATGTCCCACTCGCTGACCGTGGCCAGGAACCGGTTCCACTCGTCCCGCTTGTAGTGCATGAACACTCTGTACATGTCGCCCGGTAGGGCCTCCTTGATCACCTCGTCCTTTTCCAGCGCGTCGAGCGCCTCGCCCAGGCTGTGCGGAACCTTCTTGACGTCCTTGCCCGCGGCGATGGCGTCGTAGACGCTGCGCTCCTCGGGCTCGCCGGGATCGAGGCTGCGGTCGATTCCGTCCTTCATCGCCATCAGCAATGCGGCGAACGACAGGTATGGGTTCACCGACGAATCGACCGAGCGGTATTCGAACCGGCCAGGCGCCGAGATCCTCAACGCGGCGGTGCGGTTCTGGAAGCCCCAGTCGGCGAAGACCGGTGCCCAGAAGCCGGCGTCCCAGTACCGGCGGTAGGAGTTCACGGTCGGCGCGCTGATCGCCGTGAGCGCCGACAGGTGATCGAGCACGCCGCCGATGGAGTGAAGCCCGATCTTCCCGGGGATCCTCGGATTGTCGCCGTCGGGCATGAACATGTTCTCGTCGCCCTGCCACAGCGAGATGTTGTGGTGACATCCGTTGGCCGACACGCCCATGAACGGCTTGGGCATGAAGCACGCGAACGCGTTCATCTCGCGACCGACCTGCCGGCAGATCTGCCGGTACGTGGTGAGCCGGTCGGCCGTGATGTCCGCCCGGTCGAACATGAAGTTCAACTCGAGCTGGCCGGGCGCGTCCTCGTGGTCGCCCTGGATCATGTCCAGGCCCATGGCCGCCCCGTATTCCATCACCTTGTGGATGATGGGCTGCAGCTCGGAGAACTGGTCGATGTGGTAGCAGTACGGCTTGGTCTTGCCCTCCACCGTCGGGGTCCCGTCGGGGTTGGTCTTGAGCCACATCATCTCCGGCTCGCACCCCGCTCGCAGGTGCAGGCCGGTCTCAGCCTCGAACTGCGCGTGGATCCGCCTCAGGTTCCCCCGGCAGTCGGACGTGAGGTAGGCCCCGCCGTCGATCTCCTCCTCGCGGCCCCGGAACAAGGTGCAGAACACCCGGGCCGTCTTCCTGTCCCACGGCAGTACGCAGAACGTCCCCGGGTCGGGGAGGCCCACCAGCTCGCGGGCCTCGGGGCCGTAGCCGATGTAGTTCCCGTCTCGGTCCACGAACAGGTTCGCCGTCGATCCGTAGACGAGCTGGAATCCGCGATTCGCGATGGTCTCCCAGTGCTTGGCCGGGATGCCCTTGCCCATGATCCGGCCGGTCACGGACACGAACTGGTAGTACATGTACGTGACGCCTTCGGCGTCGATCTGCTTCCGCACCTCGCGGATGGCCTCGGCCCGCCCATCCTGGTTCACGAACTGTTCGAGATCGGTGGTCAACTCCCTCTCCCCCCTCCCGGTAGCCCGGCGGCCGCAGCCGACGCTGTTTCGAACCGGAACCGCCGGCACGCTAACGCTCGCGACGCGCGCCGGGCGGCCGCCGCATCTTAGCGTGCTCCCTATCTGGCTGCCTAGGTGCGCGATGCCGCACCCAGCGCGGATGCGCCGCGTTGACGACCGGGAGGCTTCGGCGTAGCGTCCGGCCAGCACTGGAAGGAGGCAAAGAGATGTTCGGGAAGATCCTCGTCGCGGTGGACGGATCGGAGAGCGCGAAGAAGGCCGCATCCCTCGCCGGGGAGCTCGCCAAGGCCATGGGGTCGGAGGTGCTCGTGCTCCACGTCCGCGAGGTGGAGGTTGGCCACTTCAGCGGGGCGATGGAGCCGCCCGAAGACGCGACCAAGCTGGTGGACGGAGCGGTCCAGGACCTCGCGTCCCAGGGCGTCAGTGCGAAGGGCGATGTTCGGGGCGCTCCGTTCGGGCGCGCCGCCTCGGAGATCGTGGAGGAGGCCAGCAGATCCGGCGCGGACGTCATCGTCATGGGCACCCGGGGGCTGTCGGATGTGACGGCCATACTGGTCGGCAGCGTCGCGCACAAGGTGATCCACCTGGCTCACTGCCCGGTGCTCGTCGCCCGGTAGACGCTCAGCGCACGGCGCGATGGCCCGAGCCGTGTGCGGTTCCTCCATATGCCAACGTCCCCCCCGCGACTCCTCCCCTCTGATATCCCCCATGCTGACCTGCTCGTTTGACCGGCGACCAAGGCCGTCGTAGCGTCCGCGCAGTAGACATGCCGAACACGCCCACACCGGGGGGGCAGAGGGCAAGTGCCAGCCGCAGGACAGCGAGCGTCCCTAGGAGGACCGAAACGGGAGCGCCTGGCCACGGTCCGGCGCGTGTCGGACGAGCGCGCCTACCTGTACGAACTGATCCAGACCATCGGCGCCGGGCCCGACCTGCCGGCCATCCTCCGCGGTGTCGTGCGCCTGGTCACCGAGGCCACCGCCTGCCACGCGTGTTTCATCTACTTCGTCGACGATGACGCCTTGATCCTGCGGGCGGCATCGTCGATCTACGCCCATCTCGAGGGCAAGGTCACGATCCCCACCGGCGAGGGACTCACCGGGTGGGTGGCCAAGGCCCGCCGCTCCGCGTTCATCCAGGAGAACGCACTCGAGGATCCACGCGTGCGCCGGGCCTATTTCCCAGAGCTCGGGGACGAGGTCTACCAATCGCTCGTGTCTGTGCCGATCTTCGCGCGCTCGGGCGAGGTGATCGGGGTCATCACGCTGCACGCCGACGCTCCACACGAGTTCGCCCGGGCGGACCTGGACTTCCTGGAGCACACCGCATCCCTCATCGCCGGTGCCGTGGAGAACGCTAGGTTGTACGAGGAGGCCACGGCCCGCGTGGGCCTTTTGACGAACCTCTCTCGGCTCTCGCAGAAGATCGCCTCCGCCGGGAGCGTCCCGGAGGTCGCATCCGTGGTCACCCGGGGGACCCGGGATCTGCTGCGGGCTCATCGGTGCGAGATCTACCTCCTCGATCCAGACGAGCGCCTCCGGCTCCGCGCCGCCAGCCCCTCCAGGACCGACGCCCCGGCCCTCGACACGCGGACGCTCTGGCTGGACGTCATGGAATCGGGTCGAGCCGACGCGCGTCCGGAGGATGCACGGCGGCTGGCCGACGTGCTCTGGGGCGAGCGGATTGAAGGCAGGCCCCTATTTGCGCCGCTCGCGGCCGGCGACGACCGCCTGGGCCTGCTCGCGGTCCTCGCGCCGGCCGACGTCGACGACGCCGAGGCCACCCTCACGGCGGTGGCGTCCCACACGGCGGTGGCCATCAAGCAGCACCAGGCGATCGAGTGGCTGACCGAGAAGAACCTGGTCAAGGACTTCTTCCAGGCCCTGGCCCGGGCCGACTCGGCGCCCGAGGACCTCCATGCGCTGGCCGGCCGGCTGGGATGCGACCTGGACGTACCGAACCTGATCCTGCACGTGGTCCCGTTGACGGGAGCTCCGCCACCTTCTCGGGGCCGCCGTTCTCGCGCCGCCGAGGGCCGCGAGCCGCGGCGCCTCCCTTGGCGGACCGTCGCCAACCAGGTCGAGTCACGCCTCGCGGCTCGGTTCCCCGGCATGCTCGTGGACCACCTGGAGCGCTCGATCCGAGCGCTGATCCCGATCGGGGAACTCCCCGCGGAGGAGGCTCTCGACACGGTCCGCGGCATGGAGTGGGTGGGCCCCGGCGAGGAGGCCATGCCGCTCTCGGTCGGCGTATCCAACCCGTGCCAGGGCGCGGCCTCGTTCGCCAGGGGATTCGAGGAGGCCGCCTCCGGGGCGGAGGTCGGGGCCCTGATCCGGGGCGGCCCCGGCGTCACGACCTACGACGATCTGGGCCCGTACAAATACGTCCTGTCGTCCGAGGAGGGCACGCGGGATCGCCACCAGCAGCGCCTCGAGCACCTGGTCGAGTACGACGGCCGACGGGGCACCCAACTCCTGGACACGCTCGAGGGCTACCTGGACCACCGGGGCAACGTGGTGGGAACGTCCCGAGCCCTGTACATCCACCCGAACACGCTCCGGCAGCGCCTGGGCCGGATCGAGCGCGTGTCGGGGATCGATCTGGAACACGACGACTGGCTGTCGCTCGCCGTCGCGACGAAGGTCGTCAAGTTGAGGAAGATGCGGAGATCCGCAGGAGAGGAAGGGGGTAACGATGGTTGACCGTCCGCAGTCGGTGGAGGAGGTCCGCAAGCTGGTCGATCAGATGGGCATCGAGTTCGTCTTCGCCCAGTTCGTGGAGATGTACGGGAAGCCCAACGCGAAGCTCGTCCCGGCAAACCACTTGGAGGACGTGTTCGCGGAGGGTGCGGGGTTCGCGGGCTTCGCCACCGGCGAGCTCGGCCAGGGACCCCACGACCCCGATATCGCGGCGATGCCCGACCCGGCGAGCTTCACGCCGGTTCCCTGGCAGCCCAACCTGGCCCGGTTCGCCTGCGACGTGTTCGTCGAGGGGGAGCCTTGGCCGTACTGCCCGCGCACGATCCTGAAGAACCAGATGGCCAAGGCCCGTGACCGTGGGTACGTGTTCAAGATCGGGATGGAGGCAGAGTTCTTCCTGACTCGGCTGAAGGAGGATGGAACGATCGAGGTGGCCGATCCCCTCGATACGCTGGATCGTCCTTGCTACGACATGAAGGCCCTGTCGAGACAGTTCGACTTCATCACGACGCTCTCCAAGTACGAGTCGCAGCTCGGATGGGACAACTACGCGAACGACCACGAGGACGCGAACGGCCAGTTCGAGTCCAACTTCGTCTACGACGACGCGGTCACAACAGCGGATCGGGTCATCTTCTTCCGCTACATGGTCCACATGCTGGCCCAGGCCCGCGGCCTTCAAGCCACGTTCATGCCCAAGCCGTTCCCACACCTCACCGGCAACGGGCTCCATATCCACATGAGCCTGTGGGACGCCGAGACCGACACGAACCTGTTCGAGGACCCGAACGACCCGCGAGGCCTGGGCATTTCGGAGCTGGGGTATCACTTCCTCGGCGGCGTGCTCCAGCACGCCAAGGCCTACATCGGGGTCACGGCCTCGACGGTGAACTCCTACAAACGGTTGATCGTCGGTGCCCCGATGTCGGGCGCCACCTGGGCGCCGGTGTACGTCGCCTACGGCCGGAACAACCGGACCCAGATGATCCGCACGCCGGCCCCGGGTCGATTCGAGGACCGCACGGTCGACGGCGCCGCCAACCCGTACCTCGCTGCGACGGTGGTGCTGGCGGCCGGACTCGACGGGATCGACCACAAGCTCGATCCCGGGGACCCCAACGAGGGGAACATGTACGAGACCCCGGTGGAGGAGCTGAAGCGACAGGGCGTCGACCTCCTACCGGGCAACCTGCTCGACGCCGTGCGGAACCTCCGACAGGACGAGGTCCTGCGAGAGGCCCTCGGGCGGACCCCAGACGGCGAGTACATCGACTACTACTGCGACGTGAAGGAGCGCGAGTGGAAGGAATTCCACGAGCGCGTGACCGACTGGGAGGTGAACAAGTACCTGTCGCTGTTCTAGCGCGCCCGCGGAAGGGGCGGGATGTGCGCGGAGGCGCAACGGAGACACCGCCCAGCGCCCGGCCGGACAAGTGGGGGCATCGCACATCCCCCACGCGAGATGCCGACTTGCTCGGCCGGGTGCGTGGGCTTACCCTTCGGCCGCGGACGAAGGGTCCTGACCGGTAGCGAGGGAGGGGGAACGTATGTCGCAACCGCCTGAAGGGCAGTTCAGGGTCGAGGACTACGTCAAAGGCGAGCTCTCCAAGGAGACCAACTGGTGGGGCGCCTTCGTAGTGGGCCTGGCCGGCACGATCCTGGTAACGGGCATCGCCGGCCCGGCGGTCGCCGTCTTGGGCTCGGCGGCCATCCCCAACTTCTTCTTCTGGGCGATCACCGGGTGGTTGCTGTGCATGTTCCTCGCCGAGCTTGCGGCCATGCTCCCCGACCGGACGGGCGGGGCTCCGGCCTATGCCTTCTACGCGTTCAAGGACCGCCTCCCGAAGACCTACCCTCACATCAACGGCTTGACCGTGTGGATGTACTGGCTGGGATGGATGCCGGTCATGGCCGTGAACAACCTGCTGACCGGGGCCTACGTACCGGTGCTCTTCGGCTTCACCGACAGCACGAAGACGATCCAGCTGTTCTCGAACAGCGTCCCGGTCTCGTACTTCACGCTCGGCCTGGGGATCGTCATCTCGCTGGGGCTCTTCATCCCGGCCTGGCTCGGCATCCGGTTCGGAACGTTCTTCGCGACGGTGCTCGGGTTGCTGTCGATGATCCCCCTAACGATCCTCGCGGTGGCGCCGTTCTTCACCGGGAAGTTCCACGGCGGCAACGTGGTCCCCTTCACGCTGCCGGACAGCACAGGGTTCTTCACCGGCCACGCGTTCTTCCTCTACCTTCAGATATCGGCGCTGTTCACGTGGACCGTGATCGCATCGGAAGCCGCGGCCTGCTACATCGGCGAGTGCAAGAACCCCGATCGAGACGCGCCGATCGCGATGAACCTCGAGGGCGGCTACGCGATGTTCATCTACACGGTGCTGCCGCTCGCCATCGTGGGCGTCGTGGGCGTGCAAGCCGTGGTGGCGAAGAGCCTCGACATCAACGGGATCCTCGCCCAGTACGCGAAGACGGCGCTCAACTTCGCCGGCGTGGACAAGATCATAACGGCGGCGCTCGTCATCGCGCTCCTGCTCTCGAGCCTGAACGCGATCATGGGGTGCGCCCGCTCGCTCTACATGATGTCCCTCGACGGCCAGGCGCCGCGCATCTTCGGGCACGTGAACAGGCACAACGTGCCGGACTTCTCGATGGGTCTGAACACGATCCTGAACATCGGGCTTCTCATGGCGGGAACCCCGGGCGCCATCTACGTCCTTTCCAACGTCGGGTACGTCGGATCGTTCGTGCCCGTGCTCTTGGGGTACTACTTCCTCCGGAGGTGGCGGCCCGAGGTCTATCGACCCTACCGCCTGCCCGAGTGGATGAAGTACATCGCCGTGGCCCTCGCCGCCCTGTACTTCATCGTCTGGGCGGTCGGCATCCCGGCGTGCGCGATCAAGGGATGCCAGGCCGGTGGCGGCAAGATGTTCCTCATCGGCGTCTTCATCGTGCTCCTGTACTTCCCCGTGTACTGGTGGCGCCAGGCGGAGAACCGCAGGCTCGGCACCACCGAGTACAAGGTCACGGCGGGGGTGTAGCCAGGGGATGGCGGCAGCGGCAGAGCGCAAGCTGCCGCGGAAGCTCCGAGGGGCCGCTCCGGCGGCCCCTCGGTTTCCCGACCCCCCCCGGCGCGTCCTTCTGGCATCCACCGGCGTCCCCTTCACACGGGAGGTGATCGCCCGGACGGTCGAGTTGGCCGCGCCCGAGCACGCGAAGATCACGGTGCTCTCGATCGCGCGCGTTTACGGGACATCACTGGGGTTCCCGCACCCGGGTCTGAAGCCGAACCGCATCGAGCTCGAGCAGCAGAAGAAGATCGTGCACGACGCCGCGAAGATCCTCCGTAGGAAGGGGTTCGAGGTCAGGGTTGGGCTCTCGAAGGCGCGCAACGCTCCCAAGATGATCGCCAAGTGGGCAAGCGCTAGGAGGTTCCACGCCATCGTTGTCCCCGACCCCGAGCGCCCCTCGTGGCGCCGGGTCGTGGAAGGGGACCTCGCGAACGAGATCCAGCGCCGGTGCGGGATCCCCGTCCACGCCGTGCCGGTCCCGCGCACCGGGCGGCCCGGGCTCCCCTAGCCGGACGCCCCTATCGGATCGGCGCCCGGGGCCGGAGCAGGATGGGCGGACCGGCCGTCGTCTCGTTCAACAGGTTCCGCACGGTGCGATACCCATGCCGGCCGAGACCGGCGGCGACCACGAGGAACAACTGCGCCGTGACCAA
>JAHEXX010000099.1 GCA_023251895.1 bacterium
CTCGACCGCGGGCTCCTGCTTGCTCGCGAGGCAGTGAACCTGGACGTGTCTGAGCAAACGCGGAGCACGCTCCTGGCGACCGTGCTGCGGGCTCCGGCCGCCGTCGGGGTCTTCTACGGGGGCGACACCGGGCGCCGGCCCGTCGGTATCGCGCTGAGCCCGGACGGCAAGACGCTGGCCGTCCAGTACAACGTCCAGGATCTTGATCTCTTCGACACCGCGACCTTCGCGCCGCGGCGCTCCGTGCCCAACGGCGCCGGGGGCCCGCCCGTTTTCAGCCCCGATGGATCGCTGATAGCCGTCGCGTCGGCCGCCGGAGACGGGAGCGCCGAGCTCCGCGATCCCGACACCGGACGGCTGCTGCGAACCCTCCCGGCGGACCCGAGGTTCGCCGGAGCGGACTTCCTCGACTTCCGTCAGGTCTCGTTCTCGAGCGACGGTCGCGAGCTGTTCGGCCTCGTACGACTCAAACCGACGGCAGCGACGCCCCTGCTGGCGTCGCCCACGTACGTCATCCGGTGGGACGTCGCGAGCGGGAAGCTCCTCGGACCCGCGACGAGAGTGAGCCACGCGCCGGAGCTGGGCTTCGGCCTCACGGCGGACGGCAAGCTCGTCGTGTCCGGCAGGCGCGCAACGATCTGGGACTCGAACACGATGAAGTTGGAGCGCACACTCCCTGTGGAAACCGCGCTGGTGTCACACCTGAACCTCGGAACGCTTTCGTCCGTGGAGCTCTTGGGCGTCAGCCCGGACGGGGGGACGGCGGCGTTCGGTGGTTACGACGGCTCCGTGCGGTTCGCGGATCTTCGGGCCGGTACGGTCACGGTCGGCACCAGCAGGCATGCGGCGGCAGTTGAATCCGTCGGGTTCACGCCTGACTCACGGACGGCGATCAGCACCGGCGACGACGGGACCGTGCTGGCCTGGGATGTCGCCTCCGCGACGGTGACCCAGACATTCGCGGGGCACGGCGGTCCCGTGCTGGCGCAGGCAACCGACGGTCGCACGCTGTACACGGCGAGCCAGGACGGAACCATCTTCGCGTGGGACCTGTCGGGGACCGGTCGGTTCGGACGGGAGTTCACGGCGGGCTCGGGCAACGAGAGTCAAGAATGGGGCCCGGATCCTTGGTTCACCCTCTCGCCCGATGGCTCGACCCTTGCCGTGACGCAGGCGACCGGATACGTGAACCTGTGGAACCTCGGGACGCTCCGTCGCGCCGGGACCTTCCGAGCCGTACCGCGCGGTCCGCTCCTCGCAGTCAACTTCAGTCCCGACGGCAAGACGCTCGCCGCGGCGGGGGATGAGGGGCAGTTGGTCCTCTGGGATGTGACGACGAGTCCGCCGACCTCCCGAGAGCTCACCGGGCTGCACGACTCGCTCTTCTGGACAGCGTTCAGCCCGGACGGACGGACCGTTGCCGCCGGGGACTGGGGACAGCTGACCATCAAGGCGGCGGAGGGCGAGGTGGGGCAGATCACCCGGGGGCATCTGGCCGTCTGGAACGCGAGGAGCGGTGACCTTCTGCGACGACCCATCCGGTTCGGCGGCGCGATCAGCCAGGTCGTGTACAGCCCGAGCGGCGCGACGCTGGCGGTCGTGCTCGCGGACGGGACAGTCCCGCTGGTCGACTCCAAGACGATGAAGGTCCTTCGGACGCTCAAGACCGACACCGAGGTGCCGCCCACCTACTTCGCGGCCTTCTCGCCGGACGGCAAGACGGTAGCGACGGGCGGCTTGTCGGGTGTCGTCCGCCTGTGGGACGAATCCACGGGCCGGCAGATCAGGCGCTTCCTCGCGGCGGCCGGCGCTGTACTCAGCGTGTTCTTCGATCCCACCGGGGAGCTCATCGTCACGGCCGGGACCGACGGCACCACCCGGCTTTGGGACGCGGCGACCGGCAAGCAGTTCGGCGCCACCCTCCCAGGCGTCGACAACGTCTGGGCTGTGGCCGATTTCACGCACGACGGGTCGCGGATCGTCGTCGTGTATTCGAACGGCCAGGCCTTCGTCTGGCCTGCAAGGTGGCAGCTGTGGGGGGCTCATGCCTGTGCCGTCGCCGGGCGTCAGTTGACGCGGGACGAGTGGAGCGCGTTCGTACCCGATCGTCCCTACGTGCCCGTGTGCCCGGCGCGAGCTCACTGAGTGCGCAGAGACCCCATCCGAAGCCATCGCGCGGGGTAGTCTTGGAGTAGGCCTTACCCCGGCGAACCCGATGCGAGGGCGCCGGGAGGGCAGAGACGAAATGGCGGAAGAAGACCCGATCGGCTCGATCCGGGCGGAGCGTTTGCCGCTGGCCTCGACCCTGCTCGGGGGGCTCCGGGATCCGGTGATCGTGATCCTCGTTCTGGCGGGGACGTTCGACTGGCTGTCCGGGAACCCCATCCACTCGATCCTCCTGCTCGCCGCGGCGTTCGCCCTGGCCCGGGACGCGTCGATCCGTCGCCGGGCCGAGTTCGCGAAGGCGGCCGGCGGTCCCGGGCTTGCGGGAGGCCATGCGCCGGGAGGAGCCGAGACGGGAGCGCGGGCCGTCCCGTTCCGCGCGGCCTTCGGCGACCTGTCTCCGCGGGCCGTCGTGATCGGTGCCGCGGCTTTCGCCGTGATCGTGGGGTGGTTCCAGCGCTACTCGTGGCCCGCGACGGCCACCGTGGTCGGCGTGGCGGCGGCCGGCCTCGCTCTAGGGTGGGAGGAACCTCCGCGCGAGGCTTCGGGTCCCGTACCGCTTCGTGCCTCCGGAGTGCTCGCGTGGGCGTCGGTGTTCGTGGGGCTCGCACTGTGGGAGCTGGCCACCTTGCTGCTCCAGCCGTCGCTCACGACGGATTCGTACGCGCACCCCACGCTCAGCGTCGTGACGGACCCCATCCTCGCCACGCGCCCCGGCCGGTCGATCATCCTGTTCCTGTGGCTGATGTTCGGATGGTTCCTGGTGCAGCGATGAACAGCCATGACGTGACGCTCGCCGGTTACGCGTTCTTCGCGCTGGCGGGGGCGGGGTTGCAGCTGCTCAGCTACCGCACGCGGATCCCGTCGCTCGGCACGGTGCTCACCCGGATCATGCGCACGCGATCGGGCCGCGTGGGCGTGGTCGCGGGTTGGGCGTGGCTCGGGTTGCACTTCTTCGCCCGCTGATCAGAGTCCTCGGAACGTGGAGATGCAACCCCGCCACCTGGCGGAGGCGGAGAGCGTCACGGACGTTTGCTGGGGACCCAGGGCCGACAGGACCCGAACGTAGAACCCCATCGTGTTCGTCGAGCCCTGCGTCCCCGCGTCGACCTGCGCGAATCCGTTGGTGGGGTTGGATTCCGTGACTGCGGCCAAGGCGCGGATCGCGGCGATGGCAACCTCGCTTGGTTGGGAAGTCGATGGGGTGGTCCCTGAATCGGCCGTGGTCCCGGCGAGGCTCTTGCTGGTCTTGGTGGCCGTGCGGTCGAGTGCACCGGCCGTTGCCACGCCGTTCCACTCCATGAGGTCCATCACCCACGCTCCGCGAGCGGTCAGCGGAAACGTGACCGACCCCGACTGCTGCGGTGCGTTCTGTTCGTAGTAGATCGCCGTGCCCGCGGTCTTCGCTGCGAGGACCCAACCGGCCGGAGGTACTGGGTTCCCGCTGCCGGTCCACCCGATGGCCGCCACGAGCAGGTTGCCGGCCGTGGTGGGCTGCGCCCATGCGTCCGTGGGGTTCTTCCCGCTGAGCCCCTTCGCCAGTACATGCTGCATGAGGGTGACCGGCGGCGGGGCGGGTGGTGGCTCAACGGTGAAGTCCGAAGGGCCCGTAGCGGTTCCGCCGGCGGTGCTCACCGAGATCGGGCCCGACGTCGCCTCCTGGGGGACGGTCGCGATGACGCTCGTTGCGCCGCCGATCGAGAACGCGGACGGAGCCCCGTTGAACGAGACCGCCCAGGCCGTGTCGAGGTTCTCTCCCGTGATCGTGACCTGATCCCCCGGTTTACCTGTAGAGGGCGTGACATCGGTGACTGCCGGAATCCGGAGCGGAGCGCCCGTGGGGAGGGGCAGCGGCCTCGAGTTTGCTGCCGATCCTAGGAGGGGGGTCAGCCCGAAGTAGGTCTCCAGACCGGCCAGCAAGCTGGAGTGGGTGTATAGAGCGGCGTCGGTCGCGCCGACCACGACGTTCGGCCCCAGCAGGATCGTCGGCACGTGGCCGCCACCGCCTGTGTGGTCGCTCGATGTCCCCTCGTCGAAGGTCACGAGGACGATGGCCCCCTCCGACAGGAACGTCGGCACGTTCTCCGAGAGCCAGGCGTCACCGTCCCGGATGAGCTGGTCGGTCTTCCCCGGGCAGTCGCCGGTGGAGCCTGTGCCGTGCATGTCGTGGCAGGCGTCGGGTACGACGAACGAGAACGCCGGAAGCGGGTCCGGCCAGGAGGCCGGGAAGGGAATGTCGGTCGCGCTGCACTGATAGGAGAGCCCCGAGCTGGCGTCCACGTCGGTGAAGTAGATCTCGGGGTTGTGGTGTGCTCGGTAATAGCCACTGTTGGTCAAGCTGCAGTTCGACGGCATGTCCTGCGCGAACGAGTCGAACGAGATCCCGGCCTGCCCCAGCAGGTGGAACAGGTTTTCGACCGCGACCGAGTCTTTCGGGCATGCGTTCGTGGGGCAGCCGGCAGTGGTTCCCGCGGTCATCTGGAGGTAGTTCGGCAGGGAGTCGGCCCCGGTGGCGTCGTAGTTGGAGAAGAGGGTCCCGCTCGGGATCAGCGTGTCGTTGATGTACGGGGCGTCGGGGTTGCCGACGATGTACTTGGTGGTGCTAGCGAGGACGCCGGGGTCGCTCGGCCCGTAGGAGTGGTTCTCCATGACGATGACGACGATGGGGGCGATCCCCGCAGCGCGAGCCGGGGGAGCCGAGCCGAACACCGCCAGGATGATCACGAGGAATCGGACAGAGACCGACCGCAAACGCTCCCCCTCTCTTCCCCACCGGTGCGAGAACCTTATGCGGGGCCCAACTCTCGATGAGGGTGAACAGGCGTCCCAAGGTGGCGACCGCCGTGTGGCGATGCTCCACACGGTCGCCGGAGACGCGTCCCGGGCCGAGTTTAGCGAGAACTTATGCCTCGCATGTCCGGTTGTCGCGAATGGCATCCTGAGAGTTCAGTCGACGTCCCGAACCATCCGTGCCTAAGCGATTCTACGGAATCCTGCGCGAACGGTTGCGCGATGACGCTACCCTTGGCGCACGAAGTGTGATCGGTTTCGCGTTCCTCGCGATCAACGTCTTTGTGGGTGTCGGTGGAATGCGGTAAGAAGGTGCCGGGAATGGACGCAGCACCGGTGATCCTGTGGGCAGTCGTGGCGTGGATCGTCTTGAACGCGCTGATCGTCCTCGTCTGGACCGGCGTGGGGCGGTTCGCGAATCGCGCACACGACCCAGCCCGTCGCGGCCTGCGCGCCGAGGCGTTGTTCGCCGCCTTCGCGTTCCTGTTGATCTTCGGCGGCGGGAGCCTCGCCAGCCCAGGCGTGCGAGAAGCGGTGAAGGAGGCCGTGTTCTCGGCGACCGGTCTGGGCGCCTCCGCCGACACGCCCGGCTCGACGAAGCCTGTAGAGAAGAACAGCCCGACCGGGGGGACGACGGCCCCCATCGGCGTCGGCGGCCCGAGCGCACCGCGCCCGGAGCCGCGGCCGGGGGGCAAGCTCGCGGGTTCGGGACCCGAGGCGGTTCCGCCGCCCCCCGTTCCCTCGCCCTCGCCGACGGACTCTCCTTCGCCGTCGCCGACGGACTCTCCTTCTCCGTCGCCGACGGACTCTCCCTCGCCGTCGCCGACGGACTCTCCTTCGCCGTCAACGACGACGGAACCTGCGGCTTGAGCGGCGGGATGCGGGGATCGTTACGGGAGCGTTCTAGACGGCCTTGACGTTCGCGGCCTGGGGACCCTTCTGGCCCGAAGTCACGTCGTACTCGACCTTCTGACCCTCTTCGAGGTTGCGGTATCCCTCACCCGCGATCGCGCTGAAGTGCACGAACACGTCGGGGCTGCCGTCGTCGGGGGTGATGAATCCGTACCCCTTCTCGGAGCTGAACCACTTCACGGTGCCTGTTGCCACTGCGGTCCTCCTTCCTCCGCCGTTCGGGGACCTCGTGCGGCCCCACGGCGCCCGACGTCTTTCGCCGGGGAGGGGATCGTTCGTAGCGAAGCGAGCAGCCCCCTCGAGCAGACCTTACCAGGGAGGCACCGTGGGGCGCAGAGTGCCGGTGGGCCATTCGGCCTACGCCATCGTCGGTCGGGCGGCGCCGATCGCGGGGACAGAGAAATGGACTTTAGGAATATGGCCTCCGGTGCTCGAGGCCGGTACCGTGCGGAACGAGCGCCACCCGGGATCCCGGGCGGCGACGACCTCGAACCTCGAGGGAGGTGAGCAGGTGCTCCTGCGGTACCACACCCGGGCGCAGGCCTGGTGGGTCGACCTTCGGCAGCGCGTGTCCGACGACCGTGGCGCGACGGCCGTCGAGTACGCGATCATGGTGGCCTTCATCGCCGCGGTCATCGTGGGCGGCGTAGCGCTGCTCGGTCAGGCCACCAACGGGAACTTCCAGAAGGTCCAGTTCCCTCCGTAACCGGATCTGCTCGAATCGCCGCGCGGCACGGGGTACACTCCGCGGCCGTGCGGCTGTTGATACCCGACGCCATACGGGTCGACCACGACGAGCTCACGACCCTCGTCCTGGAGGGGTTCCACGGCGTGGGCAAGCGGGGGGTCGAGCTTCACCTGTCCGCGCATCGTGGCCGCGTGATCTTCCACGGCCGGGCCTGGCCCGAGATCCCGCCCGGTGCGGCCGTGGCCCCCGAGACCCGGTACCTGGTGCAGATCTCGATGCCGAAGGCGCCGTCGCAGAACGGGTTCCCGTTCGAGTGGCGATACCCGCGGCGGAAGACCGCGCCGTGGCTGGTGGCCCACACGTGGCAGGAGCGGCTGCTGGCCGTGGCCGCCCATGAGGCTTACCACGTGAAGCAGTTCCGGTTCGGGATGCGCCGGTCTGAGGTGACCGCGGAACGGTGGGCTGCCAAGGCCCTGGAACGGTTCCGGAGCCGAGGTCTGATCCAGATGGATCGCTGACGACTGGCTCCCGCTCGCCGACGAGTGTAGAAGGTCACGATGGCGTCAGACCGCCGGATCGGGACCGAGCTAGCGGGGTACCGGATCGAGTCGCTACCGTATGCGTCATCGACGCATTCGGACCGGCATGAGGGAGCTCATCGACGGCGGCAGGTGGATCGCGATCGGAGGCGAGTGGGACCAGCCTGCCGCCCTGTCCGTGGTGAAGGCCGGTGGTGGAAGCGTGAACCAGCTGACCCGGGAGAAGAGCGGGTCGGAGCCCCGGTGGCGCCCCACCCCCTCCTGATCGTTCCATCCGATACCCTTCGCTGGCGATGCGCGGGATGGATCGGCTGCTCGAGCTCCAGGAGATCGATTCGGCGATCGATCGCCTCACGCATCGAAAGGCGGAGCTCGAGTCCGGTCAGGAGCTCGGGGCCGCCCGGGCCGCGCTGGAGGATGCCGAATCCAAGCTGGGGGAGTTGCAGCTGGCGCTGGACGCGGTGGGTCGCGAGCAGTCCCGGCTGGAGCACGAGATCGACTCGTTCGAGCAGAAGGCCGCCGCAGAAGAGAAGCGGATGTACGACGGCAGCATCGTGAACGTGAAGGAGCTGGAGGCCCTCCAGCACGAGATCGCCAGCCTCAAGGAACGCCGGTCCCGGGCGGAGGACGAGCTGCTCGAGCAGATGGTGCGGCGCGAGGACCTGGAGGCCCGGATCGTGACCGCCGAGCAAGGGGCAGCCGCCGGGCGTGAGCACGTGGAGACCGTCGGCGGCGAGGCTTCCCGCGAGCTGGACCGGATCGGGGTCGATCTCGCGACCAAGGCGGCCGAGCGCGAGGCCGCGCTCCCTGCCATCGACGAGGAGCTCCTCGAGCTGTACGAGGACCTCCGGCCCCAGAAGAAGGGGGTCGCGGTCGCGGCCCTCGTGGACGGGGTGTGCCAGGGGTGTCACGAGAAACTGTCCGCCCTCGAGCTCGATCGGCTCAAGCACTCCGAGGGCGTGAAGAGGTGTGAATACTGCCGACGGATCGTGATCTTCGGCTGATCGTCGCCTGCGACGGGGCGGCCCGCGGGAACCCCGGACCCGCGGGCATCGGCGTCCACATCACCGGTCGCGGCGGGAGGGTCGTGGGCGAGATCGCCCGAGGCATCGGCGTGGCCACCAACAACGTGGCCGAGTACACGGCGTGCATCGAGGGCCTCAAGCGCGCGGCGGAGCTCGGCGCCACCCAGGTCCTCGTCCGTTCCGACTCCCGGCTGTTGATCGAACAGATCGAGGGGAGGTTCCGGGTGAAGAACCCAACGCTCCAGCGCCTCCATCACGAGGCCCGGCAGGCCGCAAAGGCGTTCCGCCGCATCGCCTACGAGCACGTGCCCCGAGAACGGAACGAGGATGCCGACCGCCTGGCGAATCGGGGCGTGGATGAGTGGCTGGCGGGGGAGGGGGCCGGGTGGAAGGCTACGAGCCCGCGGCCGCCGTCGTTGCTGGACCCGGAGTCGCCGGCCCCGTAGCGGCCGGCGACGGCAGCTGGCCCGGAGCGAGCTTCGGCGCGAGCAGCGGGAACAGGTCGAACCGGAACGCATAGGTCTTCCCCGACGTCAGCCGGAACGCCAGGTCGAGCGTGAGTCCCTGGATCGTGGAGGGCGGCGGGAAGGCCAGGATCTCGGGGGTGCGCGTCCCTTCCGGGGCCTTCAGGAAGAGCGATCCGGGTAGGGGGTCGTTCACCAGGCGCTGCCCGTTGCCGTTCAACGTCAGCCGGGCCTGCCCCACGTCGCCGGACGCGCCGGACCGGTTCTGCACAAACAGGTTGAAGACCCAGCCCCCCTGGAACAGGAACGCCGAATCGAGCGTGACCGCCAACCCGCCCCTGGATTGCGTGTCGCCCTTGAAGGCCGCGACGGCGTTGGCCAGCGCGACCCCGTTCCGGGCGATCTCCTCGACGCGCCAGCCAGCCGTCGTGCGCTGTAGGAACGCGGGCCCCACGAAGGCGAACGTGGCGTCGGCGGGTTGGGGGAGGTTGAGGGTCTGGGTGAACGTCACGCTGGCATCGACGCCGACCGCAGCCGTCTCCTTCCCGGAGGCCGAGATCTGCGACTGCAGGAAGTCCAGCCCGGCCACCTTGACCCGACCGATCAGGTCGGCGGCCTGGGGTTGACCCTGCAGATGCTCGAGAACCTGGGCCTTGATGCCCAACCACTTAGCCCAAGTCACCAGGCTGGAGTCGGGGGCGATCGAGGCCATCAACGAGTTCCCGTTGTCCCGTCCCACGGAGGCGTACCCGTTCAGGAAGTCAACTACGGCCTGCTGGGCGCTGGACGCGTCGACGGCGGCGCCGGGCTCCACCTGTTCGACCCCGATCGTATCCGCCGGCCCGGTCGAGGAGCGAGCGCATGCAGGCAGCGCGAGCAGCGCGGCGAGGAGGAAGAGGAGGCGGCTTCGCATCGCGACCGATTGTACGGGCGGCGGGGGAAGGAGGCGCAGGTCAGGGCCGTATAATCGCGATGGAGGAGCCGGCCGGGCGGCCGCGGGCGCGCAAAGCGTTCGAGGAAAGTCCGGACTCCAGAGGGCAGGGTGCTGGGGAAAGCCCAGGCGGGGGCGACCTCGCGGATAGCGCAACAGAGAGCAGACCGCCCCGCGAGGGGTAAGGGTGAAACGGTGAGGTAAGAGCTCACCAGCGGACCGGGTGACCGGTCCGGCTCGGCAAGCCCCATCCGGA
>JAHEXX010000100.1 GCA_023251895.1 bacterium
TGCCGTCCCAGGAGTCTTTCCAGCATTGGTTCCCCAGACCTTGGGACGAGCGGGTCTGGTACTCGATGTACCCGTCGCCGTCGCGGTCCCCGTATCGGTCACACCACTCCAGCGCGGCCATGACCTGGTCCCACCGGTTGCGCACGAACTGGTCGTCGGACGAGAAGCGCCAGTACTCGGACATCAAGATCAGGTACAGAGGGGTAGCGTCGGCCGTGCCGTAGTACGGGCTGTGCGGCTTTTCCCCGATCACGGTGAGCTCGCCGTCGCGGATCTCATGGAGGATCTTGCCCGGCTCCTCGTCCTTGAAGTCGTTCACATCCCTGCCCTGCAGTGCGCTCAGAAGATGGAGCGCGCCGCGGGCGAGCTCAGGCCCGACCCAGACCGTCTGGAGCGACGTGATCAGCGTATCCCGGCCGAAAAGGGTCATGAACCAGGGGAGCCCGGCTGCCGGCAGCACGTAGTCCTCGTCCCGCACCCGACCGGCGATCCGTAGGGCGGCGAGGTCGACGATCGATTTGTCGAAGACGTTCTTCAGCTGCGCGCTGTCCGATTCGAATCTGGGCACCTCCGCCAGCCAGCTGGTGAGGGCGCCCTCGGCGTGAGCCTGCTCCTCACCGAACTCCTCGTGCATCGGTTCGAGCACGGCGTCGTTCACTCGCACAGTGACCCGCAAGAGGACCGCGAACGTGTGGCGCGAGGGCAGCTCCACGTCCCACGTGAAGCCGTCCCCGTCGACCTGCGTGGGAACCTCCCCGACGGGTGAGTCCCCGAACGCTGTGAGGATCCGGCTCCGAGCCACCCGGACGTTCGTTTCCGCGAGGAACCCTTCACGCTCGTAGTGGAAATGCAGGCTGGACTCGTCGGGATCGTGTTCAGTGTCTATGTCGGCGCTGCGGTCGCGGACCGAGCTCTTCACCTCGAACAGGTCGGCGAAGTCGGCACCCGTCGAGAGGTGCAGCCGGAACCGGACCGGCTGAGGCGTGGAGTTGTACAGCGCGATCTGCTCGTGGAGGCCGCCTCCGACGAACCGGAACCGCCGCACGGAGAGGCTGTTCGCCCGTAATCCGGCCATCTCGGGGTTCGTCAGGAAGAAGGCTGCAGAGTAGTAGTCGACCACTCGGGACTTCAGGAGCGACAGGGCTTGCCCGTTCAGGGTCAACTCCCAGCACGAGATGAAGCGCGTGTCGTCGTGGACGAGCCCGCCGATGGAGCCGGACGGCACGTTCCCATGAGAATCGGAGAACAGGAACGTCCGCCCCTCCAGGATGGCGATGGCGTCGGTGCCGAGCTCCGGGGGATAGGACGTCTCGCGACCGCTGTCCTCCTTCGGGCGCGGCTCCGGATAAGGATCGAGCGGCGTCGGCCGGCGGACGGGCACGGCATCGCCCGAGGCGCCACCGATCGGCGGGTGGTCCAGGTCCGCCAGCCGCCGTTCGGCTTGAGCCACGAGGGCGTCGCTACCGATCTCCCGGGCCGCCTCCAGCGCTTGGGCAAGCAACTCGCGGGCCTGTTTCCTGCGGGTGTCGGCCTTGTCGGCGGTCGCGTACTTCAGCTTCTCGTCCGCCTTCACGAGGAGCTCGAAGATCTCCTTCGGGTCCATGGCGTCCCGTCAGGCCTCAGGCCGCCACGATCTCGATCACGGTCTTCACGTCGTCCTCGCGCCGTTCCAGCGCTTCCGGCCATCGCTCTAGAGGCACCCACCGGGTTACCAACGCCTCCAGCCAGCTCCTGTCCGCCCTGGACAGAGCCAGGGCACCCTGCTGGTAGTGACGGAGGCCCGCGTTCACCGACCCGAAGACGACGTTGTTGTTCAGCACCATCTGCTTGTTCAGCGCGTCCACGTCGAGCGTTGGCGCCGTGCGGCCGGCAGGCGAGATGCCGGTCAGGCACATCACGCCGTCTGGAGCGAGGTGCTCGATCGCGTGCAGCACCAAGGGCCCCACTCCCGTGCACTCGACCACCACGTCGAACCCGTCGCCGGCTGCGTCGACCGAGCCCTCGTGGTATGTCGCCCCGAGCTTGTTGACCAGGTCGGGCTTGGGCCCCGTCGCGACGACGTCGAGGACGTGGACGTCCAGTGCCCGCTGCATGCCGAACAGCGCCCCGAGCAGGCCGAGCGGCCCGGCTCCCGTCACCAGGGCGCGTCTCGGCTCCCACCGGGCCCGGCTGCCGATCCGCTCCACGTGCTCCCATGCCTTGGCCACGACGCTGGACGGCTCGGTGAGCACCCCGAGGCGTCCCAGCGCCGGGTCGGCTTTCACGGCGAACTCGGGCTCGATCCGGAACCGCTCCGAGATGTACCCGTCACGGCCCTTGATCCCGCGCTCCGTGTACAGGCCGTTGCGGCACATGTCCCACTCACCGACCGCGCAGCTCTCACATGGGAACGGGTCGGGCCGGCGAACCACTCCGACGACGAGATCGCCGGGAGCGAAGCCGCTGCCCGGCGGCGCCTCCAGGACCCGGCCCAGCGACTCATGGCCCAGGATCAGCTCCTGCCGGCCCGCCGGCGGCTCCCCGTACTTCCCCTCGACGATCTCGTTGTCGGTGCCGTCCACGCCGACGGCGATGGTCTCGCACAGGATCGAGCCGTCGGCCTCGTCGGGATCGGGCACCTCGACCACCGCTGCCGAGTTCGGCATCAGCGGCCGGACCGTGAGAGCCCGCATCGTCACGACCGCTCCTGTTTGTCAAGGTAGCCGCGGATGCAGATGGCGGCGGCGGCACCTTCGCCGACCGCCGAAGCCAGCTGCTTCGTCGAACCGGCCCGCACGTCGCCGGCCGCGAACACGCCCGTGACGTTCGTCATGAACCCGGTGTCGGTGGAGACGAACCGACCCGCATCGAGCTCCACGGCCCCCTGTAGGAACCCAGTGTTCGGGTCCTGGCCGATGAACACGAAGCACCCGGCGGGGTGCAGCTCCTTGGTCTCACTGGTGGCCCGGTCCTCCAGGATCACGACCCCCAGCTTGCCGCTGCCGTCGTCCTTCGGCCTGAACTCCTTCACCGCGTGGCTCAGCAGAACCTCCATCTGCTTGTGCATCAGGACCTTGTCCTGCAGGAACCTGTTCGCCACGAGCCTGTCGCCCCGCTCCACGATCGTGACCTTGTCGGTGAACTGCGTCAGGAACAGGCCCTCCTCCAGGCCGCTGTTGCCGCCGCCCAGCACCAGCAGCTCCTTGGAGCCCTTGTAGAACGGGCCGTCGCAGGTGGCGCAGAAGTGGATCCCCGCTCCGATCAGGTCCTCCTCGCCGGGGACGTTCGTCCGGCGGTACGAAGAGCCGGTTGCCACCAGCGCGGCTCGGGCGTGGTAGTGGTCGCCGGTCGAGGTCTCGACGTCGATCCGGCTCCCGTCGGGCTTCAGCGTTTGCACGCTGACGGCCTGCAGCATCTCGACTCCGTACCGCTGAGCCTGCTTCACGATGCGGTCGGCCAGCTCGGCCCCGCCGATCCCCTCCGGGAATCCCGGGTAGTTGTCCAATCGTTCGGTCACGCCGGCCTGCCCCCCCAACCCCTTGCTGTCGATGATCAGGGTCTGGAGGTTCTCCCGGGCGGCGTAGATCGACGTCGTGAGGCCGGCCGGGCCGCCGCCGATGACGATCAAGTCGTAGACATGCATCATGGCCATACGATCCAGCCCGATCTTCTCCGCCAGCTCCTCGTTGGTGGGCTCGGCGAGGTGCGACCCGTCCGGGAAGACGATGGTAGGGATGATGTTGTTCCCGTTGTTGCGGTCCTGGACGACCTTCGGGCCCTGGGGGTCCTGGTCGATATCGTGCCATTCGAACGGGACGCGCTGGTCTCCCAGGAACCGCTTGGCCCGACGGCAGTCGGGGCACCAGCTGGCCCCGTAAACCTGGATGATGCCGTTCACCTCGAACTCCTTCATCGCTCGTCCTAGACAACCCGCGGACCACCGCGGATATTCGCATGTGACCCAGACCGCCGTCCTCGCCGCGACACGTGCTGCAGACGCCAGATGTGACCGAACCCGCCCGGCGTTCCGAGTCGATCGGACCGTCGCGAAGAGCCGCGGATACCTCTTGCTACCGGGCGACGAGCACCGGGACTTCGGAGAGCTGCAGCACCTTGTGGGCGACGCTTCCCAGCATCAGCGATCACCTTTTAGGGTTGCCCAGGCAGGCCGGGCCGGGTCGGAACTAGCGGCGGGCGGCGAGCGGGACCAGCGCCTCCGCCTCGGACTCGACCCCGTCGCGATCCGCGAGCCGCCCGAACCAGGCGACCGGCAGACCAGATCGCCCGGCTATCGCCCCCAGCAGCGCTCCGCCGGCGGCTGCGTTCGTGTCTGTATCCCCGCCGAGCGACACGACCCTCCGCAGCCCCTCCTCGAACCCCTCGCCCTCATACGCGGCCTGCAGCGCGATCCCCGCGGTGAACAGGCAGAACCCCTGGTCGGGCCCGTCGATGGGCCGGGCCCGGCCTGCCTCGCCCACCAGGTACTCCAACTCCTCACCGCCGGGGCGCCCCACCACGGTCTCAACGGCGGCGGTCACCGCCCCCTCCGGCGGCTCGCCCCGGACCAACGCGGCCACCGCCAGCGTCACGGCGAGCACGGCCGTGCGGCACCGCTCGTCCCAGTGGGTGAGGGCCGACAACCGCGGCGCCAACTCCAACAACTCCACCGGCCGATTCGCGTAGGCCACCCCGAGTGGCCCGCAGTACATGACGGAGCCGTTCCCCGCCGAGACCTCGGGTCCTCGTTCCTCCCACACCATCCGGGCCGCGTCCTCCGCCGCAGTTCCGGCCGCCACGCGCGACAGGACCCGCCGGGTCAGGTTCCCCACGTCAGGAGGGTCGCTCCGGAACCACGCCAGGTGCCGCCCCACGAGATCCTCGGGGTCCAGCCCGTCACTCGCCGCCATGGAGCGCGCGAGGTTCCGGGCCATGGCGGTGTCGTCGGTGGTCGATCCGGGCGGCAGGTCCATCCACGGCAGCTTGAAGGCGGGGATCGGCGAGGGGATCTCGCGGGCCCGCCGGAACTCGAACGGCGCTCCAAGTGCGTCGCCCAGCGCCAGCCCCAGGACGCTCCCGACCGCTCGGTCGGCCAGGCTGGGGTCGGTCACCGGATCAATACGCGACGGCCCAGGCCGCTTCCTCGGTGGCCCTTCGGCCGCACACGAGGCAGTCCCCTTCCGCAGGCTCCGGGTCGAGCGGCAGGTACCGGATCGTGGCCTTCGTGTCGGCCTTCACCTTGGCCTCGCACTCGGCATCGCCGCACCACCCGCCCACGACGAACCCGCCGGGGTCGTCCACCAGCTTCGCCAGCTCCCCGTAGTCGTTCGCCCGGAAAGTGTGGGCGTCGCGGAATTCCACGGCCTGCCGGAACAAGCTGTCCTGGACCTCGTCCATGAGCGCGGTGATGCGCGCCGTCACCTCGGGGACGGGACACGCCTGCTTGCCCTCGACGTCTCGACGCGCCAAAGTGACCTGCCCCGCGTCGAGGTCGCGAGGGCCCAGCTCGATGCGGACCGGCACGCCCTTCAGCTCCCACTCGTTGAACTTGTACCCGGGCCGGAACTCCGCCCGATCGTCCACGTGGACCCGGAGCGGCGTAAGTTCCGCGGCGATCTTCGCGGCGGCCTCCAGCACGAGCGCCTTCTCGTCCTCGGCCCGGTAGATCGGCACGACGACCACCTGGATCGGCGCGAGCGCCGGCGGTAGGCGCAGGCCCTTGTCGTCACCGTGGGTCATGATAACCCCGCCGATCAGCCGCGTGCTGACGCCCCACGAGGTCGCGTAGGCGAAGTGCTCCTGCCCGTCGCGGCCCAGGAACTTCACGCCGTAGGCCTTCGCGAAGTTCTGCCCCAGGTAGTGCGAGGTCCCGGCCTGGAGCGCCTTGCGGTCGCGCATCAGCGCCTCCATCGTGTACGTCTCCTCGGCCCCGGCGAACCGCTCCGAGGGGCTCTTCCGCCCCGCTCGCACCGGCATCGCGAGCACGCGCTCGACGGCGTCCAGATAAACCTCGTGCAGGACCTTCCGGGCCTCGTGGATGGCCTCCTCCGCGGTCTCGTGCGCGGTATGGCCCTCCTGCCACAGGAACTCCGTGGTGCGAAGGAACAGCCGGGGCCGCAGCTCCCACCGCACTATGTTGGCCCACTGGTTGTAGAGCAGCGGCAGATCCCGGTAGGACTGGATCCACTTCGCGTAGGTGTGCCAGATGATGGTCTCGGAGGTGGGGCGCACCACCAGAGGTTCCTCCAGCTTCTCGCCGCCGGCGTGCGTTACCACCGCGACCTCGGGGGCGAACCCCTCCACGTGCTCCTTCTCCTTCTCCAGGAGGTGGGCCGGGATGAACATCGGGAAGTAGTAGTTCTGGTGCCCGGTGGCCTTGATCCGGTCGTCGATGGCCCGCTGGATGACCTCCCAGATCGCCCACCCGTAGGGCTTGATCACCATCGTGCCTCGGGCCAGCGAGGGCTCGGCCATGTCGGCCTGCTTCACGACCTCCTGATACCAGGCCGGGAAGTCCTCGGACTGTCGTGGAAGGGCCATGGCAGGCAAGGATACCGGCGCCGGACCCATCTTCGCAGGTCACGGGCGAAGACCGATTGGTACCATCGTCGGGCTCATGGACAAGTTCGGACCTCGTCATCGCATGTGCCGGCGCGTCGGCCAGCCCCTGTGCGGGCGGCCCAATTGCCCCGCCAACAAGCGCCCCTACCCGCCCGGCCAGCACGGCCGGGGCCGCAAGCGGATCTCCGAGTATCAGGTCCGGCTGCTGGAGAAGCAGAAGCTCCGGGCCATCTACGGGGTGGGCGAGCGCCAGATGCGCGTCTACTACGACCGGGCCAGCCGGAAGAAAGGAGTCACCGGCGAGGAGCTTCTCCGGCAGCTCGAGACGCGACTGGACACCGTGATCCTTCGCCTGGGCTTCTCTCTCTCCACCCGCCAGGCCCGCCAGCTGGTCTCCCACGGGCACGTCCTGGTGGACGGCAAGCGGCTGAACGTCCCCAGCGCTCAGGTGAAGGTGGGCCAAACCATCGAGCTCTCGCCGAAGGCCAGGAACTTCGTGTTGGTCCGTGAGGCCCTGGAACTGACCCCCGAGCCGCCCGCTTACCTCTACCGGAACAAGGACGAACTCCAAGGCACGCTCTCACACCTCCCCGAGCGCGCCGAGGTGCCCTTGCCCGTCCCGGTCGAGGAACGCCTGGTCGTCGAGTACTACTCGTAGAGCTTCCTGATCTCCTCGGAAGCCCGCTCCATCGCCTCGCACAACGCCCGCGCTTCGTCCGGGTCGAGCTCGGCCTTCAGGACCGAGAAGCAGGCCTCTTCCTCGCCCTCGAAATGCTCCTGCACCGCGCCGCGGAGGTCGTGCAGCAGCCGGCGGAGCTCCCGCTCCTGTGACACGCCGGCCTTCGCCAGCTCGGCGCTGACTCGCTCTAGCTTGTCGGTCAGCCGGGCGATCTCCTGGTGCTGGCGGTTCATGGCGAGCGCTTGCTCCCCCGTACCGGTGATCTTGCGGAGCACGGGGAACACGGTGCGGCCCTCGCCGACGGCGTGCGGCATCAGGCCGTGCGCCAGGGATTCGTGCAGGCTCTCCGCGGACAGGCGCACGAGCTTGGGCGATTCCTCCCCCACCGACGCCTCCACCTTCTCGATGGCGGCAATCAGCGGCACGAACTCGCGGTGCTTCTCGGACAGGTTCTTGGCAGGCTTCGACATCGTGGCCTCCCTGCCGCCCGGAACCCCCGAACGGCCATCTTCACGCTAGTCTCGGCAGGCACCGGTGGCACCTGCCGGATGGCCCGGGCGCCGGGGGGCGGGCGGCGTTGCCTTCCGGTTCGTCGGTCCTCGTGGTTCTCGTGGGCCGCCCGGTTCGGCTACCGGCTCACCCGTCGGGACTCGCCCTCGGTCGGAGTGAGGGCATCGCGGACGAACCCGATGATCTCCCGCTCCCTGCGGCGTAGCGAGGCCCGGCCCTTCTGGGGTCCCACCACAGCCGCCAGCACGCTGGCCTCCGTCAGTGATCCGATCACCGCCGTGTACAGGGTGAACAAGAGCAGCGCCGGGTCCTGCTTTCGGATCTTCCCCTCGTCCATCCCGGCCTCCAAGAACCCGATGGCCCGCAAGCGGAGCGGCTCGATCACCGCCATGAACCGCTCGAAGGCTCCGGGACCGAGCCGCCCGGCCTCCCGCACGAACATCGGGAACTCCGGCCATTCCTCGGCGAGCCCGAACACCGCGTGGATCACGGCCTCTGCCCGCTCCCAGTAGTCCTCCTTGTCGACCAGCGCCTCGTTCAGAGCTTCCGCCAGCCGGTTCCCCGCCGCGGTCAGGCACGCCTCGAGCAACGCATCCTTGGTGGGGAAGTAGTACAGGAGGGTCTGCTTGCGGATCCCCGCGGCCGCCGCGATGGCCTCGAGGCTGGCTCCGTGGTACCCGTCCCGGCCGAACCGGCGGATGGCCTCCTCGATCAACTCGTGGCGTCGTCGCTCGCCGCCTGTACGGGTCACGGCCGCCAGGTCGGTCGGGGGCTGCGCCGCGGGAGGGATTTCGTGCCCTCCCAGGTCCGGAGCCACTGTGGGCCGGCCGGCCCGCTGACCTTCGGGGTCTCCCCACGGGCGGCGCGCTTGCGGGCCTCCCACCACGTCGTCTCGTCCTCGTCCCACAGCTCGGCCACCGCGTGCATCATTCGCAGCGACAGCTGCTGATGGGTTTCTTCCCGCTCCGGGTGAAGGGGCCTCCCATACCGGACCGAGATGGGCTGCCGGCCGGGACGAGGCCAACTCCGGCCCCGCGGCATCGCGGCGTAGGCGCCTCGGATCGAGATCGGCACGATCGGAACCTCCATCTCGATGGCCAATCGGGACGTGCCGTGCCGGAACCGCTGGACCCACCCGTCCACCGACCGGGAACCCTCGGGGAACACCACGAGGCTCCAGCCGTCCCGGAGCAGATCCTCGGCCTGTCGGGTGGCCTTCGCCCCGCCACCACGTTCGATGGGGAATCCCGCGTAGACGAGCGCCGTGAATGCCGACCGCCACCACACGTCGAAGAAGTAGTCCTTGGCAGCCGCCACCGCCGTCTTGTCGCGGAACCGGGCGGGGATCGTCGTCATGATGATCGAGGCGTCGAGGTGGCTCGAGTGGTTGCTGATGAAGATCACCGGCCCCTTCACGCCTTCCAGGTTGTCCAGGCCGTGAACTTGCGGCGAGGTCTCGTTCCACACCACAGGCCGCAAGCCGAACTTCAACAGGAACGCCCGGGCGGCCCTCCCCCCCATGGTCCTGGCCCACGCGGTCGGATAGGTCCGTCCTTCGTACGGTGGCGCGTAGGGCAGCGCCGACCTGGGAACCACAGGCCGCCGGCCCCACCGCCATCCCTTGGCCATCTCTCGCACTTCGTCGGCGATGGTGGGCTCCTTCGGGCCCGATCGTCGAGCCATGTCAGCGCACGTCCGCGATCATGATTGGCGGCACGTGGAAGTACGTCATGGAAGGCGAGCGGCCGACCTTCTCGCTGGCCATCTCCAGGGCGTCCCGGAACGACGTCGCGCTGCGGTACCCCATGCGCGCGCACGACTTCGGGTTCCCGCCCACCACGATGACGTCCCCCAGGTAGTCCATCGCGTGCGCGCCCCAGTACCACATATAGAAGGGGTGCACGCCGTGGTACGCATAGCTCTTCCGGTACAGGTGGATGTACCAGGGGTCGGTGGCGTACTGCTGCTCGAACTTCGATTCGATCGTCGAGGGATCGG
>JAHEXX010000101.1 GCA_023251895.1 bacterium
GTCCCGGTGCCGACGATGGCCCCGGTGATCGTGTGGGTGGTGGACACGGGGATGCCGGCGTGGGCTGTGAAGAACAAGGTCGCCGCGGCGGCCGTCTCGGCCGCCACTCCGTTGGCCGGTTGCAGCTTCGTGATCTTCGAGCCCATCGTGTGGACGATGCGCCAGCCGCCGAACAGCGTCCCGAGGCCGATCGCCGTGTGCGCCGAGAGCACCACCCACAACGGCACGCTGGCATCCGGCCCGACCACGTGGTTGGCGATCAGCAGAGCCAGGATGACTCCCATGGTCTTCTGCGCGTCGTTGGCCCCGTGGCCCAAGCTGAAGGCCGCCGCCGAGAACAGCTGTCCCACCCGGAACCCCCGGTTGAGCCGGCTGACCTTGTGGTACCGGTGGAACGCCCAGTAGATCAGCACCATGAACGTGAACCCGAGCAGCAGCCCGATGATCGGCGAGAGCACGATGAAGACGGCGATCTTCTGTAGGCCGGTGACGAACAACGCCCCCCAGCCCGACCGGGCCACCGCCGCGCCGGCCATCCCGCCGACAAGCGCGTGCGAGGAGCTGGTGGGCAGCCCGACGTACCACGTGATGACGTCCCAGGCGATCGCGCCGATCAGCCCGGCGAAGATCACGCCGTTCGTGAAGACGTCGGGGTTCACCACGTCCTTCGCGATCGTAGAGGCGACCGCCGTCCCGAAGATTACGAACGCGGCGAAGTTGAAGAAAGCCGCCCAGACCACGGCCTGGCGGGGCGAGAGCACGCGGGTCGACACCACCGTCGCGATCGAGTTGGCTGCGTCATGGAAGCCGTTGAAGAAGTCGAAGGCCAGGGCGACGGCGATGATCAGGACGACGGCGACGCTCATCCGTACTCAGGCATGCTTGAGGACCACGGACTCGATCGTGTTCGCGATGTCCTGGCAACGGTCGATGGCCTCCTCCATCTGCTCCAGGATGTCCTTCCACTTGAGCACGTCCATGGCCCGATGCTCACCGGAGAACATCTCGGCCACCGCACTCCGATACACGTGATCTCCCTCCCGCTCCAGGCGCGCGATCTCTGACCACGAGGGGTCAGTGTGGTCCATCGAGCGCAGGTTCCGCACGGTCCGGGCCACCGCGCCGGTCGCCCGAACCAGGACCTCGGCCTGCTGGAGCAGACGGGGGAAGGGCTCGACCTTCATCAGGACCAGCAGGTCCGCCACCGCCTCCTCCGCGTCGATCACATCATCCAGCAAGGAGGCCAGCTCGTAGATGTCCTGGCGGTCCATGGGAACGACGAACGTGACGTTCAACAGAGCCATCATCTGGTGCGTCAGCTCGTCGCCGGCTTGCTCCAATTCCTCGATCCGGCGGCTCCGGGCCTCAGCCTGAGATGGATCGGCCATCAGCGCAGCCAATTCGCGAGCACCCGCCGCCACGCCGTCGGCCGCCCCCTCGAGCAGATCGAAGAACGCTTGTTCCCGGGGGATGACCTGGAAGGCCATGCCCGTCGCCCCTTCCTCCGGCCGGGTGCCGCGGGGAACCTACAGGGGCGCGGGCGCGATGTCCAGCTGCCGGAGCGATCAGCCTTCGAACTTGTAGCCCAACCCCCGCACGGTCACCAGGTGAACCGGGTGATGGGGGTCCGGCTCGATCTTCCTGCGGATCCGCTTCACGTGGACGTCCAGGGTCTTGGTGTCGCCGAAGTAGTCGGCCCCCCAGACCTCTTGGATCAGGAAGTCCCGGGTGAGCAGCCTCCCCTTCCGGCGCAGCAGGATCTCGAGCAGCTCGAACTCCTTGGGCGGGAACGCCACCGATTCGCCCGCGACCCTGACCTCGTGCCGGGTCACCCCCAGCTCGACCGGCCCGCCCCGAAGGAGCTCGTCGCCGGGCTCGGCCGCGGGCGGCCGAGCCCGGCGCAGGTTCGCCCGGACCCGGGAGATCAGCTCCCGGACCGAGAATGGTTTCGTGACGTAGTCGTCCGCCCCGAGCTCCAGGCCCGACACCTTGTCGGCCTCGGAGTCCTTCGCCGTGACAATGATGATCGGCACGTTGGACTCTGCGCGGATGGTCCGGCAGACGTCCAGCCCAGAGAGCTCCGGCAGCATCAGGTCGAGGATCACGAGAGCCGGGTGGCCGGCCCGGAACGCCTCGAGCGCGCGCCGGCCGTCGGGAGCGACGGTCACCTTGTAGCCCTCGCGCTCCAGGTTGTAGCGGATGGTGTCGGCGAGCGGGGCCTCGTCCTCGACGATCAGGATGCGGACCGAGGCGTCGCCCTTCGACATCAGATCCCCGTGTCGACGGGATGGGAGGCGTCGGTGAACTCGCGGAACTCCCCGGTCAGCAGGAACCCCACTTGCTCGGCGATGTCCACCGCGTGGTCGCCCACTCGCTCCAGCTGACGAGCCACGACCGTCATGCGGAGGCCCCAATCCAGCATCGCGGGGTCCGATGCCAAGCTCGCCACCTCCTTGTACATGCCTAGGTTCAGCCGGTCCACCGGGTCGTCCATCTCCGGGAGCCGCAGGCACAACTGGAGGTCACGACGAGCGAAGGCCTCCATGGCGGCGCGGATCATCGGTCCGACGACATCGCCCATCTCCTGGACGTGGGCCAGCACCGTGGGACTTCCCGGCAACTCGCGGATGGACTTGAAGATCTTCGCGATGTTCACGGCCATGTCGCCGATCCGCTCGAGGTGCAGGTTGATGTGGAGGATGGCCGAGAGGCGGCGGAGGTCCGAGGCAACCGGCGACTGTGTCGCCAGCAGGTCGAGAACCCCTCGCTCGACGTCGATGTAGCGCCGGTCGAGCTCGTCGTCGCCCGCGATGACCTGGTCGGCGAGCGCCACGTCGTGCCGCACGAGCGCCTCGATGGCCCTGGCCACGGCAACCTCCGCCAATTGCCCCGCCCGCTGGATCTCCCGTTCGAGCTCGTCGAGGTGCTCGTGGAACCTCTTCCGCGCGTCCTGCATCAGCCGAACCTTCCCGTCACGTAGTCCTCGGTCCGTTGGTCGTCGGGCCGGGTGAAGATCTTCTGGGTCGGAGCGAACTCCACCACCTCACCGTAGAGCATGAACAGCGTGAAGTCGGAGACGCGGGCCGCCTGTTGCATGTTGTGGGTAACGATGACCACCGTGTAGTCGTCCTTGAGCTCGCCGATCAGCTCCTCGATGCGAAGAGTCGATGCCGGGTCCAGGGCCGAGGCCGGCTCGTCCATGAGGAGCACCTCCGGTTCCACGGCCAGGGCCCGGGCGATGCACAACCGCTGCTGCTGACCGCCGGACAGCTTCGCCCCCGGCTCCCCAAGACGGTCCTTCACCTCATCCCACAGGCCCGCCGCGCGCAAGGCGCGCTCGCCGCGCTCCCGGAGCTCGACCTTCGAGAGCTTGACCCCCAACCGAAGCCCGGCGACCGCGTTGTCCAACACGCTCATCGTCGGGAAGGGGTTCGGTCGCTGGAACACCATGCCGATCCGGCGCCGGACCTCGACCGGGTCGGTGCCGGGCCCGTAGAGATCGATCCCGTCGAACAGGACCTTGCCCTCGACGCGCGCGCCGCGTACCTCTTCGTGCAGGCGGTTCATGCACCTGATCAGCGTCGACTTCCCACAACCCGATGGTCCGATGATGGCCGTAACCTTTCCGGTCTCGGCCACGAGGTTCACGTGGTGGAGAACCTGCTTCGATCCGAACCACGCGGAGAGACCACCGACCTCCACGCCTCTCACGCGATCCTCTTCTGCTGGCGGGTCGAGAGCACCCTGGCTGCGATGGACAGCACCAGAACTGCCGCCAATAGGATGAGGGCTCCCCCCCACGCGAAGACGTGCAGCGGCTCCACCGAGGTCCGGGCGTAGTCGTAGATGCGCAGGGGAACAGCATCCGTTGGCTGAAGCGGGTTGGTGTTAATGAAGTCGTTGCCGAGGGCGGTGAGCAGGATGGGCGCCGTCTCCCCGAGGCCCCGAGCCACGGCCAGCATGATCGACGTGATGGTTCCCGCGCCGGCGGTCGGCACGACCACTCGCAAGATGACCTTCCAGCGCGGAAGTCCGAGGGCGAGGGCGCCTTCCCGGAGGTCTTGCGGGACCAGCCTGAGCACCTCCTCCGTGGCTCGAGCGATCACCGGCCACATGAGCACCGTGAGCGAAAGGGCTCCCGCAACGGCCGAGAAGCTGCCCATGGCGACCACGACGACCGACCAGATGAAGGCGCCGGCAACGATGGACGGCGTGGACAGCAGCACCTCCGCGATGAGCCGCATGGCGCTCGCGAACCACCCTCGCCCGTACTCGGACAGGTACACGGCCGCGAAGACGCCAAGGGGGACGGAGAACATCGTTGCCATCCCCACGATCAGGGCGCTCCCGATGAACGACTGGAGGATGCCGCCCGCCGTGGGATCGAGGGGGCCCGCGGGTTCCTTGGTGAAGAAGTTGATCGAAAGGGCGTGGTATCCGCGGGTCGCGACGTACAGGGTGATCAGGACGAGCGGGACCATCGCGACGGTCGCGCACGCCCACATGAAGATTGTGAACCCCCGGTCCTGCCACTTCCGGGCTCCACTCACCCAGGGGCGCGCTCGGCCCTCAGCGACGATCATCAGGTCACCTTCAGCATCTCTGTCTCGACGGCACCCCCGGCGCCCTGTCCCGCCACGAGCCTCTCCGTGCGGCTCACGAAGAGTCGCGACAGGAAGGCCAGGAGAAGGGCCACGCCGACCAGCACGACGGCCAGGGCCAAGAGCGCCGACCGGTGCAGACCCACGCTCGTGGCCTCGCGGAAGCTGCTCGCGATCCAAGAAGGGATGGTGGCGCCCGCCTGGAACAGCGAGGTGCCGACCTGGGGCCGGTTCCCGACGACCATCGACACTGCGATGGTCTCCCCCAACGCCCGCCCGAGGCCGAGCATGGTGGCACCCACGATGCCGCTCCGAGCGTACGGCAAGACCGCCATCCGGATGGTTTCGTAGCGCGTGGCGCCCACAGCCAGGGCGGCCTCGCGAAGGTCCCGAGGCACGACCGCTATCACTTCCCGACTGACCGCCGTGACGATGGGGACGATCATGATCGCGAGGATCACTCCGGCCGTGAACAGGTCGGGCCCGTTGGGGTTCCCCTGGAACAGAGCTCCGACGATAGGAACCTTGCCGATCGTCGAGGTCAGGAACGGCTCGAGGTGCCGGTCGAACATCGGCTTCAGCACGAACAGCCCCCAGAGCCCGTAGACGACGCTGGGGATCGCGGCGAGCAGGTCGACGAACGACGCCAGGGGATTACGGATCGCCCCTCGAACCTCGTTCAAGAGCAGCGCCAGGCCCACCGCCACTGGAACAGCCAGGAGGACCGCGAGAGCCGAGGTGACCAGCGTCCCGAACACGAACGGCAGGGCGCCGAACGATTCCCTGCCTCGGACGGGGTTCCAGTTCCGTCCGATGAGGAACCCGAATCCGAACCGGCTGAAGGTCCTCCAGCCTCCGGCCGTGAGTTCAAGCAAGAGCGCGAGCAACAGGAGGATCAGCCCGAAGCCGATGACCGCAGACCACCCGGAGAACAGACGGTCCGCGAGGCGGGAGTGCCGACGGGGGGGCGGCACTCCCGCGTGCCAACTCGGGTCGCGGTCGGCGGACATCCCGGCGGCGGCCTAGGCCTTGACCCCCGGCGAGGGCTCGATCGTCTTGCCCTGGTAGCCGACCTGGGACAGCTGCGTGAGGGCTTGGGCCCTGATCGTCCCGGGGAGGGGCGCGTAGTTGAGCTTGCTCGCGGTGTCCTGTCCCTTGGTCAGCGCCCAGTAGACGAAGTCCACCAACGTCTGGCCCTTGTCCTTGTCCTTCTGATCCGTGTAGATCAGGAGGTACGTCGTCGAGGAGATCGGATAAGCGCCGGCGGCAGACGAATTCAGGATGTTCGTGTCGGGCGAGATCGGGAACTTCAGGATCCCCCCCGCCGCGCTGATCGAGTCCACGGAGGGGGTTACATAGGTCCCATCGTTCCGCTTGATCTGGGCGATCCCCAGGTGGCTGGAGACCGCGAAATCGTAAGACAGGTATCCGACCGCGCCCTCCGTCTGGGTGATGCCGGCGGCCACACCGTCGTTGCCATCCCCTCCCGTTCCGACCGGCCACTGAACGGCCTTGTCGGCCCCGACCTTCTGCTGCCACTCGGGACTCTGAGACGAGAGCCAGGAGGTGAACACGAAGGTCGTCCCAGACTCGTCGGAGCGGTGCACCACCGCGATCTGCTCGTCGGGCAACTTCACGCCGGGGTTCTGGCTCGCGATCTCCTGGTCGTTCCACTTGTTGACCTTGCCGAGGAACATGTCGGCCACGGTCCTTCCATCCAACTTCAGCCCCGTCTCAAGGCCGGAAACCTTGTACGTGACCACAACGCCGCCGAGCACCGTGGGGATCTCCACGGCCCCGCCCGGGAGGGCCGAGGTCTCGTCGCTTTGCAGCGGAGCGTCGGAGGCGCCGAAGTCGACCGTCCGGGCAGAGAACTGCGTGACGCCCCCACCGGAGCCGATGGCCTGGTAGTTGATCTTCGCGTTCGACTCGACGGTCTGGAAGTCCTGGAACCACTGCTCGTAGATCGGGTCGGGGAAGGTTGCCCCGGCGCCGTTCATCGAGGTCCCCTGGAACGCGGGAGCATTGCTGCCCCCTCCGTTGTTGGAACCGCTCTTGCTGCTGCACGCGGCTGCGAGCGCTGCAAGGGCCACGAAGATCACGAGCGCCCCGAGCCGCCAGTCCCGCTTCCTCATCCCCTCCCCCTTCCGTCGAAGGTTCCCTTCCTCCCTGCAGGCTAGAGAGGCGGGATGTCCGGGCTGAGTCGCGAAGGTGAACGGCAGGTGAACAGCCTCAAGACAACGGTGTGGGTCCTTACACTTCTTGCGATGGAGCGCACCCGATGAGGTGGGGGCGAACCCTGGCCGGCCGCCTGTTCCTGTGGCAGGTGGCGGTGGTGCTGGTCGTCCTGTTCGGAGTAGGGGTGGTTCTGGATCGGACCCTCGAGCAGGACTTCGTGAACGCGCTGACCGCCTCGCTCGTGTCAGAGGCCCGAGTGATCCAGCGGGCCCTGCCGGCCGATCCCGCCGCCCTCCAGCCGCCCGTGCGGGAGCTCGGGCAGGCCGGCGGCGTCCGCGTGACGGTGATCCGGACGGACGGGGTGGTCCTGGCCGACTCCGAGCACGACCCGACCACGATGGAGAACCATTTGAGCCGGCCCGAAGTCCAACGCGCCCTCCGCAGCCAGGTCGGGACATCTTCCCGCGTGTCCGCGACCTTGGGGATTGCTTTTCGATACGTGGCCCTTCCGGCCCGGGACGGGGTCATCGTCCGGGTGGCCGTGCCGCTCACCTCGGTCGACCATCGGCGTGCCACCGTTCGGCTGGCGGTGGCCGTCGGGATGCTCGCGGCGGTCGGCCTGACCGCGCTCGGCGCGCTGCTTGTGAGCCGAGGGGTCCTACGGCCGCTCCGACGGGCTACGGCGTCCCTCGAGCAGCTGGGTCGTGGGGATCTCTCCGCCCGCGTCGAGCCGGCGGAGAGCCCCGTCGAGGTCGCGGTGCTCACCGCGACCCTGAACCAGGTGGCGGAGCGACTGGCGGAGGAACTGCGTTCCTCCGCCGAGGAACAGCGGACCCGCGATGTGATCCTCTCCGCCATGGGCGACGGGGTCGTGCTGGTGGATCCCGACGGCCGCGTGCGGTTCTCGAACCCCGCCGCCCGGCGCCACCTTGGCACGCCTCCGGACACGGTGTCGGGGCTCACCCCGTTCGCGCTCCAAGAGGGAGCGCGGCAGGCGATACTCGACCACCGAGCCGTTGAGGTCGAGGTCGAAACGGGGACTCCTGTGCGGTCGCTCCACGCGGACGCGATCCCCGTCGACGATGAAGGCTCGGTCCTGCTGGTCCTCCGAGACGTCACCGAATCCAGGCGCATCGATTCGATCCGTCGAGACTTCGTGACCAACGCATCCCACGAGCTGAAGACACCTGCCGCTTCCATCCAAGCCGCGGCGGAAACCATCCGGACCGCGGTCACCGAAGACCCGGGAGTCGTCCCTCGCTTCGCAGAACAGATCGAGCGTGAGGCCCTGCGCCTATCCCGCATCGTCGGCGACCTGCTGGATCTGTCGCGCCTGGAATCGGGGAGCGAGCTGACCGAGCTCGTCCACCTCGACGAACTCGCGCGCGAAGAGCTGCCTCGATTCGACGGCCTCGCCGAGAGCGCCGGGGTCGAGGTCTCGACCGAACTGGCAGCGACGCCGCCGGTCCGCGGCTCGGCCCGTGACCTGTCGCTTCTGATCCGCAACCTCGTGGACAACGCGATCCGATACACGAAGCCGGGGGGCCGCGTGGATGTGCAGGCGCGCGGCGAGGATGGGGATGTCGTGCTGCGGGTGCGGGACACGGGGATCGGGATCCCCTCCCGCGACCTACCCCGGGTCTTCGAGCGCTTCTACCGGGTGGACCGAGCCCGGTCGCGGGAGACCGGCGGCACGGGCCTCGGCCTGTCGATCGTCAAGCACGTCGCCGAGAACCATGGAGGAACCGTCTCGGTGGAGAGCGAGCTCGGCCGGGGCTCGACCTTCGAGGTCCGGCTCCCGGGGGATCCGAGCCGGTTATCCTCGGGCAGATGACCGTTCTGCTCCTGATCCGCCACGGCCTCACCGACACGACCGGCAAGCGGCTCCCGGGCTGGGCCCCCGGCCTGCACCTCTCTGAGCGGGGACGGGATCAGGCGGAAGCCCTGCCCGAGCGCCTGGCCGGGGTTCCCATCAAGGGGATCTACACGAGCTCGCTGGAGCGCTGCCGCGAGACCGGCGCGCCGCTGGCGAAGGCACGTGGACTGACGCCCGTACTCCGCAACGATCTGCGCGACTCCAACCCGGGCGACTGGACCGGGCGGCCCCTCGCGCAGCTGGCCCGAACCAAGATCTGGCGGACCGTGCAGGTCGCGCCGTCGCGGTTCCGGTTCCCAGGTGGCGAGAGCATCCCGGAGGTGCAGGTCCGGGCGGCGGCGGAGGCCGAGCAGATCGCGGCGGCCCACCCGAGGGACGTCGTCGCCGTGTTCTCGCACGCCGACCCCATCAAGCTGATCGTCGCGCACTTCCTGGGATTGCCACTGGACTTGTTCCAACGCGTGGCGATCGAGCCGGCCAGCGTCACGGCGATCGCCCTGGGCCACGGGCCGGTGCCGCGCCTTCTGCGGCTGAACGACACCGGCTCCCTCGCCGACCTGGCCCCACGACGGCCGCCGCGAACGAAGGTGCGAGGATAGGAGTCGTGGAACTCGGTCCCGTGGACCGCATCACCGCCGACGCGATCGGCGATCCCGGCAGTCGCATCTTCTACATCCAGGCCCGGGTGGGCACACAGCTCGTGACCGTCGTGGTGGAGAAGGAGCAGATGCAGCTGCTCGCGGCCTCGATCCTGGAGATCCTGTCGCGGGTGGGCAAGGAGACCGGCGAGGGCCCCAGCGAGGATGAAATGGGCCTGGAGGGGCCGGTCGAGCCGGAGTGGCGGGTCGGCAAGCTGTCGATCGGGTATGAGGAACAGCGCGACCTCATCCTCCTCGAGCTGGAAGAGCAAGTGCTGGACGAGGCAGAGGAGGGCGAGCAAGAAGAGTCGGCGGCTCCAGGCCGGGAGCCCGACAAGGTGCGATTGTGGGCCACCCGTGAGCAGATGCTTGCGCTGTCGCGTCACAGCGCGGCTGTGACCGCCAGGGGCCGCCCGGAGTGCCCGTATT
>JAHEXX010000102.1 GCA_023251895.1 bacterium
GGCGCCCACCATCCCGTTGCGGATCTGACGGATCAGCCACTCGTCCTTGGTGGTTTGAAGCATGTGGTAATCCATGATGTAGGTCGAGGACGGTTGCAGCTCCTGGTAGCGCTTCCCGGCTGCCTCCTCGTAGGACTCCTTGAATAGGTAGAACTCCAGCTCTGAGCCGGCCTTGATCGTGTAACCGGCCTGCTTGGCCCGTTCGATCTGGCGCTTCAGGATGGTGCGGGGGGCCACCTCGACGGGCTCGTTGGTCTCCTCGTCGGCCACGTCGCAGATCACCATGGCCGTCTTGTCCAGCCACGGCACCAGCCGCAGCGTCGACAGGTCGGGGATCATCTTGAAGTCGCCGTACCCCGTGTCCCAGCTCGCGTACTTGAAACCAGGCAGCGGCTCCATCTCCATGTCGATCGTGATGAGGTACAGGCACGCGTGGAGGCCCTCGTCCCCCAGGACCTCCTCCAGGAAGAAGTGGGGAAGGATCCGTTTGCCTACGAACCGTCCCTGGAAGTCCGTGAACATGCACAGGACGGTGTCGATCTCGCCGGCGTGAGCCATCTCCTCGAGGGTCTTGACGTCAAGGTTCCCTGGCATCTGCTCCTCCTCCCGTCGCGTCATCCGTATTAGGTGTTCGCGGTGCCGAGCCTGTCAAACGGAAGGGGCGGTGAGCGTGACGCTCACCGCCCCGACTCCGTGCCGCAGAGGTTAGGCCTGGACCTCCTCGACGTGCGTCTTCCCGTAGCCCTCCGTCTCCGGGTGACCGTGCTCGCCCCCGGTGAGGGCGAACTCCTCTTCCGGCGAGAGCACCAGGCGGTGCCGGCCGGCGATCGCGAAGTAGAGGATCCCGAGGACGAAATAGATCAGCGTCCCGTAGACGCCAGGCCGGTAGTCGCCGTTGGCATACAGGGACACAAGCGACACGAGGGCGATGATGCCGGCGATCCCCGCCCCCCACACGCCGACCAGGCTGCGGTACGGTCGCGTGATGTTCGGCAGCTTCACGCGGAGCAGGATGAACGACAGGCACTGCATTGCGTACGAGATGACCGCGCCGAACACTGCCATGTACAGCAGCGCGCCGACGATCTGTCCCGCGAGCTTGCCTCCCGACTTTCCCAGCTCGTAGATCAGGACGGCGAGTAGGTACCCGACGAGCCCCCCCGCGATCAGCGCGACGTGTGGGGTCTTGCGTTTAACGGAGGTGACCGAGAGCCACTTCGGGAAGTACCCGGCCCGCGACAGCGAGAACGTGTTGCGCCCGTACGCGTAGATGATCGTGTGGAAGCTCGCGATCAGACCAGTCAGCCCGATCAGCGCGAGCAGGGACGCCGCCGTGCCCGTGCCGAACACCCCCTTGAACCCGTCGAAAAGCGGCGTCGCCGACAGGCCGATATCCTTCGCGCCTCCATCCACGCCACTGTTCAGGAACAGCGTGAGGAACCCGGCGACGAGCAACGTCGTCATGCCCCAGATCGTGGCACGCGGGACGTCCCGCTTGGGGTCGTGCGATTCCTCCGCCGCGAGGGGCAGCTCCTCGATCGCGAGGAAGAACCAGATCGCGAACGGGATGGCTGGGAAGATCCCGCTGATGCCATGGGGGAGGAACGTCGACGCTCCGACGTCCGGCTTGATGTTGCTCCACAGACTGGTGTCGAACTTCCCGGACACCAGTACCGAGATGAAGAAGAACGCCAGGATCCCCAGGGCCGCGATATTGATGACCACCGTGAAGCGCATCGTGGCCTCGATGCCGACGATGTTGATCCATACGAAAAGCACGTAGAAGATCGCCCACCACGTGACGGGGCTGTTCAACCATGGCTCGGAGGACAGGTTGAACAGGTCCTTGACGATGTCGTGCATCAGGAAGCCCATCGCCCCGACCACGACGGCCGGCGTGATGACGTATTCCATGTTCTCCGCGAGGCCGGTGATGAACCCGCCCCACGGGCCCATAGCCGACCGGGCGAAAGAATACGCGCCTCCGGTGTGGGGAAGGGCCGGCGACATCTCCGCGATGCTGAAGCACAAGCCGTAGTACATGATCGCGATGACGATGGTCGCGATGAGGAGGCCCCCGAACCCGCCGGCGTCGAGCCCCAGGTTCCACCCGTAGAAGTCGCCCGAGATGACGGCGGCAACCCCCAGGGACCACAGCGACCAGAACGCGGCATGTCGTCTGAGTCCCCGCTTCTGGAAGTACTCCTCGGTCACCTCCTGATAGGTAACCGAGCCGATTTTCTTTTCCTGCGCCACGGACACCCCCTCCTGAGAGAAACACGAGCAAGACGCCAAGGCTGCTGCGCGTATTGAGCACCAGAGGAGTTTGTCTGTCAAACAGAACTGCGGGTGACTGACCTTGAACGGATGTTCAGCTTGTCCGGGGGTGCCGCGACAGAGAGGCCACGAGCATGGCGCCGAGCAGGGCGGCCGAGGTGGTGGGGATCACGCCCCACGAGGCGACCGCGGTCGCGTATAAGGGGCCAGCGGCAACCGCCGCGGCGACGACCCACGGCCCCAGCGCGGCCCGGAACACCGACCTTGCGAGGAACAAGAACAGGCCGGCGATCGGCCAGAGGGTCCAGGAGGGCCTGGACAAGGGCCAGTAAGGGTGGGCGGTCGCGATGAGCGAAACCACCCACTGATGGTACGAGTGGGGGTCGGGATACGCTACTCGGGCGTCACGTAGGCGGCGGTGATCCCGCCATCGACCACCAGCGCGGCCCCAGTCATCAAGGACGACTCGTCCGACGCGAGGAAGAGCGCGGCGTTGGCGATCTCCTGCGCCTGGCCGAACCGACCCATCGGGATGTGCACCAGGCGCCGCTGCCGCCGGGCCGGTTCGGCCAGGAGTTCTTGGAGGAGCGGCGTCTCGATGGGCCCGGGGCAGATCGAGTTGGCCCGGATCCCGCGGCGCGCGAACTCGACCGCGATCTCTCGGGTCATGGCCAGCACGCCGCCCTTCGACGCCGTGTAGGCGATCTGCGGCGTCGCCGCGCCCATAATGGCCACGAACGACGCCACGTTGACGATCGACCCGCCGCCCGACTCGAGCATGGCCGGCACGCCGTACTTGCAGCCCAGGAACACGCCCTTCAGGTTGATGGCGATCGTCTTGTCCCATACGTCCTCGTCGGTGTTGGTCACCGAGTCGTCCTGCGGGTGGAAGATGCCGGCGTTGTTCATCATCACGCTGAGGCCCCCGTACGTGTCGACGGCGAACCGCACCATGGCCGCTGCCTCTGCGCCCTTCGACACGTCGGCGTGGACGTAGGCGGCATCGCCGCCGGCGTCACGGATCTCGCTCACGGTCCCCTCGCCAGCGTCGTCCACGATATCGGAGACCACCACGCTCGCGCCCTCGGACGAGAACAGCTTGGCACTGAGCTTGCCGATCCCGCTGCCGGCGCCGGTGACCAGCGCGACCTTGCCGTCGAGCCGTCCCATCAGCATTCCTCCCTCTGTTGCCAGTCCTCGGGGTTGAGCAGCGTCGGGGGCCGGCCACCCTCCAGCGCCGCGAACAGGGTCTCCGGGGCGAGCATCCTCATCTCGGTGCGAATCTCGATGGTGGCGCTGCGGAGATGCGGGCGCTTCAGCCGATCGTCGCGGGGGATCGCGAACTCGCCCTCGTACACCTCGACCTCGCAGCGTTCGCGGAGCGCCTGCATCACCGGCTCGAGGAGCGGACGGGTCACGAGCACGTTGGTCGTTCCGTCACCCGCTCATCTTCTCCAGTGCCGACCCCACGGCCGCGAGCGCGTTCTCGATGGCCTGCACGGAGTTCGCGTACGAGAACCGGAGGAACCCTTCGCCGTGCCGGCCGAAGGCGGTGCCGGACAGGCAGGCCACGCCGCCTTGCTCCAGGAGGTGGTCCTGGATCCGCTTGGTGGGAACGTTGAACGCCTCGACGTTGGGGAACACGTAAAAGGCGCCGTCGGGGACAAGGCAGTGCACGCCGGGGATCGCGTTCAGGCCGGCGACGATCACGTCTCGGCGCTTGCGGAACTCGGCCACCATCTCGTCGACCGGCTCCCACGGCCCGGTCAGCGCGGCGATGGCCGCTCGTTGCGAGAAGGCCGACGTGCACGAGACCGAGTTGATGATCAAGCGGGTCACCGGCTCGACCAATCGCTCCGGGAACACGCCGAACCCCAGGCGCCACCCGGTCATGGCGAACGTCTTCGACCACCCGTCGAGGAGGATCGTGCGGTCGGCCATCCCGTCGAACTCCGTGATGCTGGTGTGCGGGCGCTCGTACGACAACGCCCAGTACACCTCGTCGGACAGCACGAGCAGGTCACGTTCGATGGCGATCCTCGCGACGGCCTCGAGGTCCTCCCGGGTCAGGGCGCTGCCGCAGGGGTTGTGCGGAGAGTTCAGGATCAGCAGGCGGGTCCGGTCCGTGACCAGGGCGGCGAGCTCCTCGGGGTCAAGGCGGAACCCGTTCTTTTCGCGGAGCGGGAGCGGTACCGGGGTCGCCCCGGCCCACGCGGCGATCGACTCGTACATCGGGAATCCCGGGTCGGGGTAGATGACCTCGTCCCCTTCCTCGCACAGCGCGAGGATCGTGAAGAACATGATGGGTTTGGCCCCCGGCGTCACGATGATCCGCTCCGCGCCGGCGCCCGGTCGCCCCGAGCGGACCAGGAACTGCGCCACCGCCTCACGGAGCTCGGGGATCCCCGGCGCCGGGACGTAGTGCGTGTGCCCGGCGTCGAGGCCCGCCTTGGCCGCCTCCCTGATGTGATCGGGTGTGTCGAAGTCGGGTTCCCCGATCTCCAGGTGGATGATCTCCCGCCCCTGGGCCTCGAGCATCCGCGCGTGGGCGAGCACCTCGAACGCGGACTCCGTTCCCAGCCGCTCCATCCGTCCGGCCAGCTTCATGGGCGCGACGGTACGGACCCGAGGAGCGACCCGTCAAGTCGGCGCCCCCACTCGAGCGTCGCCGCCACCCTAGACTGTTCGACGAACGAGGGGAGCGTTCGTGGTCGATTGGCGGAGCGCACTGAACGGCGATCCGCTCCCGTGGCTCCTCGACGAGGAGACCCCGGCCGTCCGGCACATTGCGCTTCGCCTGCTGCTGGACCTCCCGGAGGACGATCACGGAGTCCGGAGAGCCCGCGCGGCGGCGATGAAGGCGGACCCCATCGCGTCGATCCTCGCCGCTCAGCACCCCGACGGCTACTGGGTGAAGCCGGGCCCCGGCTACGGTCCGAAGTACCTGGGAACCACGTGGCAGGTGGTCTTCCTGGACCAGCTCGGCGCCGACGGCGAAGACCGGCGGATCGGCAAGGCGTGCGAGTACGTCCTCTCCCACAGCCAGGCGGCGAGCGGCGGGTTCGCTCCATCGGGTCGGAGCGACGAGCGCCCGCCCACGTCGACGATGGTGGTCCACTGCCTTAACGGGAACCTTTTGCGAGCGCTGATCGGCTTCGGGTGGCTCGATGATCCTCGGGTGAAGCGGGCCGTGGATTGGGAGGCCCGCGCCATCACCGGCGAGGGCCTCGAGCGGTACTACCGATCCGGCACGAGCGGGCCGGGCTTCCAGTGCGCGATCAACGAGCACCACCCCTGCGCCTGGGGCGCCATCAAGGCCCTCCTCGGCCTCGCCCGGATCCCGCCGCGGCGCCGGGCTCCTCACGTACGGCGTGCTCTGCGGACCGGCGCCGAATTCCTCCTATCCCGGGACCCAGCCGAGGCCGACTACCCGATGGGGTGGGGGAACACGAAGCCGAACGGCTCCTGGTTCAAGCCGGGCTTCCCCTCCGGCTACGTAGCCGACGTGTCGCAGAACCTAGAGGTGTTGAGCGAGCTCGGCCACGCGAAGGATCCACGCCTCTCGCATGCGGTCGAGTGGCTCCTCTCCCTCCAGGACGAGCGGGGTCGATGGAAGAACCGGTACGCCTACAACGGCAAGACTTGGGTGGACTTCGAGAAGCAAGGCGGGCCGAGCAAGTGGGTGACGCTCAGGGCCTGCCGCGTGCTGAAGGCCGCCCTGTCGTAGCGAGACCGCGGGCCGATGGCGCGCGCGTATCATCGAGCTCTCGACCGAACTGCAAGTGGGGGGACCGCCATGACGATCGAGTTGCTGGTGCTGGGTGGCGAGCGGATCGCCGCCGCCGAGGGGAAGACGTTCGAGGTGATCGAGCCGTCCACAGGGGCGTCGATGGCCGAGGCCGCGGAGGGCGGCGTCGAGGACGCGAGGCGCGCGGTCGGCATCGCCCGCGAGGCGTTCGAGGAGGGGCCGTGGCCGCGAACCAGCGCCACCGAGCGGGGCCGGGTGCTGACCCGGGCCTCGATCCTGTTCCGCGAGCGCCTCGAGGAGTTCGCGCAGGTCGAGGCCCGCAACGGCGTGAAGCCCATCAATGCCGCCCGCGGTGAGATGGGGATCGTGGCGAACGTCCTCGAGTACTGGGGCGGCGCCGCCAACAAGATCTTCGGGGAAACCATCCCCATCCAGCAGCCCGGCATCGACGTCACGCTGCGGGAGCCGGTCGGCGTGTGCGCGCTGATCACGCCGTGGAACTTCCCCCTGGTGATCGCCACCTGGAAGATCGCGCCGTCCCTGGCGTGCGGGAACACGATCGTCGTGAAGCCGGCGAGCTACACGCCCCTGACGGTGCTGAAGCTGGCCGACGTGCTGGTGGAAGCCGGCCTGCCGCCGGAGGCCATCAGCGTGGTGCCCGGTCCCGGCTCCACGACGGGGAACGCTCTCGTCTCCGACCCGCGGGTGTCCAAGGTCGGGTTCACAGGCTCCACGTCGGTGGGCACGCAGATCATGCAGCTCGCGGCCAACAACATCACCCGGGTCTCGCTCGAGCTCGGCGGCAAGTCGGCCAACGTCGTGTTCGCCGACGCCGAGCTGGACGTGTGCGTCGAGAGGTCGGTGTGGTCGGTGTTCGACAACACGGGCCAGGATTGCTGCTCGCGGTCGCGGATGCTTGTCCAGCGGCCGATCTACGACGAGTTCGTGGAGCGCATCGCGAAGCGAACGGCGGAACTCTCCGTGGGTGAGCCCCTCGACGAGTCCACCGATCTGGGGCCGCTGATCACCGAGTCGCAGCGGCAGATCTCTCTGGATTACGTGGAGATCGGCCTGGAGGCCGGGGCCCGCCTGGTCACCGGGGGCGACAAACCGGACCGCCCCGGGTTCTTCCTGCGGCCGGCCATCCTGGCCGACGTCGACAACTCGTGGCGGGTGGCCCAGGAGGAGATCTTCGGCCCGGTTGCCTGCATGATCCCGTTCGACACGGAAGAGGAGGCGATCCGGTTGGCGAACGACAGCCCCTACGGGTTGTCGGGGTCGGTGTGGACCCGTGACCTGGGTCGGGCCATACGGGTGGCCAAGGCGATCCGCACCGGCGTGATCGGGGTCAATTCCTCCAGCAGCGTGTTCACCGAGGCCCCGTTCGGCGGGTACAAGCAGAGCGGCATCGGGCGGGAGATGGGGATGCACGCGGTCAACCTGTATACGGAGGTCAAGAACATCTACTTCTCCGAGGTCTAGCCGCTCGTGCAGTCAGAGGCCCGCTCCGCCATCGTGGCCCGCAGCCTGACCAAGCGGTTCGGGCCGCGGCCGGCGTTCGAGGACGTCTCGTTCGAGGTCGGGGCCGGCGAGGTGTTCGGGTTCCTGGGGCCGAACGGCGCCGGCAAGACCACCACTGTTCGCGTGCTGTCGACGTTGATCGCACCCACGGCCGGGACCGCCGAGGTGGCCGGCGTTCCCGTGTCGAAGCGAACCGGGGCGGAGCTCCGCCGGCGCATCTCGGTCATGACGGAGAACCCCGGGCTGTACCTGCGCCTTTCCGTGCACGAGAACCTCGAGTACTTCGCCGGGCTGTACGGTCTGGGCCCGGTCGGAGCCAGGCGACGGATCGCCGAGGCCCTTGAGGCGGTCGACATGGCCGATCGGGCGAGGGACCTCGGTGGCAGCCTGTCGAAGGGCCTGCGCCAGCGAGTGGGACTGGCCAGGGCGCTCCTGAACGAGCCTCGCGTGCTGTTCCTGGACGAGCCCACGTCCGGGCTGGATCCGGTCTCGACCATGGAGGTCCGGGAGCTGATCGCCGGCCTTCGTGCTCGCGGCGTCACGGTGTTCCTGACCACCCATCGTTTGGAGGAGGCGGAGCGGCTGTGCGACCGGGTGGCCATCTTGAACACGTCGCTCCGGTCGATCGGCCGGCCCGACGAGCTGCGCCGACAGCTGTTCGCGTCGTCGATCGAGGTCCGGGTGGCCCAACCCCTCGCCGACCCCGATCACGTGTTCTCGCGGGTGGAAGGGGTGCGGTCGTGGAACCTCAACGACGGGCGGTACCTGCTCCAGGTCAGCGACCCCACGATCGTTGCGCCGGCCCTGGCTCGCGCGCTCGTGCAGGCGGGCGCGGACATCCTTCGCCTGGCCGAGGTGCAGCACTCGCTGGAGGACGTGTACCTCGAGCTGATCGGCGACGAGCCCCTGGGGGGCGAGGAATGAACCCCCGCGTGCTCGCCGTGATGCGCAAGGAGTTCCGAGAGTACCGGCGGAACAAGTTCGTGATCTTCACGATGGCCATCCTGCCGGTGATCTTCCTGGCGATCCCGGTGATCACGGTCCTCGCGTTGCCCGCGAACGTCCCGGAGGCGGCGAGGAAGGTGGCGGTGGGTCAGTCGCTCCTGATGTTCTTCCTGATCCCGATGATCCTGCCGACTACGGTTGCGGCCTACGCCGTGATCGGGGAGCGAGAACAGGGGACGCTGGAGCCCGTCCTGACCACGCCGATCCTGGACCGGGAGCTCCTGCTGGGGAAGGCCCTCGCCGCCACCGTCCCGGCGGTGGCCCTGGGGTGGGTGATGTTCGCGATCTTCGCGGTCGTCGTACGGCTCTTCGCGGCGCAAGGGGTGATCGACCGCGTGTTCCGCGTGGAGGTCTTCGTCGCGGACATCACCCTCGGACCGGTGTTCGCGGTGTTCGCGATCTGGGTGGCCCTCGCGATCTCGGTCCGCTCCACCGATGTTCGCGTGGCCCAGCAGCTCGCGGGCCTCACGATCCTGCCGGTGATCGGGCTCTCGGCGCTTCTGTCCTTCGGCGTCATCGCACCGACGCTGACGGCGTACCTGGCCCTGGCGGCCCTGGTCGCGGCGGTCGACGTCTTGGGCTGGCGGATCGCAACCCGGATGTTCGACCGGGAACGGCTGTTGACGAGGTACAGCCGCTCCGATTGATAGATTCGACCCCATGGCAGACCTTCCGGAGGAGCTGGCTGGCCGTCCCGCGCGCAAGCCCGGGCAAGAGGCCACGGCCAGTCTCACGCTCGACGCGTACCGGCGGCTCAAGGAGGAGCTGAGCGAGCTCACGTCGGCCGGCCGGGCCCACATCGCCGACCGCCTGAAGCATGCCCGAGCGCACGGCGACATCCGGGAGAACGCGGAATACGATGCGGCCAAGAACGAGCAGGGGCTGATGGAGTCCCGCATCCGCAAGCTCCAGCAGATGCTCCGCGATCCGGACATCGTGGTGGCCCCGGTGGACGCGGATGCCGTCGGCCCGCACATGCTGGTGACCGTGCGCTCGGTGGACGAGGACGACCCCGAGGACGAGACCTATCTCCTGGCGGAGTCGGCGGAGGAGCGGGCGCCGGGGGTCCGGACCATCACGACGACGTCGCCGCTCGGGTCCGCGCTGATCGGGGCCAAGGTGGGCGACCGCGTCGCCTACGAGGCCCCGGGCGG
>JAHEXX010000163.1 GCA_023251895.1 bacterium
GAGCCAGCATGGCGCCTTCGTGGCTGGTGGTGCCGGCCACCAGTTCCTGCAGCACGTCCCCGGCGTGCCTGTAGCCGGCTCCCGCGTCGCCCCGACCCAGGTCCAGCGCCGTGACTCCCGTGGGATCGGTGATGGCGAAACGCAACGAATCGCCCCCGGCCTCGACCACGTCCGTGGCGTCGCCGCCCGGCGCCGGAAAGGCTACCCCCCGGTCTCGGCCGATCCACAGCACCCGGAAGTCGGCATGGGCGGTGGATGTCACCACGAGCCAAGCCGGCGTCAGATGGTTGGGCCCGACGGCCCAGTTGCCCAGTGCGGCCGCGACCGCTTGGAGCCCCAGCCCGGACGCCAGCACGATCGTCAGGAGCCCCGCGCCGATCTGGCGGTGCCCGAAGGCCTGCCGCCCGATGGGGCCCGCGAGGACTGAGGCCAGACCGTATGCGACGAGAGCCGCCATGGAGGCGGCCGCGAGCGCCGCGTACGCTCCCGCGTTCGCGAGCGGCCCCGGCAGGTACCCCGCCGCCGACCCCCACGCCAGGAACAGTCCCCCCACGGCCCCCAAGAGGGCCGGGCGAGCCTTGGCCCGAAGTCCTGCGCCCGTGACGCCCCATCCGATCGCCGCGGCGGCCGGTAGGAACCACGCCACCCACCACGACCCGGGGGCCGGGCCGAGGGACAGGCGGGACAGCGCTGCGAAGTCCGGCAGGCCCGCCCGGGAACCGAGCCCCACCCCCGCTACGAGGTCGGGGAGCATCGGGAACACGAGCAGCGACGCGAGGACCGCGCCGGCCAGCGTATGGAGGAGGCCCCGGCCGCGTGCCGGCGCCGAGACGAGCCGAACGAGGACCAGGACCCCCGCCGGCAGCAGGATCCCCGGAGCGAACGCGAGGCCGAAGGCAAGGGTCACGCCGAGGCCACCTATGAACCGCCGCGGCTCCGACGGCGCGTCCGGCCCGAACGCGGTGTCGAGGCGTTCGGCCAGGGCCGGCAGGATGGCCAGCAGGGCCAGCTCCGACACCCGCCCTTCGGAGAAGGCCCACATCGAAACCGCGGAGAGCGCATAACCGGCCGCCGCAACGACGGCGGCCGGCCTGCGGCCCGTGGCTCGCATGAACGCCCGGTACGCGAGGATCGCCGCGGCGAGCGGCAGGGCCAGTAGCAGGGCCTTCTGCGCGACGCCCGTGCTGCCGAACAGCACCCAGGACCCAGCGCCCAGGACGGCCAGGGACGGGCTGGCCGCCTGTGTCCCGCCAAGGGAGGTGGTCCGAACGCCGGAAACCAGTTCACGCAGGAAGTCGCCCGGGTGCGCCGGGAAGGCCGGCATCACGCCGCCGGTTACCGCCTCCGGCCCGTAGAACCCGCGAAACGCCAAGGCGGCCACCACCGCCCCGATGGCCCAGGCGACGAGGAGCGGGTGGTCCCTCGCGAGCGAGGCGGCGTGCATCCGCACCGACGCGGGCCGCTCTCCCTCCTCCAGGTCGATGCTCCTTTGCTCGGCAAGGATCCGACCGGCCGTCTCGAACCAGCGTGGCAGCCGCACCGAAGCCGACTCCATGAACCGACGGACGGCCCGGTCCGGCACCGCGCGGACCGCCTGAGCCCGGATACGGCGACGGAACGTGGAAGGCAGGTGCGCGACGTTCCATCCCCACGCGGCAAGCAGCTCCAGCGCGTCGTCGACCCGCCGGCTGGCGGCCATCAGGACGACACGGGTCACGGCGAGCAGCACGGACAGCGGCAGGAGCCAGAGCTGTGAGAGGAACCCGTAGTTCTTCAGCATCGACGACAGCGCCGCGCGTTCCGCGTAGTACCGGGGGCCACGCCGTTCCCCGGGCCGGTCCCCCGCCCCGCCCGCCGCGGCGTGACGGGCCTGAGCCATCGGCGTCATCAGCACACGGAACCCCGCCACACGGGCCCGCCAGCAGAAGTCCAGGTCGTCGAAGCGTGACTCGAGCCGCTCATCGAATGAGCCGGTCCGCTCCCACGCATCGCGCGAGATGAGCATGGCGCACGACGAGACGAACAGGACCTCCAGGACCCGGTCGTACTGGCCGTGGTCTCGCTCCCCGTCCTGAAGCGGCGTGTAGGGATGGCCGAACCGGTCGGCGGACCGCCCAACCTCCGACAGGAGGGTGGGGTCCCCCCACTCCACCACCTTGGGGCCGACCACGCCGACGCGCTCGACCCCTGGGATGCCCTCGGCCGCCTCGAGCATCCGCTCGACCGCGTCGGGCGCCAGGGCCGTGTCGTCGTGCAGCACGAGGAGGTAGTCGGCCTCTCGGGCCGCGGGCAGGTCCGTAACCATCCCGACGGCGCCGGCCAGGCCGAGGTCCCGTTCCGGGGAAAGGATCCGCGTCGCGCCCAAAGCCTGCTCGAGGAGGTCTCGTGACCCGTCGGTCGAGCCGTTGTCCACGGCGATCACCCCGAGGCGCGGGTAGGTCTGCGCGGCGAGGCCATGGAGCGACTCCCGCAGCCACACCGCACCATCCTTCACCACGAGGACGGCGAGGATACTCGGGGCACGAACGTCGGCCGTGGAAGCTTCGGTGGAGGTCATGAAGGGGTGCGCCAAGCGCGCGGCGCGGAGCCTAGCACGCGGACAAGCGGAAGGGGGGCGCAAGGGCCCCCCTCCGGATGGACGAGCTGCGATTAACGCTTCCTCGCCGCGCTCTTCCGCTTGGCCGTCGACTTCTTGGCCGCGGGCCTGCGCTTGGCCGTGGACTTCCTGGCCGCCGACTTCCTCGCCGCCGGCTTCCTCGCCGCGCTCTTCCGCTTGGCCGTGGATTTCTTGGCGGCCGGCTTGCGCCGAGCCGTGGCCTTCTTGCCGGCCGGCTTGCGCCGAGCCGTGGCCTTCTTGGCCGCGGGCCGTCTCTTGGCCGTTGACTTCCTTGCGGCCGGCTTGCGCCGGGCCGTGGCCTTCTTGGCCGCCGACTTCTTGGCCGCGGGCCGTCTCTTGGCCGTTGACTTCTTCGCTGCTGCCACTCTGCACCCCCTTTCGATCAGATCAAGACGCCATACGCTTGAGGCGTCGTCGCTCCCGTTCGCTCATCCCGCCCCACACCCCGTAGCGCTCGTCGCGCCGGAGTGCGTAGTTCAGGCATTCGA
>JAHEXX010000103.1 GCA_023251895.1 bacterium
GATCGTTGTTCGCGGAGAAGACCTCGATGACCTCGTCGTGCGTCACGGGCGGAGCGCCCTCCACGCCGACGTCGTAGTCGGTGATGAGCGAGATGTTCGCGTAGCAGAGCTCCAGCTCGCGGGCGAGCAGGGCCTCCGGGTATCCAGTCATGTTCAGCGTGTGCCAGCCCATCCGGTTGAACCATGCCGACTCGGCCCGGGTGGAGAAGCGCGGGCCTTCGATCACCACCATCGTGCCGCCGTCGTGCATCGTAATGCCCAGGTCCCGGCCCACGTCCACGGCCACCCTCCGCACGGTCGGGCAATAGGGATCGGCGAACGAGATGTGCGTGGTGATGGGACCGTCGTAGAACGTATGCGGGCGGCTGCGGGTGCGGTCGACGAACTGATCGCACACCACGAAGTCGCCGAGCCCCACGCCGACCTGAAGGGATCCGGCCGCGCAGGGCCCCACGACGCGCCGCACCCCCAGTTCCTTCATGGCCCAGGCGTTCGCCAGATACGGGATCTTGTGCGGCGGGAACTCGTGGTGCCCGCCGTGGCGGGGCAGGAAGGCGACGCGCCGACCCCCGACCTCGCCGATGGCCACGGGAGCCGAGGGCTTCCCGTACGGGGTGTCCATCTCGACCTCCTCGATACCCTCCAGGAAGGAGTAGAACCCCGAACCCCCGAACACGCCGATGTCGGCCGTGGTCACGTCGACTTCTCCTTGGTGGTCGTCGTGGACGGCTTGGCTTCGTCGGGTTTCCTCTCGGAGCTCTTCGATCCCGAATCGGACGTCTCGGAGGAGGAGGTCTTGGATTCGGAGCGATTGTCGGTCGAGTAGAAGCCCGAGCCCTTGAACAAGATGCCGGCCGGGTGGAACACCTTCCGCAACGGGGCGCCGCAGGCCCCGCAGGTGTCGAGTGGGTCGTCGGCGATCCGTTGGTAGACCTCGATGTGCTGCCCGCACTGCGTACAGGCGTATTCGTAGGTCGGCATGGCGCCTTCGAGTGTAACGGAGCCCGATGTGCGGCCCGCTCAGCGCGTCTGTGACGATGACCCCCGGACGGGGGACTGCAGCGCCGGAGCCCCGAAGGGTACACTCCGGGTTTCCCTGTTTCCTGGAAGGGAAAGGGCCATGACGACGAAGGTCAAGAAGGCCGTCATCCCTGCGGCGGGCCTCGGGACCCGGTTCCTGCCGGCCACCAAGGCCCAGCCCAAGGAGATGCTTCCGATCGTGGACAAGCCCGCGATCCAGTACGTCGTCGAGGAGGCCGTCCGGGCCGGGCTGACCGACATCCTCATCGTGACCGGGCGGGGCAAGCGCTCGATCGAAGACCACTTCGACCGTTCCTTCGAGCTCGAGTACTTCCTCGAGACCAAGGGGAAGTTCGACGAGTTGAAGGAGGTCCGCCAGATCACGGACATGGCCACGATCCACTACATCCGACAGCGCGACCCCCTCGGCCTCGGGCACGCGGTGGCCGTGGCGGAGCAGCACGTGGCCGGGGAGCCGTTCGCCTGCCTGCTGGGCGACGACATCCTGGCCGAGAGCACGGAGCTGCTGCAGGGGATGCTCAAAGTGCACGAGCGCTACGGGCGCAGCGTCATCGCCGTGCAGGAGGTGGCCCGCGACGAGATCAGCCTGTACGGCTCGATCGAGCCCGAGTTCGTGGAGGACAACCTGGCCCGGATCGTCTCCATCGTGGAGAAGCCGCCGGCGGAAGAGGCTCCATCGAACCTCGCGGCCATAGGCCGGTACGTCCTGACGCCGGAGATCTTCGACGCGCTCCGCGACACCCAGCCGGGCAAGGGCGGCGAGGTGCAGCTTACGGACGCCATCAACCTGCTGGCCAAGGAGCAGGCCGTCTACGCCTACGTGTTCGAGAACGGGCGGTACGACGTGGGGAACAAACTCGACTACCTGAAGGCCACCGTCGAGATGGCGGTCGATCGCGAGGACGTCGGCCGCGAGTTCAGCCAGTTCCTGGCCGACCTGGTCCAGCGCAAGAAGCTGCTGTGAACGACCGCGGCTAGACTGCGGGCATGGCCGACGCCCCCGCGCACGTCCACGACCATGACAACCCCGAGGGACTGGTCCCGGTCGAGGAGGCTAGGGAGCGGGTCCTGTCGAAGATAGAGCCCCTCGCGCCGCTGGAGCTCCCGCTCGCCGAGGCCTACGGCTGCGTGCTGGCGAGGGAGGTGGTGGCGCGGGAGGACATCCCGGGCTTCGCGTCCTCGGCCATGGACGGGTTCGCCGTGCGTTCGTCCGACATCCGGGACGCAACCCCGGCCATCCCGGTCGAGCTCAAGATCGTGGGCCGGGCCCTGATCGGCCACCGGCCGGAGGGAACGGTCGGCGGCGGCGAGGCGATCCGCATCGCCACCGGCGCCCCCATCCCCGCGGGAGCCGACACGATCGTCCCCATCGAGAACTGCGCGGTCGAGGGCGAGATCGTGAGGATCCTGGCGTCGAGCCCGGCTGGCAAACACGTCCGGCCGGTGGGTGAAGACGTGCGGGCTGGGGAGACCCTGATCCGGTCGGGGCAACGCCTGAGCGCAGCGGAGCTCGGCCTGCTGGCCACGGCCGGCGTGCCGGTCCCCCTCGTGCACCCCCGCCCGCGCGTCGTGGTGCTCTCGACCGGCGACGAGCTGATCCCGCCTACTCAGACCCCGGAGTTTGGGCAGATCCGGGACTCCAACGCCTACATGCTGTTCGGGTCTCTCCGCGAGGCCGGTGCCGTTCCCGTCCTCGCCGGCGCGGTGAAGGACGACGTCGAAGCGCTGAAGGAGACGGTACTGTCCCACCTGATCCGGGCCGACGCGTTCGTCTCCTCCGGCGGTGTATCGGTGGGGGAACGCGACGTGGTGAAGGCGGCGTTCTTCCGTCGGGGCGACCTGGACTTCTATCGAGTGGCCATGCAACCGGGGATGCCGCAGGCCTTCGGCCACATCGAGGGGAAGCCCTACTTCGGATTGCCCGGGAACCCCGTCAGCGTGTTCGTGTCGTTCGAGGTGTTCATCCGTCCCGCGCTGATGAAGATGATGGGACGCAAGCAGCTCCTCCGCCCGGAGATCAACGCGAAGATCGACGCCGACGTCTCGGGGCCCAAGGGCAAGCTCCAATTCGCCCGGGTTCGGGTCCGTCGGGGCCCGGAGGGCTGGGTGGCCTCGCCGACCGGGGGCCGCGGGTCCAACCTGATCTCCACGGTCGCCCGAGCCAATGGCCTGGCGATGATCCCGGTTGGCGTCGAGACGGCCGAGGCCGGCACGGAGGTCCGGGTCATGTTGTTCCGGTCGTCGGAGGACTGATGGGACGCGACGAGGGCGTGGCGCGGATCGTCGAGGTCGGGGGCAAGGAGGTGACGGATCGGGAGGCCGTGGCCGAGTGCGTGGTCACCATGACGCCGGATGCCTGTGCGCAGCTCGTCGCCGGCACACCCAAGGGAAACCCGTTGGAGGCAGCCCGAGTGGCCGGTGTGATGGGCGTGAAGCGGACCCCAGACCTGCTCCCGTTCTGCCACCCCATCGCCGTGACCGGGGCCGAGGTGCTCGTGGAATCGGACGAGGCGACCGGCCGGATCCGGGTCCAGAGCACCGTCCGGGCCAGGGACCGCACCGGCGTCGAGATGGAGGCGCTCACCGCGGCGGCGGTTGCGGCTCTCAGCCTGTACGACACGGCCAAGGCCTTCGACCGGGCCGCCCGCATCGACGGGCTCCGCCTGCTGGAGAAGCGGGGCGGCAAGAGCGGGCACTACCGGGTCGAGTAGTCTCATCCGGTTTCCAAGGCTGTGGAAAAGTCCTGTGCGAAAATTACACACGCCGTATTTGAATCCCCATATATAGCGCGATAGCGTGCAATTCCAGCCCATATGTTGTGGCCGAACCGGGGAATAGGCGGACAGGAGGGCTGCGCATGGATTGGCTGCTCTTGGCGGGGTTAGGCATCATATGGGCGGCCTTCCTGCTGCCTTCAAGCAAACGGAAGGCGTCCGTACAAAGACAGGTGGAGGACTTCGACCGGAACATGGATCTCCTGGCCGACACTGAGGGACGGGGTCGCTGGATCGTCGCCCCCCGAAAGGGCGCTCGGTTCCTCGGCCCGCGCGAACGGGGCAAGGCCCGCGCTATCCGCCGTCGCCGGCAGATCTTCGTCTTCCTCATCGAGTGCATCGGCTTCACGTTCCTGATCGGCCTGGTCCCGCCGCTCCGCCCGGTGTGGTGGGCGACCGGAGCGTTCACCGCCCTGCTGTTCGGTTACGTCAGCCTGCTCATCACGATCAACCAGCAGAGCCCGCAGACGCAGGTCCGGCACACCGTTCGCGCCGCCGCGCCGGCCCCGCCGCGGACGCCCGCTCAAGCCGCCGCCGGCCGGAGGTTCGCAGCGGAGGGCCACAGCCGCACCCCGCGTCCGGTGTTCGGGGGGCTCGGTTCCTACGACGGCGAGCAGATCAGGGTGATCGTTCGACCGCGCGGGGCCGAGGCGGCGCACGCCTGAGCCCATCCGTCCGGTGAACCTGGACGACCTCGCCGACGAGCTCCGCCACCGCTTCGACGAGAAGAGCGCCGCCCGCGAGCGCGCGCTCCCCGCCGCCCGCCGGGCCATCCGCTCCTCCGCGAACGCCATCCGGGCCGTCCACCGTGGGGAGCGAGAGGAAGCCGCCCGTTTGATGGCCGACGCGCGAGCTGCCCTCGATGAAGGTATCGGCGCCGTGGGCGAGCAGCCCGACGTCCGGTACGCCGGCCACCTGCAGGACGCGGAGAAGGAGTACGCCGAGGCCCGGATCACCGACGCCGTGATCTTCGGGGATCCCGTGCCGAAGCCCGACGAACTCAGGGTCGACATCGCGCCGTACGTGAACGGGCTTGCCGAGGCCATCGGGGAGTGCCGCCGACACATACTGGACCTGCTCAGGACCGGTCAGGTCGACCGGGGCGAGGCCCTCCTGTCGGCGATGGACGAGATGTACTACCTGCTCGTCACGATGGATTATCCCGACGCCATCACTGGGAACCTCCGGCGGTCCACCGACGTCGCCCGGAGCATCATCGAGAGGACCCGGGGCGACCTGTCGGTCGCGATCGTCTCCCGGAACCTGCACGACGCGCTGGACCGCCACACCAAGGACGTTCTGAGCGGGGAGTAGCATCCTTGTCCGCCGGGACCCCTTTGCTACGCTAGCCGCCGGTTCCGGGGGTGTAGCTCAGCCCGGTAGAGCGCTGCCTTCGCACGGCAGAGGCCGGCGGTTCGAATCCGCTCACCTCCACCCTTGTGGCCGTCTTCCGGACGCCCCACGCACGCACGAGTTCACCCCGACGGTCGTTGAATCCGGGGGTCTGGGGCTCAAGAATGAGTGGTCCGGGGACGAAAGGGAACGGTATGGATACGGACACCAGAACCGATACACAGCTTTCATACATGCCGATCGTGGCCGCGGTCGGCGGCTTCATGGCGTTCATCGGGGTCTTCCTGGGCTGGTTCGGTGTAGCCGGGAAGGGTACCCAGTCCGGCTTGGACCACTGGACCGGCGCCGGCGAGATGATCTTCGGCGCCGTCCTCGTGTTCGCCGGGATCATCTTCATGGTGGCCAGGGACCAGCCCGCGAAGCGGACGGCGGCCCTCGTGGCCTCCGTGTGCGGGATCCTGTGCGTCGTGCTGGCTGGGATCGCCTTCGCCCAGATTGGGTCGGTCTACGCGACCGGCGAGGACGTCAGCGCGGCCTTCGGGCTGTACGCGTCCCTCGTCGGCGGGCTGGTCGGCGCCGTCGGCGGGATCGCCGCCTGGTCCGGCTCGAAGTCCTAGCTCACCTGACCCGGACGGTTCCGCACATCCCGGAGCACGTGCCGTCCGGGTGCAGGGTGGCGTGGTACACGCAGTAGTACCTGTACAAGCCGGCCCGCCGGAACGTGAACGCCGTCGCCCGCCCCGATCCGATCACGGTGTTCTTCGACCACTGCCCTCGGTAAGCGGTGACCGTGTGGTGGCCGGACGACGTCCACCGAACGCGCGGTCCACCTGGATCGTGATCCGGCTGACCTGGAAGTAGTTGTTGAGGGCGCGCACGTTGGTCACGGCGGCGGCGGGGTCTGCCTGTGCGGCGACCAGGGCCAGACCGAGGGTCAGGACGATCAGGCGTCTGCGCATGCGCCCAAGGTACAGTTGGGCTCCGTTCCGCGGGCCGCTTTCCATGGAACATGTATCGGCAGGAGACCGCCATCCAGCACACCGCCGACACCCGCACGTGGTGGGCCCGTCCCGGCCTGGATATCCGGGAGGGGCGGCTGCACGTGGCCGGCCGCGACGCCGAGTCCCTGGCCCGCGAATACGGCACGCCGCTGTACGCGTACGACCTGCGGCGGATCGAGGAGCAGGCTCGAGCGCTCCAGGGAGCCATGGCCGGGGCCGGCCTCCGACATCTGGTCCGCCTGGCCCTGAAGGCCCAGCGGGAGCCCGAGGTCCTGCGGTTCGTCCGAGCCCTCGGTTCACCCGGCACGCCGGGGAGTGTGGGGATGGACGTGTGTTCCCCGGGGGAGGTGCTGCACGCATCGGCCCATGGCTGGGGACCGGGGGAGATCAGCTACACAGGCACGAACGTCTCCGATCGCGACCTCGACGTGTTGTTGGCTCATCCCATCCACATCAACGTCGACCTGATCACGCAGATCGAACGCGTGGGACGGCGCGACCCGGGTCGTCGCCTGGGGCTGCGCCTGAACCCTCGCGCCGGCGCGGGGTGGGGCGGCATCGGCGAGACCTTCTACAGCGGCGCCGAGAAGCCCACGAAGTTCGGCATCTTCCAGGAGGACCTGAGGCGGGCCGTAGAGGCCGCCCGCGAGCACGGCCTGACGATCGACGTCGCGCACTTCCACGTCGGCGACGGGTACCTCATGGACGGGCTGTCGGCGTTCGAGGTGGCGGTGGAACGGGCCACGGTCATGGTGCGCAGGCTGATGGACCTGGGGTGCCCCATCGAGGAGGTGAACACCGGCGGAGGGCTCGGCGTGCCGCAGGTTCCCGGTGACCAGCCGCTGAACCTCGACGCCTGGGCCGCGGTCCTTGCCCGGCACCTCGGACCGCTCGACGTGCTGGTGGCGACAGAGCCCGGGGATTTCCTGGTGAAGGAGAGCGGCGTGCTGCTGGCGGAGGTCGTCACCGTGGAGGAGCGAGCCGGCCGGATGTTCGTGGGGCTCGATGCCGGCTTCAACGTGGCGCCCGAGCACTTCATCTACGACGCGCCCTTCGAGATCGTGGTGTGTCGCTCGGCCGACGGGCCGCGCACGCAGACCGTCACGGTCTCCGGGAACATCAACGAAGGGAACGACCTGTTCGCCGAGGACTACCCCATGCCGGAGGTCCGGGAGGGAGACATCGTGGCCATGCCCGGCGTCGGGAGCTACGGGCAGGTCCTGGCGATGACCCACTGCCTCCGCCCGATCCCGGAAGCTGTGTTCTTCGAGGACCGCGAATGACCACGGACCTGCCCGTCGCCGACCGGTGGTTCAAAGCCAAACCCGCGGGGCTCGGGGTCACCATGCTGACCGAGCCGTACGTCGAGTTCTTCTTCCAGTCCAACGTGTGGCACGTCCGAGGCCGCGACCGAGACCTCGTGGTCGACACGGGGAACGGCATCGGGGATCTGCGCGGGGAGCTTCGGCCGTTCACCGAGATTCGCCCAGTGGTCGCCGTCGTCACCCACGGGCACTTCGACCACGTGGGCGGGCTGCACGCCTTCGACGAGCGCGTGTGCCATCGGCTGGAGGCTGCGGACGTGGGGGACCCGTTCCCCCTGCCGGCGTTCCGGGCCGACTATCCGGACTGGTTCGAGCTGGAGATCCGGCAGTACGGGTACGAGGTTCCCGAGACGACGGTTCGGGCCTGGCCGCCCGGGGGCTTCGACCGGGGGCGGTTCGGGGCCCGCCCGTCGACGCCGACCCGGCTGGTCGAAGAGGCAGACTTGATCGAACTGGGCGACCGGGTCTTCGAGGTCCTGCATCTTCCCGGGCACACGGCCGGGAGCATCGGGCTGTGGGAGGAGGCGACCGGCGTGCTGTTCAGCGGCGACACCGTGTACGTGGTCGACGCGCTCGAGGTGAGCGACAAGGAGGCCTTCGCTGGCTCGCTGCGCCGACTCAGGGAGCTGCCCGTTGAGGTCGTGCACGCCGGGCACAACGCCAGTTTCGGCCGCCCCGAGCTCCACCGACTGATCGACTCGGAACTCGCTCGCCTGGACACCTAGCCGGACGGCCTGCCTCCTCCCAGCCCATCGGCCTCGCAGACCACTCCCGAGTTCGGGATGATGGGGGCGACGCCCGGCAGCCGGGAAGGGAAGTGGATTCGATGCAGATGGTAGCGAACCTGATCGGCGGGGAGTGGCGGGTCGGGGCCGGACCGGTCGAGTACATCCCGAACCCGGCGACCGGCGAGGTGATTGCAGAGCTGCCGCATGCGACGGCGCCCGACATCGACGATGCGGTCGCCGCCGCGCGCAAGGCCCAACCGGCCTGGGGCGATATGGCGGTGCCAGACCGAGCGCAGGTCCTGTTCCGGTTCAAGCAGATCCTGGAGGAGCACCTGGAGGAGCTCGCGGAGCTCATCACTAGGGAGAACGGCAAGACCCTGGTGGAGGCTCGCGGCGACGTCCGCCGCGGCATCGACGTCGTGGACTTCGCCTGCGGTGCGCCGACGCTCCTGATGGGAACGAACCTGGACCAGATCGCGAGCGGCATCGACATGGAGCTGTCGCGGTTCCCGGTGGGCGTGGTGGCCGGGATCACCCCGTTCAACTTCCCGACCATGATCCCACTGTGGATGATGGCCCCGGCCCTGGCCGCCGGGAACGCCTTCATCCTCAAGCCCTCCCAGCGCACGCCGCTGTCGGCGGTCCGCCTGGTCGAGCTGGCCGGGGAGGCCGGCTTCCCCGAGGGCGTGGTCCAGCTGGTCCACGGGGCGAAAGACGCGGTGGACATGCTCCTGGCGCATCCGGGGGTGGACGCGGTGAGCGTCGTCGGCTCGGCGCCGGTCGCGAAGTACATCTACGAGACCGGCGCCTCGCACGGCAAGCGCGTCCAGGGCCTGGGCGGGGCGAAGAACTGGCTGGTCGTGATGTCCGATGCCGAGCTCGAGGCGACCCTCGATGCCATGCTGCTCTCCGCCTTCGGGATGGCCGGCCAGCGGTGCCTGGCCGGGAGCGTCGCGGTCGGCGTGGGGAAGATCGGCGAGGTGCTGGCCCGCGAGGTGGCGAACGCCGCCGACCGCCTGCGGGTGGGACCGGGGACCGATGACGTGGACTACGGCCGGTGATCCGAGACGAGCGGAAGAAGGAACTGCTGGGCTACATCTCCCAGGGGCTGGAGACGGGCGCCACCCTCGTCCGGGACGGCCGCGACCTGGCCGAGCGGCCCGGGTTCTTCCTGGGGCCCACGGTCTTCGATCAGGTCCGGCCCGACACGCCCCTGTGGCGAGACGAGCTGTTCGGGCCTCTCCTGTCGTGCACCCGGGCCACTGACCTCGACGAGGCGCTGGAGCTGATGAACGCCAGCTCCTACGGGAACACAGCCTGC
>JAHEXX010000164.1 GCA_023251895.1 bacterium
CCACCAGGTGGGGGGTGAGGCAGATCATGCTGATGCTGACCCATCCCCGCGAGGAGATCCGGGAAACCCTGTCGGGGGGCGACCTGTTCCGGTTGCGCATCGATGTCCCCCACCACCTGGTGGGCAAGCCGGTCGACTCGCTGAATGTCGAGGGCAAGGTCCTGGTCGCCGGCGTGGACCGGGGTGGGGCAGGATTCATCCCCGTCCACGGCAGCACGTTCCAGGACGGCGATTCGGCCCACGTGATCCTGGCCAAGGACGCGCTCGACACCCTAGACGAGATCCTGACTCCCGCGGCGGAACACTAACGATGCGGGTGGTCATCTCCGGAGCCGGCGCCGTGGGACGGCACCTCGCATCGGACCTGGCCGCGCGGGGCCACGAGGTCGTGGTCATCGAGCAGGACCCGGCGACGATGCACACGGCCCAGGACTGGGCGCCCGAGGTCCTGGTAATCCTGGGCGACGCCTGCGAACCGTGGGTGCTCCAGAAGGCCGACCTCTCCACCGCCGACGTCGTGGTGGCCGCCACCGGTGACGACGAGGACAACCTGGTGACCTCGCTCCTGGCCAAGCAGGAGTTCGCGGTCCCGAGGGTGCTGGCCCGCGTGAACCACCCGAGGAACGAGTGGCTGTTCAACGAGCAGTGGGGCGTCGACGAGTCCGTGTCCCCGCCCCATATCCTCACGGCCATGGTCGAGGAGGCCGTGACTGTCGGCGACATGGTCCGGCTGCTGAAGCTGGAGGCCGGGAGGGTAGCCCTCGTTGAGATCACCTTGCCCGATGACTCCCCGAACGCCGGCCACCCCCTCTACGAGTTCCGGACGCCGCCCGACTCCGCCGTGGTCGCGATCCTCCGCGAGGGCCACGTTGTGATCCCGCAGCCGGAGACGGTCGTCGCGGCCGGGGACGAGATCCTCGCACTGGCCTCGCCGGAGGCCGAATCCGTCCTCCGCGCCGCGCTCATGGGTGAGAACTAGTCTCGCCCAGACTAGCGGCGCCGGCTCCGCGCACCGCCGCCGATCAGTCCCAGGTCGATCAGGACGGCGATCACTACGATCACGACGCCTCCGCCCCGCACGCCGTTGAACGCGTTCTGGGCGATCGCGTAGCCGAGCGTCGTCGTTGGCAAGAAGAAGAACCCCAGGGTCGGCCACAGCCAACCCCCGTAGGCGCGAGACAGGTAGTCGGTGAACAGCACCAGGATCACGATCACGAAGCGCGGGGTGATCAGCCCCAGGATGGCCAGCAGACAACCCACGGTTGGGACCCTCTTCCCTTCAAACGCCGAACTCGAAGCGGGGGTTCACCATCCGCCGCACGCCCCGCTGCTCCCCGATCACGCCCTCCACGATCACCCTCGTCCCGAGGGTCAGGCCCTCGATGTCCCGGCGTCCCATCCACACTATCTGGACCGCTCCGGTCCCGTCGGAGAGCTGGGCCTCGAGAGACTCGCTGCCCTCCATCGGATTCACCGTGATGCGCTTCACCACGCCGGCCACCTTCGTGTGGGCACGCTTGGGGGCATCGGCGATGGAGACCACGTCCGGCACGGCCGAGGCCCAGTCGCGGATCTCCTTCGCCATGCGTTCCTCGTCGCTCTCGGAGAGGCGATCCAGGAAGCGCCTGACGAAGCCCATGGGGGCGGCTAGGAGGCCGCAGCCGGTTCCCGGGAAGCCTCGGGCGCGCCGACCAGCAGCTCCGACTTCCGAGACTTCGAGAACCAGACCATCACGGCGATGACCGCGGCCGCCACCACCGACACGGCAACGCGCAGCCCGATGTCGGCCCGGTGTTGCACCACGATCGGCGCGATCAGCAGCGCGACCAGGTTCATTACCTTGATCAGCGGGTTCAGGGCCGGGCCGGCAGTGTCCTTGAACGGGTCCCCGACCGTGTCGCCGATGATGGTGGCCTTGTGGGCCTCGCTGCCCTTGCCGCCGTAGTTGCCCTCCTCGATCAGCTTCTTCGCGTTGTCCCACGCGCCGCCAGCGTTCGACAGCATGACGGCGAGGAGCTGCCCCGTGAGGATGGCGCCGGCCAGGAACCCCCCCAAGGCCTCGGCCTTCAGGGCGAACCCCACGAACACGGGCGACAGCACCGCCAGCAGCCCCGGCGTCATCAGTTCCCGGAGGGACGTCTTGGTGCAGATGTCGACCACGCGCGCGTAGTCCGGCTTCTCCTTGAAGTCCATGATCCCGGGGTGCTCGCGGAACTGGTTGCGGACCTCCACCACGACCTGGGAGGCGGCCCGCCCCACCGCCCGGATCGCGAGCGAGGAGAACAGGAAGGGCACCGCGCCGCCGATCAGGAGCCCGACCAGGATGTCCGGGCTGTTGATCCTGATGGGGAACTCCGCCGCGCTGCTCTTCAGCGCCCCCAGGACGGCCTCGGCGAACGATCCGAACAGGGACGTGGCCGCGATCACCGCGGTGGCGATGGCCATACCCTTCGTGATGGCCTTCGTCGAGTTCCCCACGGCGTCGAGGCCGGTCAGGATCTCCGCCGGCCGTCCCGCGAACTCGCCGGACATCTCCGCGATGCCCTGCGCGTTGTCCGACACCGGGCCGTAGGTGTCCATCGACACGATGACCCCCACGGTGGTCAGCATCCCCATGCCGGTGAGCGAGATGAAGTACAGGCGCTCGGCGAGCGTGTCGCCCAGGTAGAACGCCCCCACCATCACCGCGCCGATCACCAGGATCGACCACACGGTGGATTCCAGACCCACCGAGAACCCGGACAGGATGACCGTGGCCGGTCCAGTCTGGGAGGCCTCGGCGATCTCCTTGACCGGCTTGCGGTGGGTCGACGTGAAGTGCTCGGTCAGCACCTGGATCACACTGGCCAGGATCAGGCCGAACAGGACGGCGATCGCCGGGCGATACTCGTCCATGTAGGCGCCCGACAGGACGAACACCGCGGCCGCGGAGATCGCCGCCGACAGGAAGAAGCCACGGTTGATGGCCTTCATGCCCCGCTCGGTCTCGCTGCGGGGAGCCACGGCCATGATGCCGATGATCGAGGTGATCACGCCGATGGCCCGCA
>JAHEXX010000016.1 GCA_023251895.1 bacterium
CCTCATTGAGCGAGAGCTTCCCTTGCAGGTCGACCGGGCGCAGGCCATGGATCGCGACGGCCTCGTGCGAATGCGGGACGTCGCCGGGATCGACCAGTTCGTAGACGGCCTCGCCCAATTCGATCCGCCCGTTCCGGATGGGCACCACTCCGAACGAGATGACCGTGTCGCGGTCGAAGTTCAGGCCAGTGGCTTCGAAGTCCAAAGCGGCGAGCTCAACCCGGTTCCACGGGGTCTTCCTGTGCCCCGAGTAGGGCGGCGCCGGGCGGACCGGATCCGCGGGCGTCATCGACGGAGACCCAGCTCCGTGGCCAGAGCATCCTGGGCTCGCTCGATCATGCGAAACGCCTCCTTCAACCCCTGGCGGGTGAGCGGACCGAGCGCCCGCGGGTCCACCAGGTCGTCCGGCGGCAGACCGCCCCGGACCTGACGGGTCTGATGCTCCAGGCGGATCTGCCACATCAGCCGGAACGACTCCTCGAGCCCCTGGCGGGTCTCTTCCTCGATGTGGCCCACCGTGACCGCCTCGCGCAACCTGCTCACCGTACGGTTCTCCGTGAATCCGGCGGAGACCGCGTACACGCGAGCGAGGTTCGTGATCAAGGTGATGCCGCCGTGCTTCACGTCGAGCGTCCCCGCGCTCTTCCCCTTGGCCTCCACCACGGCATCCTTCAGGAACCCCGTCGGTGGCTTCGACTCCACGGCGCCACGGCCGAGGTGCCGGAGGAACTGGGGCTCACGTGGGGCCGTGCGGATGAGCTCGTCGAGGGCCTGCTCGACGTCGAGGGGCCCGGCCACCGACCGGTAGTCGAACGCGATTCCGGTGAACGCGCTGCCCACCCGGCCGGGGTCGGTCATCCACCGCTTGAACCGGAACGCCCACTCCGCAACCGATCCCCGCCACTCGCGGTTGGCGGCGATCACTCCCGCGCGGCACCGGGGGATCCCGGCCTGCTCCAGGTGCACGTTGACGTGGTTGGCCAGCTTCTCGAAGTACGGGTCCACGGCGTCGGCGGCCGCCTCACCGGGATCGTAGGCCAGCGCGTTGTCCTGGTCGGTCAGCAGGGCCTGCTCCCGACGGGCTTCGCTTCCCAGCGCCAACCAGGCCCACTTGCACGGCGGGTCGCCGAACCGGCGGATCCCGAGTTCCACGAGCCGCTTGGTGAGCGAGTCAATGGCAACGGCCACGACGTGACCGATGTCGATGGGGTCGACGTTGGCCTCCACGAGCGAGCACACAGTCTTCCCGAGGCCCAACGCCGCCTCCACCGCGGTGAGCTCGTCCGGCGCCCGCTCGATCGCGCTCTTGAGCAGGAACGGGGTCTTCTGCTCGAGGGCCATGAGGTCGGTGTGGGTCACGACCCCTATGATCTGGCCGTCCTCGTCGACCACCGGGATGTGGTGCACGCCGAGTTCGAGCATGAGGGCGATGACCTCCGCCACGATGGTCGCCGCGTCCACCGTGAACGCCGGGAACGAGAGGATCTCCCCGATGATCGTGTCGGGACTGCGGCCCAAGGCCAGGATGCGCGAGCGCAGATCCCGGTCGGTCACGATCCCCCACCCCGCAGGCCGTTGCACGAGCAGCGATGAGACCTTCTGCCGGGTCATCAACTCCGCCGCCTCCCGTACGGTGAACGTCGGCGGCGCGGAGATGGGGGGCCGGCGGATCAAGGCCCGCACCGGCGTCTTCCACGGATCGACCTTCTCCGGGTCGATGCCTTCGACGGCCCGGATCATCCGCCGCCGGAGGCTCGCCGACAGGAACGCCAGGCCGGGCTGGGTCTTCATGATCTCCTCGGCCGTCTCCTGATCGATCAGGTAGCACAGCGCGTCCTCGTGGGCCCGTACCGTGAACGACGGCCCCAGGCCCGAGAGCATCGAGGGGTGCCCGAACACCTCGCCCTCCCCAAGCTGGTCGACGACCTGGTCCTCGTCGATCAGCTCCACGGCGCCGGTCCGAACGACGTACAGGAACCGAGCCGGCTCGCCTGATTGCTGGAGGATCACCTGCCCCGCGGGGAAGAACTCGATGTGCGTGTGCCGGACGACGTTCGACAACCGCTCCTCCTCGAGCTCCTCGAACGGCGGGTACATCCGCAGGAACGACGGGATGTCCACGGCGGGCAGTATCGCCGTCCCGGGGGTTACGCGGCAATGTGCGGGGGACGCTGGGACGTGCCGGGTTGGGGCGTTCGGACCCCTCGCTCTCGCGAGCGCTCGGGTATCCTCACGCGCGGATATCCGACCAGCAGGGGGTGCCCGCGATGAAGTCCGGACTGCAGATCGCACAGGAAGCCGTGCTCCGCCCCATCGCGGAGGTCGCCGCCGACCTCGGCCTTGGGGAGGATGAGATCGAGCTCTACGGCCGGTACCGGGCCAAGGTGGCCCTGTCCGTGCTCGACCGCCTGGCCGACCGCCCCGACGGCAAGCTCGTCATCACGACGGCCATCACGCCCACGAAGGCCGGTGAGGGCAAGACCACCACCTCGGCTTCGCTAACCCAAGGACTCGGCAAGCTCGGCAAGAGCGTCGTGTTGTGTTTGCGCGAGCCGTCCATGGGTCCGGTTTTCGGGATCAAGGGCGGGGGCACCGGGGGCGGGTACGCGCAGGTCCTGCCCATGGAGGACATCAACCTCCACTTCAACGGGGACTTCCACGCGGTGACAGCCGCCCACAACCTGCTGGCCTCGGCCCTGGACGCGTCGCTCTATTTCGGGAACCGGCTGAACATCGATCCCCCCACGATCACCTGGCCCCGGTCGCTGGACGTGAACGCCCGCGAGCTCCGGTACACCGTCATCGGGCTGGGCGGCAAGGCCCACGGCGTACCCCGTGAGAACTCCTTTGTGATCACGGCAGCCTCGGAGATCATGGCCGTGCTCGCGCTGTCGAGCGACCTCCAGGACCTCCGGTCGCGGCTGGGCCGGATCGTGGTCGCGTTCACGTACGAGGGTGAGCCAGTCACCGCCGAGCAGTTGAAGGTCGCCGGCGCGATGACGGTCATCATGAAGGACGCCGTCAAGCCGAACCTGGTCCAGACCTTGGAGGGCCAGCCGGTGATGATCCATGCCGGCCCATTCGGAAACGTCGCGCACGCGAACAACTCCATCATCGAGGATCGCATCGCGCTCAAGTTGGCCGAGTACGTCGTCACGGAAGGAGGGTTCGCCTCCGACCTCGGGTTCCAGAAGTTCTGCGACATCGTGTGCCGCCTCGGTGGATTCGAGCCATCGGCGGCCGTGCTTGTCACGACGATCCGGGCCCTCAAGTCGCACGGCGGAATGCCGTTCGAGGACCTGGCCACCGAGGACATCGACGCACTGAAACGCGGCTCGGAGAACCTTGCGGCGCACATCGAGATCGTGAAGGCCTACCAGCTGCCCTGCGTCGTCTCGATCAACCGGTTCACGACGGACACCGACGAAGAACTGGGCCTCGTCGATCAGCTGGCGACCGAGGCCGGCGCCGAGAAGGTCGTCTTGAACGACGGGTTCTTCAGGGGGGGCGATGGCGCCCTAGAGCTGGCCGAGGCGGTCGTGGAGGCCTGCGAGAAGCCGAACGACTTCTCGCAGCTCACCCCCAACGGGACCCCCATCAAGCAGCAGGTCGAGGCCATCGCCACGAAGCTGTACGGGGCCGACGGCGTCGACTATCAGCCCCAGGCGGAGAAGGACATCGTCCGGATGGAGGCGCTGGGGTTCGGCGAGGCGCCGGTGTGCATGGCCAAGACCCACCTGTCGCTCTCGCACGACCCGCTCATGCTGAACCGCCCCCGCGGCTACCGGCTGCCGGTCCGCGGGGTGGTCCCGGCGGCCGGCGCCGGGTTCGTCGTGGTGCTGTGCGGCGACATGCAGCGCATGCCCGGGTTGGGCAAGACGCCGGCTTTCATGAAGGTCGACATCGACGAGGAGGGCCGGACCGTCGGCCTGTTCTAGGACGCCAGGCGCCGCTTGAACGCGGCGGCCGCGGCCATCAGGAGCTCATCCGCCCGGGCCCGGAGTTGGGCCACCTCGCCGGCCATCGCCGCCGCCGCCGCCCTGTCCTTCAGCGGCGCGAGGTTGATCTCCACGTTGTAGATGCCGCACAGGGCCGCTGCGTGCAGCATCTGCGCGGCGCACGTTGCGTCGGAGGCCGCGTTCACGTTTCCCGACTCCGTCGCTTCCGCCGCAAGGGGCATCAGCGCGACGGCCGCGCGTGCGATCTCCATGGGAACGTCGGCGGACCGCCGGTACCCGGCCTGGATCGCGGCGGCCCTGGCGGCCTTCTGCCCGTCCGTCTCCTTCGACATCTTGAACGCCGCCATGACCCCATCGAAGGCGTGCGCGTCGTGATCGGCCAGCTCCAGCAACCCGATTCGGGACCGATCGGCCTCGGCGACCAGCTCCCGCATGCGGGCCTCGAGGTCCTCGTATCCCTTGCGGCCGATGGTCAGGCGGCCCACCATGCCGATCAGCGCGGCTCCCGCCGCTCCCGACAGCGCTGCCACGACGCCGCCCCCCGGCGTCGCCGCGTCCGACCCCAGGTCCTTCAGGAACCCCTCGACCGTCTGCCCGCCGATGCCGTTCCTTGCCCGGCTCACGAGCCGCTCCAGCACTTGTTTGGCCGCATCGAATCCCTCCAGTCGCAGGTACGCCACGTCATCCTCGGACAGGGCCGCCTGCGGCACCAGACCGACGATCTCGCTGTCCAGCACTTCCATGCCTCGCTTGGCGGCCTCCGCCGCGACTGCGTCGAACGCGCCACGGAGGCCGGTTACCTCGTAGTCCACCAGGTTCATCGACACCGTGACGCAACCGCGCTCCGGAACGAGGAAACCGATGGCCCGGACCGCCGGTAGGCCGCCCGAGGACTCGCGCACCGCCCGCCCGATCTCCTTCGCCCCGTCGTCGTCGGTTCCCGAGAGGTACATGTTGAAAGCGATCAGGGGCTTTCGGGCCCCGACGGCGACCGCGCCTGCCTTCCCGATCTCATGAGGTCCGAAGTCGGGGAGCCGCTCGCCCCGGGCCACGGCCTCCTTCAGCCCTTCGTACTCGCCCCGGCGGACCTCGGCCAGGCTCTGCCGTTCCGGCGAGAGCGCGGCACGATCGTACAGGTAGACCGGCACGTTCAGGGCGTCGGCGAGCTCCTTCGCGAAGTCACGGGCCAGTTTGATCGTGTCCTCCATGGTGAAGCCGCGGATCGGCATGAACGGGATCACGTCGACGGCCCCCATCCGCGGGTGGCCGCCGGAATGTCGGTCCATGTCGATGAGCCCGACGGCTTTCGCGGCGCCGGCGAGTGCGGCCCGCTTCACGGCATCCGGGCTCCCGATCAGCGTCGTGTCCAGACGGTTGTGGTCGGGGTCGGCCTGCCGGTACACGAGCTTCACGCCCGGCACCTGGAGGGCCTCGACGATGGCCTCGATGACGTCCTGCCGCCGCCCCTCGCTGAAGTTCGGGACCACCCCCACCAGCACGGCTTCCTCCATGACGCCGAGAGGATACGGCTCAACCGCGGGGGTGTTCCCCCTCAGGATCGTGGAGGTGCGGACCGGCCCCTAGGCGCGCGGGCGCCTCTTCTCGGTGTCGTAAATCGGGAGCACGTCGACCGTCGCCTGGATCGAGCCATCCCCCAGGGCGACCTCCACGACGTTCCCGAGGGCGGCTTGATCCGTTCGCAGCACGGCCATGCCGATCTTCCCGTAGCGCGGGCTGTCGGTGGGAGTGGTGAGCACGCCGATCTCATCGCCCTCCTTGGACACGGCCGCCCCGTACTCGGGCAGCTCGTCCGCCTCATAACGCAGCGTCACGAACCGGTTCGGCGGGCCCTCGGCGATGGCGCGGAGCGGCTCCTTACCCAGGAACTCCCCCGGCGCGTCGAGCTTGACGACGTAGTCCAGGTTGAAGTCGTACGGCGACCGCCGGTGTGCCTCGTAGTCGTAGTCGGTGACGATACCGCCCGACTCGGTCCGCAGGATCTCGATCGCGTCGGCGCCGAAGGGAGTGACGCCCGCCCCGGTCACGGCTGTCCACAGATCGGGGGCGTCGTCTGGGTTCGTCAGGAACAACTCGTATCCCTTCTCGCCGCCGAACCCGGTGCGCGACAGGTACACGGGCACGCCCCCCACCTTCGCCGGCTCCGGGATGAACCGGAAGTACCGCAAGTCGCCGACGTCGGCGTCGGTGAGCTTCGAGACGACCTCTCGGGAGCGGGGTCCGATCACCCCGATGTGCGGCATGCGGGGCGCGATCCACTCGAATTCGACGTCGAACCCCGCGAGGGCATCGGCGAAGTACTCCTGGTGCTCCATCCCGTTCGTCATCACCCACACGTGGTCGTCGGCGAGCTTGAACACGGTCCCGTCGTCGACCATCAAGCCGTCCCGGTCGAGGAAAGCGCCGTAGTGGACCTGGCCGACCTCCATGCCGAGGATGTCGTGGGAATGGACCCGTTGGGCGGCGCGCACCGCGTCGGGGCCGCGGAGGTCCCACTTGTTGAGGGGCGACACGTCCCACACGGCGACGTCGTCGCGGACCGCGGCGTACTCCTTCTCCACGTCGCCGAAGCCCGTCGACCACATCCAGCCGCCGTCCGCGACGTGGCCGCCTCCCATCGCCTCGGTGACCTCGTGGAACGCGGTCCTGATGGCCTCTTCCTCGCCCATCGCCTACCTCCCGGGGGTCTGCCCGAGCGGTTCTATCACGGGTTTGAACCGTCGTTCAACCCGCGAGCCTTGCCCCTGGTCCGCCCCGAAGCCCAGTGCAAAGGGTGGCTACCCAACCGCCTCTCTGGCGCTTGCAGTGATCTACGGGCCCGTACCCGGCTCGAATGGCCCCTCTTCGACCGTCGAGGGCTGACCTGGACCGTTGCATGGTGGAGGCGTCACCGCCTCAAATCCGTTGACGTCGACGGTTCCACCACCCGGGATGTCAAGACGCCACAGGGGCGCGGGGCGGCCATCTGGACACCAGTTGGACCAGCGGATCCGCACGAACGCGGAATCGCCGGGGCGGACCGTGACGACTGGCCAGCCTGCCGGCTCCGGCGATCCGTCGGCGGCCCAGCCTGGCGGCGAAGAGCCGAGCGTCACGCCAGAGGTGACCGGCTCCAGGTTCTGGTCCAGCAGCGTGATGGTCGGCGTGCCCTGAAGCGTGCAGGTCGCATCCGACAGGTTCGCCAGGCTGATCCCGCCCTCCCGCGAGCCGGCGGCTCCCTGCATCGATCCGACCGCCCGAAGTCGTGCCGAAGTGCACACGGGGATCGTCGAGGCTGAGGGAGTGTGTTGATCGGACGAAGTCGTTGGCTCTCCCTCCGGCTGCCGGACGGGTGCTGCGCGGAAGGCTCGCACGCCGGCAAAGGCGCCGCCCGCCAGCAAGAGGACCGTCAGCCCCACCGCCAGCGCGTTCAAGGCGATCCGGCGGCGGGCTCGTCCCGTCAGCGAGCGGGGCAATTCAAGATGTGGAGGCACCTGGGCGGCCCTGCGCCGTAGGAGCTCGCGGAGATCATCACGCATGTCATTCACCGGCCTTCACCTCGGATCTCGTTCCTCAACGTCTCGAGCCCTCGCGACACCAGCGACTTCACGGTCCCCGGACGGCACTTCAGGATCTCGGCTACCTCTCGCTCGGGCAGGTCCTCGTAGAACCGCAGGACGATGGCGACGCGCTGGCGCCTGGAGAGCCGCCCCAGGGCCTGCCAGAGCGGGTCTCGGTCCTCGACCGACCGATCGGACCAAGGGCCATCCTGCGTCCTGATCGCGCCCCGGGCACGCGCCAGGTAGGCACGCTCAACCTTCTTCCTGCGGAAGTGTGAGTTGCTGAGGTTCATGACGGTCCTCCGCAGGTACGCATCGAAGGCGCCGGGGTCTCTGAGGTGGACCAGCCGCCCCGCCAGGCGGACGAAGGCGTCCTGGACGAGGTCCTCCGCGAGGGCGAGGTCTCCCGTCAGCAGGTACGCCAGCCGGACGGCATCGTCGGCGTGACGCACGTACAGCTCGCCCAGCTTGCCGGTGTCGGTAGCAGCCAGTCGGTCCATATTCGATCTCAGCATCCACCCATCACGGGCTCAAGGACGCGTAGGGACCCCCGTCGGTTACATGAAATGATCAGGTCCGTCCAGGCTGTAAGTCCGCATGGTCGCGCTCGTGAACTGGCGGCTACGAGCTCGCCCCCTCACCTCCTCGATCACTTCGCCGTCGATCGATTCGAGCCTCCCCTCAGTTAGGGCAAGGCGGACCGTTGGCCACTCCAGCGCGCAGGTGTAGGCCTAGGGTGGGTGCCGGGGCTAGAGCTGGAACTTCTTGAGGCCGCGGCTCTTCAGGTGCCCGGCGTCGCCCCGGAAGGACACGATGAACTCGTACCTCCCCTTGGCCGGCCGCTTGAACTTCGCTCGGTAGTGGCCCAGCCCGCCCGTGACCTTCGTGAGCGGGACGGTGCGCAGGCCGGCCTTCACGTACTTCTTGCCCTTCAGCTCGAGCAGGGTGACGGTGACCTTCATCCCGGGCTGGGCTCCGCCCGAGAGCGTGCCCTGGGCCGACAGGGACTTGCGCGCCTTGGCCACGCCGAGCGTCAGCTTCGTGGGTCGCTTGTCGTCGTTGCGGAGCGTGCCCACGCCCTGGGCGCCGTCGATCGAGGCGTCGGTTGGGTTCGTCAGGTCCACGTCGAACGTCTCGTCGGCCTCGAACGTCTTGTCGCCCTTGATCTGGACGGTGAACGTCTTGGAGGCTTCCCCCGGCGCGAAGCTGACGGTACCGTTCGCCGAGACGTAGTCTGTGCCACTCGTCGCCGTCCCTCCGCCGGTGGACCAATCAACCTGGGCGGGAAGCGCCGTCGATCCTGCGAGCGATACGGTGAACGTCGCGACGGTCGAGCCGGCGTTGCCTTCGTTCATGCTGATGTCGTCCATCGTCAAGCTCGGCGTCGCGTCGTCGTTCGTGATCGTGCCCACGGCCTGAGCATCGGCGATCGTCATGTTCGTGGGGTTCAAGAGATCCACGGTGAACGTCTCGTTGCGCTCGTAGGCGACGTCCCCCTGGATCGGCACGGAGATCGTCTCGTTCAGGACGTCGGGCGGGAAGGTCACCGTGCCGCTGGCGGCCGAGTAGTCCGAGCCGGCCGTGGCCGTCCCATCGTTCGTGAACCAGTCGACCGACAGCGTCTTCCCGCTGGGTGCGTCGAGAGAGAGGGAGAGATCGAGCGTCATCGTGCCGCTGTTGCCTTCGGCCGCCGAGGCGTCGCCCACGGAGACGGCGACGGGCCCGTCGTCATCGATGATCCTGCCGGCGCCCTGAGCGTCGGCGACCGTTGCCTGCACGGGATTCGACAGGTCCACCGTGAAGGTCTCGTCGAACTCGTTCAGGGCGTCCCCTCGCACCTTGACGACGACCGGCTTCGTGGTCTCGCCGGGCCCGAACGTGACGGAACCCGTGTCCGCGATGTAGTCGGCACCGGCCGAGGCGGTCCCGTCGTTGGTCGTCCAGTCGGCGGTGATGCTCTGATAGCTGGGGTTCGACAGCGTCACGTTGAACGTGGCGTCCTTCGTGCCGCCGTCGCCCTCGAACTGGGAGGCGTCGCTCACGGAGATGGAGGGGAGCGGATCGTCGTTCTGGATCGTCCCCACGCCAGGCCCTCCGGATATCGTGGCTCCGCCCGGGTTCGAGAGGTTGACGTCGAAGGTTTCGTTCGGCTCGAACGTGACGTCTCCGGTCACGCTCACGGAGATGGTCGCGGTGACCTGCCCGGGGGCGAGGGTCAGCGAAGCGCTCGCCGCCGTGTAGTCGCTGCCGGCCGCCGCGGTGGCGTCCGACGTGGCCCAATCGACCGTCGCCGGCAGCGCGGTGGCTCCCGTCTTGCCGACGGTGAAGGTCATCGTCGTGGTGCCGCTGTCACCCTCGGACTGCGCGACGTCCCCGATGCTCAGGCTGGGCGGCGCATCGTCGTTCAGGATCGTCCCGATACCCTGGGCGCCGGCGATCGTCGCGTTCACGGGATTCGATAGGTCTACCGTGAACGTCTCGTCGTTCTCGTAGGTGACATCGCCGCTCACGCTCACCGACACCGTCTTCGAGGTCTGGCCCGGGGCGAACACGACGGTGCCGCTCGCGGCCGAGAAGTCCGAGCCGGCCGTGGCGGTTCCGTTCGTGCTGGTCCAGTCGACGGTCACGGTCTTGCCGCTCGGGTTGTCGAGCGACACGGTGAACGCGGCGGGCGTCGTTCCGCTGTCGCCTTCCGCCTGCAACACGCCATTGATGCTGAGGGCCGGCGTAGCGTCGTCGTCCGTGACCGTGCCGATCCCCTGGCCGTCCTGGATCGTCGCGTGCACGGGGTTCGACAGGTCCACCGAGAATGTCTCGTCGTACTCGTCGAGCGTGTCGCCCTTCACGGCAACGGAGATCGTCTTCGTCGTCTGGCCGGGGCTGAACGTGAGCGTGCCGCTCCCGCTCACGTAGTCGGACCCGACCGTGGCGGTCCCGTCGTTGGTGGTCCAGTCGACGGTGATCGTGCGGCCGCTCATGTTGTCGAGCGACACCGTGAAGCTCGCGTTCGCCGTCCCCGAGTTCCCCTCCTGGACCGTGGCGTCGGTTATCGAGATGCCGGGCTGCGGGTCATCGTCCACGATCGTGCCCACGCCCTGGCCGTCCGCGATCGTCGCGTTCGTGTTGCCGGACAGATCGACGGAGAAGGACTCGTTGATCTCGTTGATGGTGTCACCGGTCACCTGGACGGTTACGGTCTTCGAGGTCTCGCCCGGGTTGAAGGTCACCGTGCCGCTCGCCGCGACGTAGTCCGACCCGGCTGTGGCGGTGACATCGTTGGTGGTCCAGTTCACGGTGACCGTCTTGCCACTCGGGTTGTCGAGCGACAGCGTGAAGTCCTGGTTCACCGTCCCCGAGTTCCCCTCGCCGGCGCTGGCGTCGCCGATGCTGATCGCGACCTGCGGGTCGTCGTCGGTTATCGTCCCCACACCCTGGCTGTCGGCGATCGTGGCAGCGGCCGGGTTCGTCAGGTCGACCGAATACGTCTCGTTGAACTCGTCGAGCGTGTCGCCCAGCACGGAGACGGTGATCGTCCGCGAGGTCTAACCGGGCGCGAAGCTGACCGTGCCGTTGCCCGCCGCGTAGTCCAGCCCTGCCGTGGTGGTGCCGTCGTGGGTGGTCCAGTCGACCGTCACGGTCTGGCCGCTCGCGGCGCTCATCGACACGGTGAAGACGGCGTTGGTGGTGCCGGAGTTGCCTTCGGTCGTGGCGACGTCGGAGATCGAGAGCGACGGGGCCGCGTCGTCGTTGAGGATCGTCTCGGTCCCCGAGCCAGTCCCGACCGTGGCGTTGGTGGGACTCGAGAGGTTGAGGGCGAAGGTCTCATCGGCTTCGTTGAGCGCATCCCCTTGGATCGACACGTTCACGGTCTTGCTCGTCTGCCCCGATGTGTACGTGAGGGTGCCCGAGGTCGCGGTGTAGTCGGACCCCGCCGAGGCCGTACCGTTCGCGGTGGCGTAGGCAACCGTCACGGTCTGGTAGGAGGGGTTGCTGAGCGAAACCGTGAAGGTCGCGTTCGATGTCCCGGAGTTCCCCTCGGCGCTCGATACGTTGTTCACGCTGATGACGGGGACCCCGTCGTCGTTGGTGATGGTTCCCGTTCCGGTTCGTGTGCCGTAGTTGGCGTGAGAGGCACCCGACAGCCGCAGCGTGTAGGTCTCGTTCGCCTCGTAGGTCGTGTCTCCGCTGATCGGGACATCGATCGTCTTCGAGGTCTGGCCGGCTGTGAACGTAAGGGTCCCGGACGTGGCCGTGTAGTCGGAGCCCGCGGTCGCTGAGCCGTTGGATGTGGCGTAGTTCACCGTCACGGTCCTCCCGCTCACGGGGCTCAGCGACACCGTGAACGTCTCGTTCGTCGTGCCCGAGTTCCCCTCCGCCTGGCTCACGCTGTTGATGTTGAGCGTGGGCAGGGGATCGTTGTCGTAGATCGTGCCGGTGGCCGTGCCCGTGCCGATCGTTCCCACGGAGACGCTGGACAGCGTCACCGTGAACGTCTCGCTGTTCTCATCGAGCGTGTCGCCGACGATCGGCACCGTGACGGACGCGCACATGCACCCGCCGGCGGGGAGGCTGGCGGTGGCGCTCGAGGCCACATAGTCGGCTCCGGCGGTCGCCGAGCCGGCGCTCGTCGTCCAGTTCACGGTCTCGGCCGCGCTGCCGCCCGTGTACGTGATGTTGAAGGTCATGTTCGTCGTGCCGCTGTTGCCCTCGGTGATCGAGGCGTTGGCGATGCTCGTGACCTGCCCGGCGGCCTGCGCGGGCGCCGGCCAGCCGAGGAAGACGATCAGCGTCGACAGGAGTCCCGCCGTGAGGCGTCCCGACGTCCGCCACGTCCTCGACATCTGCGCTCCTTCGCTCTGCCCGGGTAGGTTCGACCGACGCTCCGAAGTCCTTCTACCTGTTGTATCGGCGGCGAACCCGCGCGATGTATGCAGGCAAGCGGGCAAACCCGCCTACCGCGAATGAGGTACGGAGGCGTGCCTGCGTCAGGGACGCGGGTGCTCGCCGTCTTCGAACACCGGCACGCCGCCCACTTTCGTCGTCGTCGCGGGTCCGCCCTCGTGCCGGGCGCAGACGATGACTTCCGCGTCGGTCACCACCAGCTCCACGGACACGTCGTGGTCTCCGTGGGGCACGTCACCCACCACCTGTTCGGCGAAGCAGATACCCACGCGCGGCGTCGACTCCCCCACCTTGCGGAGGAACCGGTCGTAGTGCCCTCCGCCGTATCCCACCCGGTAGCCCTGTCGGTCGAAGGCCAGCCCCGGCGTCACGATCACGTCGAGCTCCTGTGTCGAGATGATCTCGCCGCCGCCCGGTTCCTTCGCCCCGAACCAGGTCTCGTTCACCGGGTCGCCGGGAACGTAGGTTCGGGGCTCGAGCTCACCATCCACGATCGCCGGCAGGGCGACCCGATGTCCCTCGGCCACGACATGCCCGATCAGACCCGCGGTGGGGACCTCTGAGCCGAACGACCAGAACAGCATGACGGTGCGGGCGGCGGCGAGTCGCGATAGGGCGAACAGGCGCGTCTCGATCAGAGCGGCTCGCCGCTGCCGTTCCTCCTCGGGGATCGCGTCCCGGATCCTGCGGATCTCGACCCGGAGCCGCTTCTTCGCTTCCTTCAGCTCGGCCGGGGAACCACTCACGTGCGGACCGGCCCCAGCTGGGGGAGGACCTCGTTCGCGATCAGGTCCATCCGGTCGCCAGGACCCGCCGGAACGAGGATCGCCCACGTCGCGCCGGCCGTCGACAGCCCCTGGAGCCACCAGATCAACGAGTGTGCGCTCCCCGCCCACACGTTGGTTTCGAGCATCCCCACCTTGACCCGCCGGTTCAGCATGGCGCCGGCCTCGTCCTCGTCCTTCCCCACGACGGCGATGCCGGCCCACGTGGCCTGCGCCTCGCGGCCGGCGGCGGCGGCCTCTTCCCGGAGCAGCGCGGCCTTCCGAGCGAACTGCGGGATGCCCATCCCCCACCCGTTCCACGCATCGGCCGAGCGGGCGGCCAGGCGCACGACGGAGTCGGCGAACCCCCCGATCCAGATGGGCGGCCCGCCGGGCGTGGCCGGCGGCGGCAGCAGTGGCCCAGCCAGCGGCGGGACGTGACGACCCCCCGGCCACCGTTCCCCCCGGAACAGCGCCCGCACAGCGCCCACCGTCTCCACCAGGTGCTCTCGGCGTTCGGCCTTCTCCCGGTAAGGCAGCCCGTAGGCCTCGTGCTCCGGCTTGTCGATGGGGTCGCCGGTCCCGATGGCCAGCACCATCCGGCCCCCGGTGAGCTGGTCGATGGAGGCGGCCATCTTCGCGATCAGCCCGGCCGGCCGCAGCCCCGCCCGCGTGACGAGCGTTCCCACCGTGAGCCTTCGGGACCGCACGCCGATCGCCGACAGCATCGAGAAGGCCTCCAGCGAGGGCCGGTCGGCCGGCGCCCCCGGCGGGAAGAAGTGGTCGAACGCGAACACCCCGTCGTACCCCAGCGCCTCGGCCCGTTCCGCGAAGGCCAGGACCCGCTCCGCGTCCCCCGAGAACAGGGGCAGGATCAGCCCGACCTTCACGAGCCGAGCTCCTCCAGGGCCAGCGCAGCCGCTCCCACCCCGCCTGCATCGTTGCCCAGGGCGGCCGCCACGATGGGAACCGCCGGGCGGTGTTCGGGAGCCTCCACGGAATCGGCGAAGGCTTCGCGCGCCGGGACCAGCAGCAGGTCGCCCGCCGCCATCGCGCCGCCGCCCACGACCACCATCTCCGGATCCAGGATGTTGGCGAGCCCGGCCATCCCCTCCCCGAGGCGACGCCCCACCATCGCCAGGATCCTTGCGGCGATGTCGTCGCCCTGCATCGCGGCGTCGGTGACCAACCTTCCGTCCGCCCGCTCGGGGTCGCCTCCCGCCAGCCGCGCGAGCAGGGAGTTCGGGTTCTCGCGAGCCGCATCCCGGCCCAGGCGGTCGATGGCCCGGCCGGCGGCGACCTGCTCCCAGCACCCCCGGTTCCCGCACCCGCATACCGGACCTCCGGGCTCCACGATGATGTGCCCGATCTCAGCCGCGAATCCGTGGGCGCCCCGCAACAACTTCCCGCCAGAGACGATCCCGCCGCCGATGCCGGTCCCGACCGTGACGAGGAGCAGGTCCGGATGCCCCCGGGCCGCCCCGAACCGGAACTCCCCCCACGCGGCCGCGTTCGCGTCGTTCTCCACCCGGCACGGCAGCCCCAGGGCCTGGGTCATCCTGGCCGCGATCGGCAGCTCCCGCCAGGCGAGGTTCGGCGCGTAGCGCAGCGTTCCGGTGGCGGCCTCCACCATCCCGGCGGCCCCGACCCCGACGGCGCGGACCGCCGCCGTGCACAGGCGATCGGCGATCTGCGTCATCACGGCGATACACGCCTCGGGGTCGTCGGCTGGCGTGGGCGCTTCCGCCCGCGCCAGGATCCGCCCGCGCCCGGCCACCCGCAGGGCGGTGATCTTCGTCCCGCCGACGTCGATCCCGATGGCCTCGGCTTCCACGGTCAGACCGGCGCGACGATCCTCATGCGATGTCGATGCGCTCGAGCCGGGAAGAGCCATCGCCCGAGCGCCCGGCGTTCGCGTCGAGCACTGCTTTGGCCGCGAGCAGGAGCTCCCGACCGGCCAGCAACAGGTGCTCGATCACGTCGGGCTGCGCCTCCTGCAGGGTGTTCAGCGTGAGGCCGATCGGGCAGAACGCCACCGAGCACGGATGCTCCCGCGCCTCCGAGCCCGACTCGGTCTGGGTTCCGGCGTCCGTGCGGACGTCAACCATCCGATGTCCTCCTTCGTGTGGAAGCGCTCCGGGCGGAGCTCTCCTTGGGCTCCGGTTCCCTCTCCCTGGTGAACCGGATCTCCAGCTGCTCGCCCACGAACTCCGCGCCGCGCACGACCAGTCGTTGCAGGGTCTGGGGCAGGATCAGGTTCCGCTTGTACGCGCCGACCCGCACGTACAGCTCGTCGCCGCGGCGGTGGATGTCCATGTCGTCGCGCGAGGTGAACGGCAAGCGCATGACCAGCACGTAGTTCTGGCCGCGCTTGCGCACTCGGATCGGGTTGTCTCGGAACAGGATGTCGGCGGGATCCGAAGCTCTGTAGATCTCGTCGGCCATCTGCTCGAGCAGGGGCAGCCCGACCATCTCACGGTCGAACAGCCTCGACGTGAGGATCGGCACCGGCTGGAAGGACTCGTGCACCGTGGCCAGGTGTTCCTTCTGGATCTCCTTCCACTTGCCGAAGTAGGGGTCGGTCACCGAGTCGGGGATGATCCGGTTCACCATCACTGCATCGACCCGGTACCCGAACAGCGATAGATACGTGTACGTACGGCGGGCCTCGGCGATGACCATCTTCTCCGGGTTCACGACCAGCCTGACGGATGTGACCTTCTCGTCGGTGAGGATCCGGCGCACCGCTTCCAGGTTGCGGTGCAACCGTTCCACGGCCCCGAAGAACTGGTCACCCGCGATAGGCAGCGTCGTGATCTTCGTGACCAGCGGGCGCACCGCCCTCACCACCCGGCGTTCCACCGGGAAGATCCGCTCGATGTACCAGTTCATGACCTCGGGCAGCGACAGCAGCCGGAGCGTCTCGGCGGTCGGCGCGCAGTCCACGATCAGCAGGTCGTAGTTCTCCTCGTCGACGTGGCGTTTGACGTCGATCAGGCTGAAGATCTCGTCCAGGCCCGGGATCACCGAGAGCTCCTCGGCCTGGATGGCCTCCACCCCGGCCCAGTTCATCAGCGCGACGAGGTAGTCCTGGATCTCGCGCCAGTTCGATTCCAGACGCTGCTGCGCGTCGATCTGCTCGGCCCACAGGTTCGCGGTGAGCTGCATCGCCTGGTCGGTGATGGGGACGTCGAACGAGTCGGCCAGCGAGTGCGCGGGGTCGGTGCTCATGATGAGCGTTCGCCGCCCCGACCGGGCGGCCCGGGCCGCCGTCGCGGCCGCGATGGTGGTCTTGCCCACCCCGCCCTTGCCCGTGAACAGCAGGACCCGCATCGCGGGCCTAGCTTACCCGTGAGGGCATGTTCGCCGGGTGGCCGCTATCGTGACCGGGCTTGTGAACGATCGCATGTACCTGCGCAAGCCCAGGCCCGGGACCGAAAAGGGTTCATCCGCCGGAAAGTCGAGCGGCTAGCCGAGTTCGACGCGGCGCTTCAGGTGCTCCAGCGCGTTCTCGATCACGCGCTTCGCGCCCTGGGTCCTCACGATGCCGGGCATGAGGATCCCGAGCTCCACGTACAGGCGGTAGGTCACCTGGGTCTGGTGGCGCCCGAGCTCCGTGAGCAGGTACTCGCCCCGGATGTCCCGGACGGCGCCCCGGGCCTCCACCGTGGTCCACGACAGACCGGCGTCGCCCGGCGCGTATTGGTAGGCCAGCGTGTACGCGGCCTTCCCCAGGATCGGGACATCCACCTCGAAGGCCACCTTCGTGGCCAGCTCGCCCGTCCCGCGCTCCAGCACGGTGGCCGACTTGACCTCGGCCCATTCCGGGTAGGCCTCGTAGTCGGTGATGACGTCCATCACCTCGGCCGCGGACGCCTCGATGACGGTGGAGTCTTCGGCGAGCTCACTCATGGCCGGGGAATCCTAGCGCCCCAGCGCGAGGACGACGGGGACGACCTCCAGCGCGGCCGACAGGAGCAGCAGACCGACGGCGCCCCACAGCAGCATGCGGGAGTTGACCAGCGGCACATCCCCGTTCGCCAGCCTGCGCGCGTCGACAGCCCCTATCGCATACAGACCCACGGTGGCTGCGCCGAACAACAGGAGCAGCGGCATGAGCGGGCCGCCGATCGCCCCTCCCGCCACCAGCAGCACGACGGTGCTGGCTAGGGTCCAGGCGAACAGGACCCCGCGGGCCACTCCCTCTGCCGACCGACCCAACTTGATGTGGCCGAGCCCGGGATATGCCAGTGACCACTTCACCGCGACGCTGGGGTCCCCCCGAACGGCCGGAGCCTCGTCCGCCCGCATGACGGTGGCGAACGAGGTGCTGCACACCTCGCAAACGTCCCACTCGATGGGGTTCCGGTGCTCGCAGACCGCGCAGGGCCACACGGCCGCCGGCTTCCCGGCGGGCCCGGCCGCGGCCGTCGTCGCGAGGGGCTCGGATTGGGCCGCCGGCTCCGGCTGCGGTACGTGGAGCGGTTCCAGGCACTGCCCGCACCACTCCGCGTCGGGTGAGACCAGTCCGCCGCAGGCCGCGCAGCGGCGGTCCGTGCGCCGGTCGGTCTGGGTCGGTCGTTCGCACATGGCAGGCGTCCCCTCACCGGGGAAGGCGTTCCTAGAGGCTTCGGCGCGCCGGCTGCCGCACCTGAGCGGCTAGGCAGGAGCGGCCTCGCGGAGCCAGCCGGCCAACCGCTCCGCGATCGTCGGCCAGGTGTGGAAGCGCTCCACCCGGGCCCGGCCGGCCTTCCCCATGGCCTCGGCCGAGGCCGGGTCGGCCAGCAGGTTCGCCACCGCGTCCGCCACCCGTTCCACCCTCGTCCCGTCGACGAGGATGCCGGTCTCACCGTCGACCAGGGCTTCCCGGGCCCCGCCGGAGTCCCCCACCACCACCGGGCGCCCGCACGCGGCCGCCTCGATGAACACGTTCCCCCACCCTTCAACCTCAAGGCCGCCCAGGCGGTTCCGGCACGGCACGGCGAACACGTCGCCGGACCGGTAGTACGCGGGCAGATCCCCTTCCTCGACCTGTCCCGCGAACACCACCGACCCGTCCGGGGCCTCGGCGGCGAGACGCTCCAGTCGCCGCCGGTACGGGCCTCCCCCTACGATCAGGAGGGCCGCCTCGGGGATCCGCCGCCGGATCGCGGGGATCGCCCGGATCAGGACATCCTGGCCCTTGCGGGCCACCAAGCGGCTCACGCAGGACACCACGGGGCGGCCGGAGAGGCCGTGGCGTTCGAGCACTTCCGTGGGGTCCAGATCGGGCCGGAACCGATCGACGTCGGCCCCGGGATACAGCACCGAGACCGGCACGTCTTCGGGCACCGCGGTCCGCACCACGCGGGCCACGAAGGCGCTGCACATCACCGGCACCCGGGAGGCCCGCGCCGTCATCCGGCTCAGCATCAGGTGTGGCCCCGGTGTGAGCGAGAGCCAGTAGTCGAATCCGTGGGCGGCGACGAGGTAGGGCGTTCCCTCCCTCGCCAGCGTCGGACCGAGGGCCGCCAACGGGAACGCGTCACCGAACAGGACCACTTCCGCCCCGGTGGCCGCGAGGATCTCCCGGGCCCGGCTGAGCGTCATCGGTGTGGGCCACATGAACCCGTGTGGTTCCCGGATCACCTCGTAGGGCTCGGCGGCGTCGAACGCCTCCCACCCCTCGCATCGGGGCGCCCACACCGCGACCCGGTCGGGGGGCAGCTCCCCGACCAGCGCATGGAGGGTTCGCTGGATCCCGCCCACCCGAGGCGGGAAGTCGTTCGTGACCAGAAGCGTCCTCGGGATGTCCACCGGGGGCTTATCCTGCCAGAAGCATGCAGGACGAACTCGAGATCCAGGTCCGGACCCTGGACGACTCCTACGCCTTCGTCGACCTTTCCGCCTATCGCAAGACCGTCGTGAAGGGGAGTGTCGCGGCCCGGTGGCTGAACGACCTGGTCACGGCGGGTATCGAGGGCCTGAGCGGGGACGAGGCGACGCGTTCGCTCCTGCTCACCCCAACCGGGCGGGTGCTGGCCGATTTCCACGTGATCCGCTGTGGCGACGGGTTCCTGCTGATCCAAGACCTGGAGCAACCGGCACCCGTGACAAGGCTGCTTGTCCCCTACGTGCTCTCCTCCGACGTGAGCCTCAAGGACCGCACGATGGATCTGGCTCTGTTCGCCGTCCCCGGCTCGGGGGCGGAGTCGGCCGACCTGGCCGGCAGCCGTCCCTCTATCCTGGGGCCCGGCGTCGACGTCATCGTCGACGCGGGGAAGGCCGATAAGACCCGGGGCGCTCTGGTGAAGAAGAACCTGGTGGAGGTGAGCCGGGACGCCGCCGAGATCTGGCGGATCCGCAGGGGGATCCCCCGGTTCCCGATGGACTTCGGGCCGGACTCGATCCCCGCGGAGGCCGGCCTGGAGGACGTCATCGACTTCACGAAGGGGTGCTTCCTGGGGCAGGAGTCGGTGGCCAAGGTCCGCAACCTGGGCCACCCGCCCCGGGTGGTGCTCCCTGCCCTGGCGGACGGCCGGGTCGCGGTGGGCGAACGCCTGTTCCTGGAAGGCGAGGACGTGGGCAAGATCACGAGCGCGGCGCGAGTGCAGGACCGGACGGCCGTACTGGCCAGGGTCCGGTGGGGGCTCAAGGCGGCGGCCCTCAGCGTCGCCGACGGTCGACGCCTGTCCCCCCATCGGGGGTGACCTAGAGGGCAACCCCCGCCCGCGCTACGCCACCGACCGGTCGGTCGTCAAGCCCCAGTGATGGGAAGTTCACCCGAAATGACCCCTTCCCTTTCGCCGCAAGCCTCTGCTATGAATCGCATTGCAGGCGCGCGGCCCCGCGCCGGCCGTGCTGGTCACACTGAGGGGGGCCACGAGCACGGAGTGGCGATTGTGGTGATCACCGAGATCGACCTCAAGAACCTGCCTGCCAACCCATCCCCCCCAGACATGTGGCAGGAACGCGCCAGCTGTTACGGCGTCGACCCCGACATCTTCTTCCCGGTATCCGAGGAGGACGCCGGCCCCGCCCTGGCCTACTGCCAGGGCTGCAAGATCCGGGAGGAGTGCCTGGCCTGGGCCCTCAAGAACGGCGAGCGGTACGGGGTCTGGGGAGGGCTCACGGAGCAGCAGCGTCGGCGCGTCACCCGCTACGTCGCCTGACGCCGCTGGTCGACAGCCTGCCCGGCGCACCATACTGACCGGGCTCATGGACAGGACCGTCTTCGCCACCGCGCCGCTCCGGATCAGCTTCGTGGGCGGTGGCACCGACTTCCCCCACTGGTACGAGGCCCACGGCGGCGCCGTGCTCTCCGCCACCATCGACCACCACGCCCACGTCACCGCCATCCCCAGGGGGGACCGGCAGGTCCGGATCCGGTCCCTCGACGTGCACCACCTGGTGGAGTACGGCTTGGACGAGGGACCGGAATACGACGGCGTCATGGACTTGGCGAAGGCGGCGATCGAGCGGATGGGGTTGGACCGCGGGGTGGACATGGACATCCGCTCCGACGCCCCGGCGGGGAGCGGGCTGGGCGGATCGTCCGCCCTGGTCACGGCGGTGGTCGGCGCACTGGCGGCCCTGGCCGAGCGGTCGCTATCCCCCAACGACCTAGCCGAGCTCTCTTACGCAGTCGAGCGCGAGGACATGAGGATCGCGGGGGGCCGACAAGACCAGTATGCGGCGGCGTTCGGAGGGTTCAACCTGATCGAGTTCTCGGCCGCCGGAGTGGCGGTGGCGCCCGTGCGCGCGTCGGACCAAACCCTCGAGGCGCTCGAGGAACGCCTTCTCCTGTGCTACTCGGGCCGGGTCCGGACCGACGTTGGCCTGATCGACACGCAGATCCGGCTGTTCCGGGAGGGCAGGGAGGAGACGCTCCAAGGCATGAAGCAGCTCCAGGCGATGGCCTACGAGATGCGCGACGCCGTGGAGTCCGGGGACGTGGGCGGCCTCGGGGCCATGCTCCGGGAGGCCTACGAGAGCAAGAAGCGGATGAACCCCCACATCGCTGAGGACACGCCGATCGAGGCGCTGTTCGCCGCCGCCCGCGCCGCCGGAGCCGAGGGCGGCAAGATCTGCGGCGCGGGCGGCGGCGGCTACCTCCTGCTGTACTGCGAGCCCGAGCACCAGGGGGCCGTGCGGGACTCGCTCCGGGCCATGGGAGCCCAGTTCGCGCACTGGGGGTTCCAGTCCACCGGGGTGGAGGCCTGGATCGCCACCGAGCGCTGGATCCCGGCTCGGGGGTGAGCCGGCCCCGATACGTCCTGGTCGACCGGGACGGCACGATCAACGCGGAGATCCGGGGTGAGTACGTGCTGGAGGCCGAGCGGATGATCCTGATGCCCGGGGTCGCCGAGGGGCTCCGGGATCTCCAGCAGACCGGGTTGCGTGTCGCCGTCGTGACCAACCAATCCCCGGTGGGTCGGCGGTGGATCGACGAACATCAGCTGGAGGAGATCCACCGCCGGATGCTGGACCTCCTGGCCGAGGCCGAGGTCGAGATCGACGGGATCTACGTGTGTCCCCATCGGCCAGACGAGGGGTGTTCCTGCCGCAAACCGCAGCCGGAGCTGGCGCTTCGGGCCGCCGCCGAGCTGGGGTTCTCGTCCCAAGAGGCGTTCGTCGTGGGGGACAAGGACTCGGACATCGAGATGGGCCGTCGGATCGGGGCGACCACGATCCTGGTCCTCACCGGCCAAGGGCGAGCGGCATTGGAGAAAGGCGTCCGCCCCGACCACGTCGCCGCCGACCTGCGGGAAGCGGCTACCATCATCCGCGGCCTGATCGAGCAGGAGGCGTGAGGTGAACCTGGACGACGCCCGGAAGTGGGCCCACGCCTACCTCCAGGAAACCTCCGCCACCGCGGCCCGGATCGCCGAGGGTAGCCTGGACTCCGTGGCCGGGGCCGCCGCGCTAATCGTTGAACGGATCCGGGGCGGCGGGAAGATCCTGATCTGCGGGAACGGCGGGAGCGCCGCAGACAGCCAAGCCCTGGCCGCGGAGTTCGTCAGCACGCTCGCCACCGACTACCGCCGGCCGGCCATCCCCGCGGTGGCCCTCACCACCGACTCCTCGATCCTCACCGCCATCGGCAACGACTTCGGGTTCGAGGGGGTGTTCGAGCGCCAGGTGGAGGCCCTGGGCCGGGCGGGCGACGTCCTGATCGGCATCAGCACCAGCGGCAACTCCACCGACGTGCTGCGCGCGTTCGACCGGGCTCGGGCTCAAGGCCTGGCCACGATCGCCCTCACCGGCGAGCCCGGGGGCGAGCTGGCCGGGCGGGCCGACGTGTGCGTCAGGGTTCCAAGCGCGGAGACATCCCACATCCAGGAGGGCCACCTGGCCATCGAGCACACCTTGGCCTTCTTGGTCGAGCGGTCGTTGTACCCTCGAACCTGAACGGATCCCTCCGTACGGCGAAGGAGGCGACGGTGCCGCACGCCAAGGACAAACCGGCCAAGACCGACAAGAAGAAGGCCCAGAAGTCGATCAAGGAGAAGCGGGCCCAGAAGAAGGCCAAGAAGGCCTCAGGCCAGTAGCCCGGACGAAACCCCTCCGCCGGCTCAGGACCGATCCCAAGATCCAGACCCAACGGGTGCCTCGCCCCCGTACGTCCGCGCATCGGCGGCCCGGTACGAGGTTTCCTACGTGAGTTCCGCGCGGGGCGCCCTCTTGACCTTCGAACACCTGTTCGATATCCTCATCGCCCCGCGGTCCCCGCCGGGAGGCACGTGCAGGTTCTGGAATCGCCGGTGCAGACCACCCTCGAGGAGGGCATCCCGCTCTCGGAGGTGACCTTCTGCGTGGTCGACCTTGAGACCACAGGGGGTTCCCCGGTCGATTCCCGCATCACCGAGGTCGGTGCGGTGAAGTACCGGGGCGGTGAGCGGATCGGCGTCTTCCAGACGCTGGTGAACCCCGGCTTGGCCATCCCGCCCTACATCACCCATCTGACCGGCATCGACGACCTGATGGTCCGGGGGGAGCCGCCCATCGAGGCCGTGATACCGACGTTCGCCGAGTTCGTCCGGGGCTGTGTGTTCGTGGCCCACAACGCCCGGTTCGACTTCTCATTCGTGAACGCGGCCCTGGTGCGGCTCGACTACGACCCCGTCCCGCCGCCTCCGGTCTGCACGGCGCGGCTGGCCCGCCGAGTGGTGTGGCCGGACGTGCCGAACGTGCGGCTGCAGACGCTCGCCCAATACTTCCGGACGGCGGTCCGGCCGTGCCACCGGGCCCTGGCCGATGCCGAGGCGGCCGCCGAGGTGCTCGTCGGCCTGCTCGAGCTCGGCGGGCGGCTCGGGATCGCCACCCTGGGCGACCTCCACGGCACCGTGCGGGCCCGGGGCCGTCCGCACTTCGGCAGGATCCGCCTGGCCGACGGCCTGCCGAACGCCGCCGGCGTCTACCTGTTCCGGGGACGCGACGGACGCGTGCTGTACGTAGGCAAGTCCAAGGACCTCCGGACCCGGGTGAAGAGCTACTTCTACGGCGACGGCCGCAAGAAGATCGAGGAACTCCTGGCCGAGACACACTCGGTCGAAGGCGTCCCCTGCGGGTCGGAGCTGGAAGCCCTCGTCCTGGAGACCCGGTTGATCCGAACGCACGAGCCCAAGTACAACCGGCGGGGTCGGACCTGGCGGAGATACGCGTACCTCAAGATCGACCCCTCCGAGGCGTTCCCCCGCATCAAGGTCGTGCGGGAACCGAAGGGCGACCACGCCTCCTTCCTGGGGCCGTTCCCCACGAGCCACCACGTGCGCCTGGCGAAGGAGGCGCTGGAGGAAGCCTTCCCCATCCGCCGGTGCACCCGGGCCATGGGGCCGAAGACCCGCTTCGCGCCGTGCGCCCTGGCCGACCTTGGACGCTGCGCGACCCCGTGCGACGGCCGCATCGACCCCGAGCGCTACGGAGAGCTCGTCCGGGACCTCCTCTCCTCCCTGACGTCCCCGGGCGGGCTCCTCGAAGCGCTCGAGGAACGGATGGACCGGCTGGCCCAAGCCGAGCGGTTCGAGGAAGCCGCTGAGGCCAGGGACCGTCTGCGGGTCTTGGCCGAGGCGCTGGTCCGGCGCCGGGCCGACCGCTGGCTCTCGCAGTCCGGAGCGCTGCGGCTGCGAGATGCGCAGGGCCGGACCCTTCGCCTCCTGGGCGCCTCCCTCGTGCGGGGAGACGGGGCCGGGCCCATCCCGCTCCCCTGCCCCCGAGACCGGGCCGACGAGCTGGCCGTGGTGCGGGCCTGGTTGACTCGCAACCGCGTGCGCCTGGAGCATGCCGACCACCCACCGGCCGAGCCGGTCGACGGCGGCGGTCGGCTCCACGCCCTGCTCACGAGGCTCCGCGAAGCCGACCGCCGCCAGTAGGCCACCCGCCGAAGGCTCCGGGAAGCCTCGCATCGGAAAAGAGAGGGGGGCGGATTCCCCCCGTGCACCGCCCCCCTCGGGGCCGGATCCAAGTGCTCGGGCATGCGACGGCCGCCGCGGTGCCCAGGTGCTCGTCCCGGCTACTCTCACGATAGCGCTCCAGGCGAGCTTCGCTCAAGGCGCGTCGGAGCGGTCCGATATCCACAACGGGCAGTCCAGGGCCAACCCGAGATGCTCGTCCCGGCGCGGCCCGGGCTGCCCTTCGCCGCTACACTTTGGCCCATGGAACGGGCGGTCATCCTGGAGGGCGCCAGGACCCCGGTCGGGAGGTTCCTGGGCGGCTTCTCCGAGATCACGACCGTCGAGCTCGGGACCCTCGCGGCCCGAGAGGCCATGACGCGGTCCGGCGTCGAGCCGGAGCAGATCGACCAGACCATCTTCGGCCACGCCCGCCAGGCAGGGAACGGACCGAACACGGGGCGCCAGGTCTCGATCCGGTCGGCGGTTCCCAAGGAGATCTCGGCCTACAACGTCAACATCGCGTGCGGCTCCGGCATGAAGGCCGTGCAGCTCGGGGCCCAGCAGATCGCGCTGGGCGAGTCCGAAACGGTCCTGGCCGGCGGCATGGAGAACATGACCCGGGTGCCGTTCCTGCTCGATCGGATGCGCACCGGGTATCGGATGGGCGACGCCACCGTCTACGACGCGATGTACCGGGATGGTCTGCTCGATCCGCTGTGCGGCCTGATCATGGGCGAGACCGCCGAGAACCTGGTCGACATGTACGGCATCTCTCGCGACGAGCAGGACGAGTTCGCGCTGGAGTCCCAGCGGAAGGCGGAGGCAGGCAAGGAACGCCGGGCCAGGGAGATGTTCCCCGTCGAGGTCCCGAACCCGACGGGCAAGGGCACGATCACCGTGACCGAGGACGAACACCCCCGGCCGGACACGACGCTCGAGACGCTCGCGGAGCTCCCGCCGGTGTTCCGAAAGGAGGGCAGCGTGACCGCGGGCAACGCCAGCGGCATCACCGACGGCGCCGCCGCCATGGTCCTGATGGCGGAGTCCCGGGCGAACGGCGAGGGCCGGGAGCCGCTCGCCCGGATCATCGGGATGTCGTGGGTCGGGGTGCCACCGGAGATCATGGGGATCGGGCCGGTTCCGGCAACGAAGAGCGTGCTGGAGAAGACGGGACTCTCGCTTTCGGACATCGACCTCATCGAGATCAACGAGGCCTTCGCCGCCCAGGTCATCACGTGCGAGCGCGAGATGAAGTTCGACCGCGATAGGCTGAACGTGAACGGCGGAGGGATCTCGCTCGGCCACCCCATCGGCATGAGCGGCGCCCGCCTCATCCTCACGCTGGCCTACGAGATGCGGGAACGGGGGGTCGCGCTGGGCCTGGCCACGCTGTGTATCTCCGGCGGGCAGGGACTGGCCGTTGTGCTGGAGCGAGCATGAGCGTTCACGCCGTCGTTCTGATCCAGTGCGAGATCGACGGGATCCCCGAGGCCGCTCAAGCCATCGCCGACATCGGCGGGGTGTCCGAGGTCTACTCGGTGGCCGGCGAATTCGACCTCGTCGCGATCGTCCGCGTGCCCAACCACGACGACCTCGCCGAAGTCATCCCGAGCGGCATCGCCAAGGTCGATGGGGTCGAGCGAACCGAGACCCTCATCGCGTTCCAGGTGTACTCGAAGCACGATCTGGAGCGGCTGTTCTCGATCGGCTTCGAAGAGAGCTAGGTTCGCCGGGTGGCGCGCCGGCCTTCACGCACGGCGCTCAAGGTGGCCGTCGCGATCGATGTGGTGATGCTGATCGGCTCCCTCGTCGCGTTCCGGCAATCCACCATCGACGCGCTGAGGCCGCGATGGCCGTGGGCCTTCGACGTCTGCGGGTTCTGGACGACGCCCGTCCTGCTGGCTCCCCTGATCATGGCGTCCTTCGCCGTGTTCCTCTCCTTCCTGGAAGGTGCGAGCGGCTCCGGCCACCTCCCGACGGTGATCGTGCGAGCCATCTCCATGGGGACAGCCCTCGTGTGGGTCGCGGCGATCACCGCGAACGCCGTCGCCAACAGCTGCTCGGCGGGCCCCCTCGGGAGATAGCGCGGGCCGTCGGCCATCTAGTCTTACTCAGACTAGTGGAGCCCGCCCTCCCCCTCGGCGGGGCGGACGAGAACGGCAGCCCGGATGGCCCCCTCGACCGCGGAGCGGACCGCCAGCAGCACCGCCAGCAGGGCGACCGCGGATCCCAGCGCCAGCAGGAAGGTCCCGATCGTGAAGTCGAGGCCGGCGGGCCCCCGAGAACAGGTTCCGGATGCCGACCTAGACCAGGACCCCCACCAACCCACTGACGACAACAGACCAGACCTGCCACTCCCCCTTGGGCACGTGGCGCTCGACGTCTCCTCCTGTGGCCATCGCTCCCTCCTTGCGCCCGGATGCCCGGAAGATATCGCGGAACGCGTCACCTCGACGCAGTCAAGCAGGAGTACTGCCGCACCTCCTGGCAGTGATGCTCGTAGGTGAGCTCCACGTCGGCGAACGCGGCGCCGAGGAACTCCCGGAGCAGATCCCGTTCGTCGGAACCGACCATGAACGGCAGCCGGACGGCGTCACCCGCCGCTGCCCAAAGCGGCGACGAGTCCTCGGCGGCGGCTGAAAGCCGCCGGCATTCGCGGAGACCGTCGACCGAGAGGTCGCACGCCACGACGAGCCCCTCGGGTCCTACCTTCCGCCGGGCCTCCAGGGCCAGGAGGCCGGCTCCGGCACCGACGTCGAGCACCCGGGCGGCGGCTCCGGTCCGATCACGGCCCGGAAGGGAATTCGATGGCGACCGGGAGCGCCGAGCGCTTCCACTCCTCCAGCTCGCCGGAGTATCGCGGCTCGTACTTGTCCACGAGCAGGTCGCGGGCCAGTGCGTCCTCGGCAGGGTCTTCGACCACGTACGCCTTCGTGATCCTGTCGTGATCCCCCACCCGCAGCCCGATGGTGGGATTGACGCGGACGTTCTTCACCCAGTCCGACGCGTGGCCCCCGCCCGACAGCAGGTACAGCCGGTCGTCGTGGAGCGCGAACCAGATCTCGATCGTATGCGGGTGGCCGGTGCTGCGACCGGTCGTGGTGACGTAGCAGTAGTCGAGCCCCGCGAGCTCGTCGCGATCCACGGTCAGTGGATGGCCCAGGCGATCAGGGCCGCGATCACCACCAGCGCGGAGACGAACATGATGACGTCGGCCTTCTTGATCTTGCCGGGCTGCATCGCATTGAACCCCACGGCCGACCCCCCTCAGTCGTCCAGCTGGTAGTACTCGCGGAACTTCGGCTCCGACAGCCAGTAGATGTGCTGACGCACGGTCGACGCGTAGATCCGCGCCTCCAGGGCGTCACGGCACGCGCGGTACGAGACGGCCGTGCCGTCGCGGTCCTGGATGACGACATGCCAGCCTTCCGCCGAATCCTCCACCACGACCGCGTAGCCGTTCTCCTCGGCCACGTCCTATCTCCCGGTCCGACGCTCCAAGCGCTGGATGTGCTGCTTCAGCACGCCGATCACCGACTCCAGGTCCAGCGTGAATTCGGGCTGCATGTCGGCCGTCTTCTCCAGTGCGTTCTCCAGCGTGCTCCCCGCCGACCCGGCGTCGCGCAACGAGTCCACCAGCACGGCCGCGTAGTCGGCTTCGAACGGTTGACCGTCCCACGGACACCGCCCACCGTTCTGCACCACTTGCTCGACCAGGAACTCCCGGCCGCAACGCGTACACGTCCCCTTGATCTTCACGCAGGCTCCTTCGTCGTCAACATCTCCAGCACTCGGTCGGCCAGCTCGAACGGGTCGACCGGCCTGACGAACCACAGGTCGGCACCCGACCACTTCGCCAGCCAGGTGTCCTGCTTGCGTTCCAACAGGATCGCGATGACGCCCCCGAACGGCTGGGCGTCGCC
>JAHEXX010000017.1 GCA_023251895.1 bacterium
TCGTAGTACCAGTAGTCGAACGCCAGGATGGGAACCCCTTGCCACCGGCCCGAAAGCACGTTCTCGGTGCCACGCCCGTCGCCCTTGGTGAGCAGGGCGAACGGCAGCCCCAGGCACCCACGGTCGTCGAGCGGCGAGAACTCCAGCCCGAACTGCCGGGCCACCAGGACGAACGCCTCGAATCGCTTCCGCTTCTGTTGGTACGACGCCCACGCCACGAACCCCGCGACCAGGGCGAACCCGAGCAGGATCAGGATCGGCATACGCATGGATATCGGCCGGGTCCCGGGAGGGGTGAAGCCGCCGCCTCAGGAAGCGCGGCTCAAGCGCCCGCCGAACAGGACCACCAGCCCGATCCCGATCAGGAACGCCGGCAGCAGGTATTCGGGTCGGAGGTCGATCACGTTCAGCCGGTCGAGCAGGAACGCGACGCCGGCCGCGATGAAGAACAGTCCCCACGCCAGCGAGACGCTGTTCATGCGCCGTTCACCCATACCGCACCTCCACCCGACCGATCCCGGTCGATGCGTCGAGCCTCCAGATGTTGAGCCCACCCATGTGGGACGGCGACTGGTAGTCGACGCCGAATCCCCCTTCTTCCACGCCGAACACCACGGTCTGGCCGATGCCGGCTTTTGCGTGCACGGCAACGTCGGAGCCCGCGGGCATGATCACGACGACCTGCCCGAGGCCGACCCGCACCCCCACGCGAGCCCTCTCCGGCGTCGGTCCGACCGGGATGCCGGAGAGGTCGACCGTGAGGTTTCCCACCGACAACGCGTACGATGCCCTCACGTCGTCGATCGTCCGCGGTCGGTAGATCCGGTCGCCTACCTCGCCGGTGAGGGGAACGCTCACGACGGTGCCGACGGCCAACACCACCGTGAGGATGACGCCGAGCACGATCAGTCCGGCCTGGCTCCGGCCCCATCGGGCCGCCGCGACCAGCCCCACCCCCACGACGATCAAGGCGCTCGGCCCCACGACGTGGCCGGGGATCTCGACCCCCAGAGTGTCGAGCAGCCAGAGCGCGCCGAGGACCAGGAGCACGCCCCCCAGCACGAGCCGCCCAGCGCGGGGCGCGCGCTCCGTCGTCGCCGGTGGCGGGGGCGCGCTGGCGCTCATCGCCGTGCCGAGGCCTGGACGATCACGCCGACGCCCACGGCGATGAGCGCCAGCGGCCAGAAGTACTTGCCGAACCGAGGGATCGACAGGTTCAGCAGAAGGATCGAGCCCAGCGCGATCAGCGTGCCGCCGATGACGAGCCGAGCGGTCGCGGCGGCGTCGGGCCGCGGGGTGCCGACGCCGACGGCATCGCCCTCCTTCTCCTCGGGGATGGCGATCCACGCGATGATGTACAGGGGGATCCCGCCACCGCCGGCCACGCCCAGAACGACGAACGCGATCCGCAAGAGCACCGGATCGATCCCCAGGTAACGACCGAGGCCGCCGCACACGCCGGCCAAGACCTTGTCCGTCCGGCTGCGCCGCAGCACTCTCGGTTGCGGCGCAGACGGCGGCGGAGGGGGCGGGACCGGCGGCCCTGCCTGATCGCTCATACCCTGACCCTACGGCGCACCCGTGCGGAACTCCAACCGCCCCTCGCGGAGATCGATCTCGACGGTGTCGCCCTCGCGGACCTCGCCCGAGAGCAGCCTCAGCGCCAGCGGATCCTGGATCTCCCGCTGGATCAGCCGCCTCAATGGCCGCGCCCCGAAAGCCGGGTCGTACCCCTTGTTCGTCACATACTCGCGGGCCGCGTCGGTCATCACCACCACGAGCTTCCGTTCGGCCAGGCGCTCCTGCAGCGCCTGCACCTGGATGTCGACGATCCGCGCGATCTCGTCCCTCCCCAGCGGGTGGAACACCAGGATCTCGTCCACCCGGTTCAGGAACTCCGGCCGGAAGGAAGCGTCAGCGCTCCGCTGCTGCCTGACGGGCCGGCAGCTCCGATTCCTTCGCCCACTGCCAGCGGCGTGCGGCGGTTTGATTCCTCCCGGACACGGGGAACGTCCTCGAGCCTGCATCGACGCTCCGCCACCTGCTCGGAGACCCGATCCCAGACGAAGCCCGGAACCGGTTTCCCACACAAGACCCGGTGCATTGACTCGCGAGCACAGGGGTGCTCCGCATCTTCCGGATGCTTCTTCGCGACATGGGCGCAGCCTCAAGCCTCCGGCAAGTGGCGGCGTCGCAGGAGAACTGGGCGCCGCCACCCGTCCACCTAGGTCACCGTGAACGCAGAGTGCATCCCCTGCCCGTAGTGCCCTGGCAGGTTGCAGATCACCACGTAGTTCCCTGGCGCGAGGTTGAGCGTGATCGCCTGGCCGGCGCCCGGTTGGAGGCCCCCGATCTCGTCGATGTGCGTCACGCCCTTCCCATCCTCTTTGACATCGCCGACCTTGTCCACGGGCAGTGCGTCGGCGTCGAGGTCGGTCTCGAACACGACGAACTCATGTTCCTGGCCCGCGTCGTTCCTCACGTCGAACGTCACCTCGCCCGTGGGAGCACTGGTCAAAGCGAGCGTGATCGAGTAGTCGGCGAGCGTTGCGCCGATCCCCTTTCCGCCGTTCGGGCTGGCGCCGCTGCCGGCCTGACGGTGGCTGCAGCCGACGGCCCCGAGCAGCAAAACGACCAGAGCGGCCGGTATCACCTTCCTGTGCGCGTGTGCCATCTTCCTGCTCCTTTCGACGGGTCAGCGATCCATTGCTCAGGGAATCCCGCGCCCGGGGCCCTCTCGGTTTCTGCTCCCCCGATGATGTGCGTCACGGGGAGGCCGAACTTCGCCCGCACCCGGAGAGGGAGATCCGCCTTCAGCCAGCGCGAGGCACCTGGCGGCAGCGTCGAGAGGATGATCTCGTCGAACGGCTCGTCCCGGAGGGCGTCGCCGATCGCGTCCAGCGGATGTGCGTCGCCGACCCCGCCTTCCACCTCCGCACCGAGCTCCCGGAACCGTGCGAGGGCGGCCTCTAGGCGGGCCTTCGCCAGCGCCGATGCATCGCTCTCCGTCCACGTGAGTCTGTGCCGGGGTGGGGTCGCCGGCACCACGATGGAGAACCGGCACTCGCCGTTACCCAGGCACTCCCGCACCTTGGCAACCAGATGTGTTCCACCGAGCGTCTGGTTCGCCACCACTAGATAGCGACGCACGGCCGCCCCCTCCCTCGACGGACCCTCGCTCGCGCCCCGCCTGCGGGGAAACGAAAAGGGGCGGCTGGGCTCTCGCCCGGCCGCCCCTTCCGTCCGTTCACGTGTAAGGGGTGCCGCACCCCCCTCCGGAGGCTACTCACGCTGCCTGCGCGCTCAATCGAGACGCACGCCTACAACTGGAAACGTTTGTATGACACTGCCCTCACGGTGTCAAGGCCCGTATTCGATGAAGCTGGGGGAACCCAACCCCCCGTCCCAGGCAACCGACCGGGCTTTCCGGGCGCGTTGTGATCCGATCTGCTACGAGCGGGTGCGGGTTCGAGGACGAATCCGGCGGCGCGCGGCCGCGGATACCCGTGGTAGGCGAGCGAGGCGGATCTTGCGCCGCGCCGGCACCCGGAATCGCGGGCGGCGCCCGCGGCTCGATCTCTCCTTGTCGGCCGCCGCACGGGCGTCCTCACTGTCCCTCAGAATCCAGCGGTATCCGATGGCAGCGCAGCCGCCTAGGAATGCCAGCGAGCCGCCCAACAGGGCCCAATCAGCGAGAGAGGCTGGCGCGATCATCGTGGTCCTCCTTTGCGTCGTTCCCGGATCGAGCCCGGGCTGCTTCCGAACGTCGTCGACCCTGGTCCAGGGGCTGACGACCCTCCTCGACGACGTAGACCCCCTCCTCAGTCGAACTGTCATTCGTGCGCTCGCCCCCTTTGAGAACACAAGAAGGGGCGACCGAACCGAGTAGTCCGGTCGCCCCTTCCGTTCGTTCACGTGTAAGGGTCTAGGGCAGCCGTCAGGCGGACGACGGGATTGTCCGCCTGACGGCTGACGCTAGTAGTTCTCATATGCGGAAACTGTCACCTTGTCAAGTGGCTACGGCGGAGTCGGCGCCGTCGTGTGATGTGATGGGTGGGAGGCCCGAATCCGCACGCCCCCGCTGGTTCTGCTCGGGTCGAAGCCGAACCTGCGCAAAGGGAGCCCTTCCGGCGTTGTGACACTTCTACCATGAACGGAAGAGGGACCGAACGCCCTTCGACGCGTGCGCAGGCCGTGTTCGATAGACGGCGAGGATTGCTTGCACCGCAACGGGCATCCGGACGAGATGACCGCCCGCGAGGTTGTCTTCCCTTCCGAGTCGGCCGCTCGAGGCGGAGTCGGTCAAAACACTAATGCGAGGGATGGAGCAGCAAGAGACGGTGGACCTGCACCAGCGACTAGCGGTTCGTAACGAACAGTCACACGGAAACCACCGGAGGCGGCCTGTACAGCGGGCCGGTCAGCGGGCGCGGCGTGCCCGAGGATGCGGTCTGTCGCGCCAATCGCGGCAGGGTACAGGGCGGCGCCTTTACGCTAACGGGCGCTGCAATCGCGGTAGCGCTCCTCGCGCTGGTCGGGCCGGGCTGTGGATCGGACCCCGTCGCCTTAGACGAGCGGCCAGACGAGGCGCGACGCGGGCCGCACCCCTTCGTGAGGACCTTAGGGGACAGAAGGCGACGGCGGGACGGGGATTCCGGCCTCAGCGCTCATACCCTGACCCTACGGCGCACCCGTGCGGAACTCCAACCGCCCCTCGCGGAGATCGATCTCGACGGTGTCGCCCTCGCGGACCTCGCCCGAGAGCAGCCTCAGCGCCAGCGGATCCTGGATCTCCCGCTGGATCAGCCGCCTCAATGGCCGCGCCCCGAAAGCCGGGTCGTACCCCTTGTTCGTCACATACTCGCGGGCCGCGTCGGTCATCACCACCACGAGCTTCCGTTCGGCCAGGCGCTCCTGCAGCGCCTGCACCTGGATGTCGACGATCCGCGCGATCTCGTCCCTCCCCAGCGGGTGGAACACCAGGATCTCGTCCACCCGGTTCAGGAACTCCGGCCGGAAGTGCGCTCGCACGTCGGCCAGGACCTTCTCGGTTCCCTCCTCCGGCGAGGTGGTCGGGTCGGCGAATACCGGCGAGCCCAGATTCGACGTCATGATCACGATCGTGTTGCGGAAGTCCACCGTTCGCCCCCGTCCGTCGGTGAGGCGCCCATCGTCGAGCAGCTGCAGCAGCACGTTGAACGCGTCCCCGTGGGCCTTCTCGATCTCATCGAGCAGCACCACCGAGTAGGGGCGCCGCCGCACCGCTTCCGTGAGCTGACCGCCCTCCTCGTAGCCGACGTACCCGGGCGGGGCCCCGATCAGTCGCGAAACCGTATGCCGCTCCTGGTACTCGCTCATGTCGATGCGGACCATGGCCCGCTCGTCGTCGAACAGGAACTCGGCAAGCGCCCGGGCCAACTCGGTCTTCCCGACGCCGGTGGGGCCGAGGAAGATGAACGAGCCGATCGGGCGGTTCGGATCGGAGAGACGGGCCCTGGACCGCCGGATCGCGTTGGCCACGGACTCCACGGCCTCTTGCTGGTCGACGATGCGCCCGTGCAGCGCGTCCTCCAAGTGGACGAGCTTCTGCATCTCGCCTTCCATCAGACGGGACACCGGGATGCCGGTCCACTTGGCGACGACCTCCGCCACGTCCTCCTCGTCGACCTCTTCCTTGAGCATCTTGCGATCGCGCTGGATCTGGGCGAGCTCCGCGTTCTCGGCCTCGAGCTGCTTCTGAAGGTCGACCAGCGTGCCGAACCGGAGCTCGGCCGCCCGCTCGAGGTCGCCGTCGCGTTCCGCCCGTTCGAACTCCCCCCGCCCGGTCTCGATCTCCGACTTCAGATGCCGGATCCGGTCGATGTGCTCCTTCTCCCGCTGCCAGTGGGCCTTCATCGCGCCGGCCTGCTCCTGGAGGTCGGCCAGTTCGCGTTCCAGCTTCGCCAGGCGTTCCCGAGAGGCCTGGTCCGGTTCCTTCTTCAGGGCCGCCCGCTCGATCTCGTGCTGCTTCATGCGGCGCTCGACCTCGTCGATCTCCACCGGCATCGAATCGATCTCGATCCGCAGACGCGAGGCCGCCTCGTCGATCAGGTCGATGGCCTTGTCCGGCAGGAACCGCCCCGACACGTACCGCGCGGACAGCTCCGCCGCGGCCACGAGGGCGGAGTCCTGGATCCGGACGCCGTGGTGGACCTCGTACCGCTCCTTCAGACCGCGGAGGATCCCGACCGTGTCCTCGACGCTCGGCTCCTCCACGAGCAGCGGCTGGAACCGCCTCTCCAAAGCGGGGTCCTTCTCGATGTGCTGGCGGTACTCGTCCAGCGTCGTGGCGCCGATCGCACGGAGCTCGCCCCGGGCCAGCATCGGCTTCAGCATGTTCCCGGCGTCGACGGCCCCTTCGGCGGCGCCGGCGCCCACGATCGTGTGTAGCTCATCGATGAACGTGATGATCTGCCCCTCGCTCTCCGCGATCTCCCTGAGCACGGCCTTGAACCGCTCCTCGAATTCGCCGCGGTACTTCGAGCCGGCCACCATCGCGCCGATATCGAGCGCGATGACCCTTTTGCGCTTCATCGAGTCCGGCACGTCGCCGGCCACGATCCGGTTGGCCAAACCCTCCACGATGGCGGTCTTGCCGACGCCCGGCTCGCCGATCAGGACCGGGTTGTTCTTGGTGCGGCGGGACAGCACCTGGATCACGCGGCGGATCTCCTCATCCCGCCCGATCACCGGGTCGAGCTTGCCCCGCCGAGCCAGCTCCGTGAGGTCCCGCCCGTAGCGCTCCAGGACCCGGTACTTCTCCTCCGGGTTCTGGTCCGTGACCCGCTGGCGCCCGCGTACCTCCGCCAGGGCGGCGAGGACGCCGTCACGCGTGAGGCCCGAGTCGCGCAGGATCCGAGCGGCGTTCCCGCCGCCCTCCACCATCGCGAGCAGCAGGTGCTCGGTCGACACGTACTCGTCGGTGAGCACCTGGGCCTCCCGGAGCGCGTCCTCGAGCATCGCCCCGGTCTCCGGAGCGATCCGCATCTCCACGGTCCCCTGCGCGAACACCCTGGGGACGCGATCGAGGGCGGCGTCGACCTGGTCCCGCACGGCCCGCGGGGACGCTCCGAGGTTGTGGAGCAACGGATAGACCACGCCTTCAGGGTCCGACAGCAGGGAGAAGAGCACGTGCTCCGGGAGGATGACCTGGTGGTTGCGGGCCACCGCCTGCTCCCGAGCCGCCTCCAGGGCGGCCTGCGATTTCAACGTCAGCTTCTGGAGATCCATGCGCCCCTCGTGCTCTCCCAGTCGCCTCTCGTGATGCCGTAGAGCGCATAGTCCTGTGGGTCGTGCGCCGGCATGTAGCCGCGCATCGTTCCCTCGAAGGTGAACCCCAGGCGCTCCAGCACCCCGCGCATCGCGCCGTTGCCCAGCTCGGTCCCGGCCTGCACCCGGTGCGCGGCTCGCTCGAGGAACAGGTCCGACACAAGCAGGGCCGTGGCCTCCGTCCCGTACCCCTTCCTTCTGTCGGCCTCGTCGTAGATCTCGATCCCGAGCTCGAACACCCCAGGGGGCAGCCCGTGCTCCGGCTGACGGGCTTGGATCTCACCGACCAGGCGGCCCTCGGCCTCCACCGCCAGGAGAAGCTCCGAGTGGTGGAACTCCCCGGAGTGGGCCACGCGCTCTCGAAGCCAGCCCTCGTCCACATTGACGCCCCAGTCGTCAACGTGTCGCCGTCGCTGGGCGAACAGGACGTCGAACTCCTCCGGCCGAACCGGGCGCAGCGTTACTCGCTCTCCTCGGAAGGTCGTCACGGGGTGCCGTCCCGCTCCCACGGGAACGTGAACCAGCTGCGGAGCGGAACGATCTCGGCGCCGCGGGGTGCCGCCGCCTCGGTCATCCGGCGCGCCACCCGCCGGGCGCGCTCCAGCTCCTGCCGGAGCTCCTCCATCCGCGCCTGCATCTGGTCGAGACGACCCTCCATCTCCATGATCAGCTTCACGCCAGCGAGACTCACGCCCTCCTGGGTGAGCTGCTGGATCATCTGCAACCGGACGAGGTCGCGCGGTGAGTATCGGCGCGTGTTGCCCGACGTGCGCTTCGGCCGCAGCAGCCCCTCGCGCTCGTAGTTCCGGAGGGTCTGCGGGTGAACGCCGGCGAGCTCCGCCGCAACGCTGATGATGTAGACGGCACGGTCGTCCGTCTCGGCCGGATCCTCGCTGACTCGCCCCGTGCGGTTCTTCCCGTTTCGCCGTCTGATCTCGCTCATGCTTCGACCCCTAGTCGCTTGCGCGGCGAATCCTTCTGCGCAAGTTGCAGCTTCTGTAGCAGGTCCTTCTCGTCACGGGACAGCTTCTGCGGCACCTCCACCCTCACCGTCACGAGCAGGTCGCCGAAGCCACCTCTCTTGGGCGCGCCCTTGCCCCGGATGCGGAACGTCTTCCCGCTGGGGGTCCCGCTCGGCACCTTCAGGGTGACGGCGCCGTTCAGCGTTGGCACCTGCACGTTCGCTCCGAGAGCCGCTTCGGCGAAGGTGACGGGCACGTCGAGAGTGAGGTCGTTCCCCTTGCGCCCGAACAGCGGGTGTCGCCCAACGCCCACGCGGACGTACAGGTCGCCGGGGGCAGCGCCGGCGGGCCCCGGCTCGCCCCGGCCGCCCAGTCGGATGCGGGCCCCATCCTTCACGCCAGCGGGGATCCGCACGGAGAACCGACGGGTGGTCCGGACGCTTCCCGTTCCCTTGCAAGCCTTGCAGGGGTGCTCCACGACCCGGCCGCTGCCGCGGCACCGCGGGCAGGTCTGGGCCATGGAGAACAGCCCTTGGTTCGTCGCCACCTGACCGGCGCCCCCGCATTGCGGGCACGTTGCCGGGCTGGTGCCCGGCTCGGCCCCGGAACCGTGGCACGCCTGGCACGGCGCCGGCCCCTGGATCCGGACCGGCACGGTCCCACCCCGCATTGCCTCGTCGAACGAGACGCTGACCTCCGTCTCGAGGTCGTCGCCCCGGGCAGGCCGAGCCGCGCCCTGGCGGCTGCCGAAGAGCCCTCCGAACAGGTCGCCCAGGTTGCCGACGTCGAACGTCTCGTAGCGCACGCCGCCGGGCCATCCGCCCCCGCCGCCCGGGAAGCCTCCGGGGAACCCGCCGGCCCCGAATCCGGACGTGGCCATGTCGCGGACTTGGTCGTACTGCTTACGCTTGTCCGCGTCGCCCAGCACGTCGTAGGCGGCCGAGATCTCCTTGAACCGCTCCTCGGCCTCCTTGTTCCCCGGGTTGGCGTCCGGGTGGAACTGCTGGGCGAGCTTCCGGTACGACTTCTTGATCTCGGCCCCGGACGCGTTCTTGGGAACGCCCAGGACCTGGTAGTAGTCCTTCTCGAACCACTCCCGTCGAACGTCCCCGTTCACGGCTGAACCCTCACGTCCGCTCGACGCGAACGCTGGCCGGACGGATCACCTTGCCCCTCAAGCGGTACCCGGGCCGGAAGACCTCCGCGACGTGTGGCTCGCCGTCGCCCTCACCGGTCTGCATCAGGGCCTCGTGGAGGACCGGATCGAACGGCTTACCCTCCGCCTCGATCCGCTCCAGCCCCTCCGCCTTTAGGGAATCGGAGAGCTTCGCGTAGACCAGCTCGACGCCCTTGTGGAACTTCTCGATGTCCGGCTGGAGGTCGGCCGCGATGAGCGCTAGGTCGAACTCGTCGAGCACCTCCAGGAGTCGGACCATCAGCGGCTGTGCCGCCAACTCAACGGCCCGGGTCTGCTCCTTCAGCACGCGTTTGCGGTAGTTCTCGAACTCGGCCTTCAGGCGCTGGACGTGTTCCAGGTACTCGGCCACCTGGGCGCGGGCTTGCGTCAGTTCCTGCTCCAGGTCCGCCGGCGATTCCGGCGGGAGCTCGGGGCGTGACTCCCCAGAGGGGGTCGCCCCCTCCGGGGAGCCCACGTCGCGGAACCGACGCTTATCGGTGACCTTCACCTGCGGCCGTTCCCGGCGCTCACGGTCGCCCTTGTCCTTCTCGGTCATGCCTTCGCCTTGATCTGGATCACCTTGGGTTTGGCCTTCTCGATCTTCGGGATCCCCACGGTCAGGACGCCCTTGTCGAACGAGACCTCGACGTCCTTCGGATCGATGCCCGGCAGGTCCATCTTGGCGACTACCTTCTCGTCGGTTTCGTACACGTCGAGCGCCGGTGCCCAGGTTCCGGCCGCCGACGGGCGGAGCGGCTCGAAGCCACCGAACGTCCTCCCGAAGAGGCGGTTCAGCTCGTCCTGGATCGACACGAGGTCCCGGAACGGGTCCCGACGAGCAAGCGTGCCCCTCACTGGGCACCTCCTTCGTCCACGATCTCGCCCTCCACGACGTCCTCGTCGCCCGAGGGGGTTGCCTCACCTGCGCCGCCACCGGCCGCCGCGGCCGCTTGCTGGCCGGCCTGGGCCTGCTGGTACATGGCCGGTCCGATCCGTTGGAAGACCTGCATCGTCGCGTCGGTGGCGGACCTGATCTTGTCGATGTCCTCTCCCTTCAGGGCCTCCTTCAGCTCCTCGTTCGCCTTCTTCAGCTCCTCCCGATCGGCCTCTGGGATCTTGTCCCCGTACTCCTCCAGGGCCTTGTCGACCTGGTAGCTGAGCTGGTCGGCCTGGTTGCGGGCCTCCGCCGCCTCGCGCCGCTTGTGGTCCTCGGCCGCGAACTTCTCGGCGTCGACGACCATACGGTCGATCTCGTCCTTGGACAGGGCGGTGCCGCCGGTGATGGTCATCTGCTGCTCCTTGCCGGTGGCCAGGTCCTTCGCGGAGACCTGCACGATGCCGTTCGCATCGATGTCGAACGCGACCTCGATCTGGGGCATGCCGCGAGGTGCCGGCGGGATCCCCATCAGGTGGAACTTGCCGAGCGAGCGGACGCCGGGCGAGTACACCGTCTCCGCCTCACCTTGCAGGACGTGGATCTCCACGGTGGTCTGGTTGTCGTCGGCGGTCGTGAAGATCTCCGACTTCCGCGTGGGGATCGTCGTGTTGCGCTCGATCAGCTTCGTGAAGATGCCGCCCTTGGTCTCCACGCCCAGGGTGAGCGGCGTCACGTCCAGGAGCAGGATGTCCTTCACGTCGCCCTTCAGGACACCCGCTTGGATCGAGGCGCCGACGGCCACCACCTCGTCGGGGTTCACGCCCTTGTGAGGCTCCTTGCCGCCAGTCAGTTGCTTGACGAGGGCCTGGATCATCGGCATCCGGGTGGCCCCGCCGACCAGGATCACGTGGTCGATCTGCCCGACCGACTTGCCCCAGTCCTTCACCGCCTGGTCGAACGGGCCCTTGCACCGTTCCACCAGGTCCTCGGTCATCCGCTCGAGCTCGGCCCGGGTGAGCTTCATCTCCAGATGGAGCGGGCCTTGGGCAGTGGCCGTGATGAATGGCAGGTTGATCGTAGCCTCGGCCACCTGCGACAACTCGATCTTGGCCTTCTCGGCAGCCTCCTTCAGGCGCTGCAGGGCCATGCGATCGTTTGACAGGTCGACGCCATGGGCGTTCTTGAACTCCTTCACCATCCAGTCGATGACCCGCTGGTCCCAGTCGTCGCCGCCCAGCTGCGTATCACCGTGGGTCGCCTTCACCTCGAAGACGCCCTCCCCGATCTCCAGCAGCGATACGTCGAACGTGCCCCCACCTAGGTCGAACACGAGGATGGTCTGGTCGTGCTGCTTGTCGAGCCCGTAGGCCAGGGCGGCAGCCGTGGGCTCGTTGATGATCCGGAGCACTTCGAGCCCCGCGATCTGGCCTGCCTCCTTGGTGGCCTGGCGCTGGGCGTCGTCGAAGTACGCCGGAACCGTGACGACGGCCTGGGTGACGGTGTCGCCAACATACGCTTCGGCGTCGCGCTTCAGCTTGGCCAGGATCTGCGCGGAGACCTCCTGAGGGGTCCACTGCTTCCCGTCGATGTCGACGCCCCAATCCTTGGACCCCATCTGGCGCTTCACGGAACGGACGGTCCGGTCGGGGTTGGTGATGGCCTGACGCTTCGCCACCTCGCCGACCAGGATCTCGCCGTTCTTCGCGAACCCCACGACCGAAGGCGTGGTCCTCGATCCCTCTGCGTTGGGGACGACGACGGGCTCCCCCGCCTCCAGGACAGACACCACCGAGTTGGTGGTGCCGAGGTCGATGCCCACTGCTCGTGGCATGAACTCCTCCTTGTTCGCTTGATTGAGCCTACCCGCAAGATAGAACCTGAGTCGCCTAGTGTCAACCTCGAACACGGGAGGACCGCCCAGCGGCGGACGCCGTCCTCGGGTAGACTCCGCCTCGTGGTGGTCCGGGTCGGCATCCTCCTCGTGCTCCTCGCTGTGGCGGTGGGGCTGTTCGCCCGCCGCGCCCGGCTCCTGTATCGCCTAATCCGTCTGGGACGCCCGGTGATGCGGCGCGGCGACATGCCCCGGCGCATCGAGCGCGAGGTGGTCGAGGTCCTCGGCCAACGAAAGCTCTTCCAGCGCCTGCTGCCCGGCCTCATGCACGCCTTCATCTTCTGGGGGTTCCTCGTCCTGCTCACGACGATCGCAGAAGCGCTCGGACAGGCCGTCGAGCGAGACTTTGCGATCCCCGTGATCGGGCGCTCCGGGTGGCTCGGCTCGGTGCAGGACGTGTTCGCGGCGATGGTCATCGTCGGGATCGGGATCGCGGTCTGGATCCGGGAAGTCCAGCGCCCGGAGCGGTTCGTGGGGAGCCACAAGCTCGAGGCGTTCCGCATCCTAGGCCTGATCTTCTGGATCATGATCACGCTGTTCGGGCTGACGGCGTCCCGGATCGCGATCGGCTTGGCCGAGGCGCCCACCGCCTGGACCCCGATCTCAACCGCGCTCTCGCACCTGTTCGCCCCGATGAGCCGGGGCTGGCGCGAGTTCTTCGTCTGGTTCTTCCTGTGGACCCACCTGCTGCTAATCCTGGGGTTCCTCATGTACCTCGCGTACTCGAAGCACCTGCACATCGTGACCAGCGCGATCAACGTGTTCTTCGCGAACACCAAGCCTCGCGGCACGCTCACGCGGCTCAGGATCGACCTCGAGGCCCTTGAGTCCGAGGACGTGTCGTTGGGCGCGGCCACCATCGCCGACCTCTCTCAGAAGGAACTGCTCGATCTGTACGCCTGCACGGAATGCGGAAGATGCCAGAGCGCTTGCCCTGCATGGAACACCGGTAAGCCCCTGTCGCCGAAGCTGCTGATCATGGACCTCCGGGACCACCTGCTCGATGAGGGGCCGAAGATCCTGGCGGCCCGGGAGTCGGGTGCCCCTCGCGAGCCCGTCCCGCTGATCCCCGATGTCGTGGACGAAGAGGTCGTCTGGGCCTGCACGACCTGCGGCGCCTGCATGCAGGAGTGCCCCGTCGACATCGAGCACATCGACCACATCGTCGACCTGCGCCGCAACCTGGTGATGGCCGAGTCCCGGTTCCCGCAGGAGGCGGGGCAGCTGCTTCGGAACCTGGAGAACAGCGGGAATCCTTGGGGTTTGCCGCAGTCGCAGCGCGCGGCGTGGGCGGAGGGGCTGGAAGTCCGCGTGCTGCAGGCCGGGGAGCCGGCCCCCGAGTACCTGTACTGGGTCGGATGCGCGGGTTCGTTCGACGATCGAGCCAAGAGCATCTCGCGTTCGGTCGTCGCCCTGCTCCAGCGAGCCGGCGTCGACTTCGCCATCATCGGCGAGCGGGAGGGCTGTACCGGAGACCCGGCTCGACGGATGGGCAACGAGTACCTGTTCCAGACCATGGCGGAACAGAACGTCGAGACCCTCGGTGACGCCGCGGTCCGCAAGATAGTGGCCAACTGTCCCCATTGCTTCAACACCCTCCGCAACGAGTACCCGGACTACGGCGGCTCTTACGAGGTCGTCCACCACACGGAGCTGTTCGCACGCCTGGTCTCGGAAGGACAGCTCACGCCGACCCAGGAGGTGAACGCGCTCCTCGCCTATCACGACCCCTGCTACCTGGGGCGGCACAACGACGTCTACGAAGCCCCCCGGGATGTGCTGGATGCCGTGCCAGGTCTTCGGACCGTGGAGCTGCCTCGTCACCGGCATCGGGCTCTGTGTTGCGGCGCAGGGGGGGCCCGGATGTGGATGGAGGAACGCGTGGGCAAGCGCATCAACGCGGAGCGTATGGACGAGGCGTCCTCCACCGGTGCCCACGTGATCGGTGTGGCCTGCCCGTACTGCCTGGTGATGCTGGACGACGGGGCCAAGGACCGGGGTCTACGGACCGAGATCCTGGATGTCGCCCAGGTCATGGAGCGCTCCCTGGGTCCCCTGCCGGCCCCGTAGGACCTTCGGCACCGGCCGCTCGACCCCCTCCGACGCTTCTTCGATGGCTCCCCACGCACATGCGCACCCCTTCCGATCTCGCGGCGAGATGTCAAGGCCGGGGCCCTATCGACCGATTGAAGAACTAGACCGAAAGGCCGAGGGCGCGTTGCCTTGCACTGCGCCCCCACGAGGTTGCAGGAGCAGGCGGGGCGGCGACGCGCCGCGTCGGCGACCTCGTTCGACAACGAGAAGGGAACGATGAAGGGATCCGTGACGCAGGCGGGGCGCGTCTCCGTCGCCGACCAGTGCCGCCGGCTCGCCGAGATGCTGAGCTGCGACGCGGTGGGCGTCATGAGCATCGCATCTGGTCACCGGCGGGTGGCGTGGTGGACGGCACCGGGTTCGCCGCCGCTGCCGGCGCGGCTCGACGACGTGCTGGAGGACCGCGCCGACGGGTGGATCGTCTGTCCGCTCGTCGGTGGCTTCGTGTTCGCTCGCGTGACCGAGACGACCGCGTCCAGGGCGCCCTGGACTCTGCGGACGGTGGGCCCCGGCCTCGTCGCGGCGCTCGACGGCGGGGCCACCGAGTCCCCGGAACTGGACGAGGTGCTGCCGGCTTTGGGCGTACCGGCCATGCCCGAAGCTTCAGCTGGGCGCGAGTTGATCGAGGCCCGGCTCCAGGCGGAGCGGACCCGCTGGGCCTACGAGATCCACGACGGCTTGACGCAGGCGGTCACGGCCGCCGTCCTGGAGCTCGAGTCCCTGCGAACCGCGATGAGGCGCAACCCGGACGCGGCCCTCGAGGTCCTGGACGCCGCCATCGCCGAGATCCGCACCAGCCTCGAGCGCATCCGCACCATCCTGTTCCACCTTTCCAACGACCCGACGGCAGGGCCGGCGGAGTCGTTCTCCTGGCACGTGGAGGCGGTCGCACATCGCTGGAAACTCCCGGCAACCGTAACGGTCGAGGGCGACGTGGATGCGATCCCCAAGCCCGTGACCGACGCCGCCTACGTCGTGGTCGCGGAGAGCCTGGCCAACGCCGCCAAGCACGCCTCCCCAAAGCACGTGACGGTGGAGGTGAGGGCAGACGACCACGAGGTCCTCGTAGAGGTCCGCGATGACGGTCGAGGATTCGATCCGATGACGAACGGGGAGGGTCAGACGAAGCACTTCGGGCTGGAGATGATGCGAACGCGGGTCGCCGAGATCGGCGGCGAGCTGCAGATCGATACGTCCCCGGGAGACGGAACACGGGTGGTCGCCAGGCTGCCCGTCGGGAGCCAAGGAGAGACGAGATGAAGGTCATGATCGTGGATGACCACGCCCTGGTCCGCCGGGGCATGGGGCACGTGGTTCGCGAGTGTTTCCCCGACGCCGACGTCGTGGAGGCGGGTAGTGCGGAGGAGGCGCTCGAGCTCATGCAGGCGGATCCCGTCGACATCGCGCTGGTCGACGTCCGGATGCCGCAGCTCGACGGCCTGGAGCTCCTGCGGAAGATGAAGGCAACCTGGCCGGACGTTCCCGTGATCATGCTCACGACCTACGACCACGCGACGTACGTGCGGCGGGCTCTTTCGGAAGGAGCGGCCGGATACATGCTGAAGGACGCGACACCCGAGGACCTGCAGCAGGCGATCAAGGTGGCCCTGTCGGGCGGCGGGAACGTGCTGTCGCCCAAGGTCATCCAGAACCTGTTCGAGGAGATGGGGTCGGGCGGGTCCAACGGCGAGCCGGGGCGGCGCCCCGAAGCCAACCTCACCCAGCGCGAGACCGACATCCTGTCGTTGCTGGCCGAGGGTCGCAGCAACCGGGACATCTCCCGAAACCTCTACCTCTCGGAGAAGACCGTGAAGGCGCATCTCGCGGCGGTCTTCCGCAAGCTCGGTGTCAGCAATCGCACCCAGGCAGCCATGGCCGCGGTGGCCATGGGCATTGGGACGGCCCGGCATCCGGCCGACTTCGAACACGACGTGACCAGGGCGGGTGGGCAGTAACGGCCGGCGAGGAGTTCGCACGTGGCGGGCAACAACCCGAACGCAAAAGGTCTTCTGGGGGGCCTCCTCGGCGCGCGCAACGACGGGCCCGAACTGCAGCAACACCAAGGCGCGGCTGAGCAACCTGCCGGCAAGGAGGCCGCCGACGATGCGGTGGTGGCCTACGAGGACAACTGGTACCGCAGCCTGAAGGCTTTCGCCGAGAGCCAGTTCGAAGACGATGAGAGCGACGAGCAGGAGCCGGCCGGCGAGGAGGCTGAGGAGCCGGAAGCGCCCCAGGCCGAGGCTCCGTCGTTGTCGGCGGCAGACCCCGCCCTACGTCGCGCGGCCTTGGAGGACCTCAGCGCCAGGGCGCTGACCGACGATGAGGTTCCGCAGGTCGCTGCGCTGCTGACCGATCCGGATCGAGAGGTCCGACGACTCGCCGCGCAGACGCTCGTGTCCGTCGCCGACGAAGTCGACGAGGAGACGGTCCGGCGGGGGTTGCAGGACATCGACGACGAGGTACGTGCGGCGACGGTCCGGCTGGCGGCAGCCAGGGGGACCGACGACCTGGACGCGCTCGTCCCACCGGTTTCCGACCGCGGGTTCCCCGCAGCCCAACGTGCGGCACTGAAGGCGATCGCTGAGGTCATCGAGCGTGGGGAGGAGCTCGAGGACGACCGGCTCTCTGCCCTGCTGTTTGCCGTCGCCGGGCTGGAGACTCCGCCACGGGGCGAGGAGCGTGACGGGCTGTCCCGGATCGCCCGGGCCCTGGGCGAGATCCAACTGGTGGGCTCCGTCGGCATCCTCGATGACCGCCGGCTCGGAGCCGTTCGGATGCTGGTCGGCGACCAGTCGCCCACGGTCCTGCGCGCCCTGGCCGCCAGGAGGGATGACGCGATCCTGGAGATCCGCAAGATCGCGGACGACGCCGCGGCCGCCCTGGCCTTCATGAGTCCGGAGGAGCAGGCCGCGCCCACGGAGCCCGAGGGTGCGATCGAGGCGGATGCGGCCGATGCGGTTGACGGCGGGGAAGGGACCTCCGAGACGGGTTCGGAGGAGCTCGAGGAACCCCCGACCGAGGACGAGACCGGGATCGAGACGGCGACCACAGAGGAGGACGTCGAGGAGGCCACGGTCGACGAACAGGCCGCCGCCGAGGAGGAACAGGCCGCCGTCGAGGAGATGGAGCCCGCGACGGACGAGGTGGAGGAACCCGAGCGGCCGGAGTCCGGGGAGAGCTCGGGCGGCACCTCCGCCCCCGCGACAGAGGTCGCCGAGCTCCTGGGACTGACCGAAGTGGCCGGGGACATCCTGGCCGGGGGTCCGTCGCGGTCCTCGACCACGCAGGGGACCTTCCTGCGAGCCGTGGGATCGCTCCAGATGTCGCCCGGCACCGTGGCAGAGCTCCTGGACCGCGCGGACGACGAGACCAAGCCGGAGGCGGTCCGGCTGCTGTGGCGGGCTCACGGTCGCGCGGCCTTGGACCCGCTTCGCCCCCAGCTGGCCAGTCTGCTGGATACGGTGCGGGTGGCGGTGCTCGAGGTATTCGCGGAGTCCGGAGACCCGGAGGTGATGGAGGAGGCCCACAACGCCGCGGAGACCGATCCGTCGCCGGCCGTCCGGGCCGCGGCCATCGGAGTGATCGCCCACGCCCGGCCCGACCGGAGGCTGGCCGTGCTCGCGCACGCCGTGTCGGACGAGGATGCGGACGTCCGAGCGGCGGCGATGGCGGTGTTGCCGGCGGGCATCGCCGAGGAGGCCAGAGATTCGCTGATCCGCGGTCTGCAGGACCCGGACGACCGAGTGCAGCTCGCTGCCATGCGCCACCTCGCGGCGCTGCCCAACGCCGACCTGCCCGCCCTGTGGGAGGCTCTCCGAACGTGCGATCCGGGGCAACGGGAGCCTTTGATCGATCTCGTGGCAACGGAGCGGCCGACCAAGCTCGAGCGGTTGTGCCTGGACCATGCCCAGGATCTCGACGCCGAGGAACGTGCTCTTGCCGTGCACCTGGGCGGCCGCGCCGGGACGGAAGCCTGCGGGGCGATCGTGAGTGAGGCCCTCGCCGACCCGTCTCCGTCGGTTCGGCGCGCTGCGGCTTCGGCCTTGGGCGCCCTTCGAGCCCCGGCGGCAGCACGCCAATTGGGCAACGCGCTCTCGGACCCCGATCCGGAGGTGAGGATCGAGGTCGTTCGCGCCCTCGGCGTCATCGACCACGAGTCGGTGCTGGGATTCCTGCTCGCCGCCCTCCAGGATCCGCAGGGTCGGGTTCGCGATGTCGCAAGCGAGGTTCTCACGCAGTGGAGCTCACCGGCCGTGGCGCGCCGTCTGGCCGAGGTCCTTACCGTTCCCGACAGGCAGCCCACCGCGGCCAAGCTTCTGCGGAAGATGGGCCGCTCCGCCACTGAACTGATGATCGATGTCATCCTGCACGGGAGTCCGGAGATCGTTCCGGTCGTCGGAGAGCTCCTGGAGAGCATCGTCGGCGTCCGTGCACTGAAGGAGCGCATCGTCTCGAAGGACCCGGAGCAGCGGTTCCGAGCCGTCGTTGCCATGGGCGCGATCGGCGGCGGCGAGGCCGTGGAGGCACTGGCTAGGGCCCTGGAAGACCCCAACGAGCGGGTTCGCATGCGCGCCCTCATGGCCATCGATGCCATCGGCGACGACCGGGCGTTCCAGGCCGTCAAGCACTGCTTCGAGAGCGACCCGGTGCCGGAGGTTGTGAGCCTGGCCGAGGAGGTCTTGGGGCGGCTGGAAGCTGGCGCGAACCGGGAGGTCCCGGCCCAGTAGACCGCGGGCTCAGTCGCCGGTCCTGAACTCCTCGAAGAACCGGCTAGCCGTCGGACCACGCTGGCCCTGGTACTTGCTGTGCGTGGCCTTCGAACCGTAGGGCGTCTCCGCGGGCGTGGACAATCGGAAGAACGAGATCTGGCCGATCTTCATACCCGCGTAGATCGTGATCGGCAGGTTGGCGACGTTGGACAGCTCAAGCGTGAGGAAGCCGTCCCATCCGGGATCGACGTACCCGGCGGTGGAGTGGATCAACAGGCCGAGCCGGCCGAGCGAGGACTTGCCCTCCAGGCGGGCGACCATGTCGTCGGGGATCCCCACTCGCTCGAGGGTGGACCCCAATACGAATTCGCCGGGGTGCAGGATGAATGGCTCGCCGTCGGCCATGTCGACCAGCTCGGTCAGTTCCGGCATCTCCTTCTTTACGTCGATGTAGGGGTATCGGGAGTTCGCGAACACGCGGAACTGCGCGTCGACGTGGAGGTCGACCGAGGAGGGCTGCACGCAAGCCGGGTCGAAGGGGTCGATCACGATGCGTCCGGCGGCGATCTACTCCCGGATGGTGACGTCGGACAGGATCATCGCGGGGGGATGCTACAGCGTCCGTGACAGCGCAGCCCAACGCTCCAGCACCGCCGACGCGGCCCCCGAGTCGATGGATCCGGCCGCCAGTCGCACGCCGTCCTCCAAAGACGTGGCCTTCCCGGCGACCTCCAGCGCGGCCCCGGCGTTCAGCAGCACCACGTCCCGCCTCGGACCGGGCTCGCCCGCCAGCACCGCGCGAGCGATGCGGGCGTTCTCCTCGACGGCGCCGCCCTTCAGGTCCTCGGGGGCCGCCCTAGGAAGCCCCAGCTCGGCCGGATCCAGCATGCGATGGCGGACGTCCCCGTTCCGCGTCTCGTAGACGGTGGACGGGCCCGTGGTGGTGAGTTCATCGAGCCCGTCCTCCCCCCGAAACACCTTGGCCCGCACGCCCCTTCGCGCGAGCACTTCCACAACGAGCGGGAGCATCCGAGGGTCCGACACGCCCACCACCTGGGCCGAGGGGCGGGCCGGGTTGGTCAAGGGCCCCAGGAAGTTGAACACGGTGGGGATGCGCAGCTCCCGGCGGATCCCCGCCGCGTAGGCGGCGGCCGGATGGAAGACCGGCGCGAACATGAAGCCGATGCCGGTCTCGACCAGGCACCGTGTGACGCCTTCCGGGCCGAGGTCGATCTTCACTCCGAGCGCCTCGAGCAGGTCGGCCGACCCGCAGTGGGAAGACGCCGCCCGGTTCCCGTGCTTGGCTACGGCGACGCCAGCGCCGGCGGCGACGATGGCGACCACGGTGGAGATGTTGAACGTCCCAGACCGATCCCCGCCCGTCCCGCACGTGTCGACGACCTCCGTGGGAACAGTCACCGGCTGGGCCTTCGAGAGTGCCGTAGCCGCGAGGCCCTCGAGCTCGTCGACCGTCTCACCCTTCGTGCGCAGGGCCATCAGGAACCCACCGACCTGGGCCGGCGTGGCGGTTCCCTCCATGATGGCCAGCATGGCCTGTGCGGACTCCTCCGCCGTCAGGGAATCGCCGCCGGTCAGTCGGGAGAGAACCGAGGGCCAGAAGCCCGGGTCGCTCGGGTCCATGAGGCCAGGAACGGTAGCAAAGGGCGGGGCCGGGCGGGACGCTCCGCCCGGCCCCGCCTGCTTGCTAGGCTATCGGTCGCACCGGCGGGCGTGGTTCAATGGCAGAACGTGAGCTTCCCAAGCTCGAGACGGGGGTTCGATTCCCCTCGCCCGCTCCGAAGGTGGACTCAGCCGGTCATCCAGAGTGCTGCCGTGGGGCACAGGTCGTTCAGCGGGCACTCCGCGCATCTCGGACGCCCGGCTTTGCATAGCTCGCGGCCCAGCCTGATCAAGGCGACGTGCATCTGGATCCGCAGCGGCGCCGGGACGAGCTGCTCGAGGCGGCTGTGGGCCTTGTCCGCCGGCGTCTGCGAGGGGATCAGGCCGAGGCGGCCCGCCACCCGGTGAACGTGAGTGTCGACGGGCAGAGCCGGCCGGCCAAGTGAGAACGCGAGCACCACTGCGGCTGTCTTGGGGCCGACGCCGGGGAGACTCGTGAGGTATTCGCGGATCTGGCGGTCGGTCGCGGTCCGCATCCACCCGAGGTCGAAGGCGCCCTCGCGTTCGTGGATCTCCCGGAGGATGGCCAGGATGCGTGGGGCCTTGATGTTGGCCAGGCCGCCAGCCCGGATCGCCACGGTCACCTGCGACGGCCGCGCCGCGGCCAGCCGCTCCCACGTCGGGAACCTCGCCCGAAGGGACTCGAACGCGCGGAAACTGTTCGCGTCGCTCGTGTTCTGCGAGAGCACCGTGAGGATGAGCTCCTCCAGTGGGTCCTGGCGCCGAGGGGCCTCGAGGTCGCCGAAGTGCTTCTGAAGCCGGCGGTGGATCGTCCGAACCAGCCGCCGATCGGGCGGAGTCACGGGCCGGCGGGCGCGGCCGCGTAGTTGCGGAACTGCGTCAGGTGCGGCAGGAACGTCAGTTTCAGCGTGTCGGTGGGCCCGTTGCGGTGCTTGGCCACGATGAGGTCGGCGATGCCCTTCGTGCCCGGGTCGGAATCATCGCGATGGATGAACATGACGACGTCGCTATCCTGCTCAATCGCTCCCGATTCCCTCAGGTCGGAGAGCTGGGGACGTTTGTCCTGGCGGCGCTCGGGGTCGCGGTTCAGCTGTGAGACCGCGATCACGGGGATGTCGAGCTCCTTGGCTAGGAGCTTCAGGCCCCGACTGATCTCGGCGATCTCCTGCTGCCGGTTGTCCACACGCCGGTGGTGCGACATCAGCTGCAGATAGTCGACGATGATCAGCCCGAGGCCCTGTTTCCGCGTCTTCAGCCTCCGCGCCTTGGCCCGGATGTCCACGAGCGTGACGTTTCCCGAGTCGATGATGTGGAGGGGCGCGTCGTGGAGCTTCTCCGCCCCTTCCACGATCCGACCCCAATCCTCGGCGCCGACCCGCTTGTTCCGGATGTTGTCCCAGGGCACCCTGGCCTCGCCGCAAAGCAGCCGCATGCCGATCTCCCATCGGGACATCTCCAACGAGAACATGGCGACGGGCGTCTCGGCGTCCACCGCGACGTTGCGGGCGAGGTTCGTGACGAAGGACGACTTCCCGACGCCTGGGCGGGCGGCGACGACGAGGAGGTTGCCTGGCTGCAGCCCGGACAGCAACGAGTCCAGGTCGCGGAAGCCCGTCGGGGTCCCGGCGAACTGCGACTCGCGGTTCTGGATCTTCTCCAGGTCGACCATGGCCTGGTCCAGCAGGTCCCGGATCGAGGCCACCTGGTCCTTGTCGTCGTGGCGGGCGACGTCGTAGATGCGCTGCTCGGCGTTATCGGCCGCCTGCTCCGGATCCTCCGGAGACGAATAGGCCAGCTCCATGATGTCGGCCGCCGCGGAGATGAGCCGCCGGAGCAACGCCGCCTGAGCCACGATCTTGGCGTAGTGACCCGCCGCGGCCGGGGTGGGGACCTGGTCGACCAGGTCGCGGACGTACAGGGGCCCGCCGACCTCTTCCAGGATCCCCCGCCGCTTCAGCTCCTCGACCGCCACGATGGCATCCACGGGCTCACCGCGCGCGTAGGCGGACCGGAGGGTCTCGAAGATCTGCCTATGGGCGGACCGGTAGAAGTCCTCGGGGTTGACGACCTCGACGACATCGGCCACGGCCTCGGCCGAGAGCATCATCGAGCCGAGGACGGACTCCTCGGCCTCCAGGTTTTGGGGCGGGACCCGCTCCGGGCGGAGGCGCCGAACCTCGTCAGCGGCGCGCGCCAAGTCAGTTCCCCCCTCTCACCCAAGCCCCGCCGGAGCGGACAGGCTAGGTCCGTCCCTGGCCCACTGCCATTGGATTACGCCTGTGGATAGCTCCGGCCCAGGTCGCCCTGGAAGATTCCTTGTCACTCACGCCTCCACCTGCAGATCGACATGTGGACAACCCTGGGGACGATTGTGAATCACACCTCTGACATTCTCCTCCCGGAGGGTGTCGTCGACACCGTTCGCGTGCGTCGAATACCGTGCCCGGGTGAAGAGGTTCCTGCTGACCCCGCCCGGCTGGCTCCTGTTCCAGGTCGTCGTGCTCGTCCTGGCGCTGTCCGCGCTCAAGCTGGTCCTAATGGCGTTCCCGGACCTGTCGGCCAGAAGTCGATTCGCCCTGGTCGTGGGGATGATCGTCGTAGCCTGGGTAGGCTCCTACCTCCTCCGCCGCCGGGTCCTCGAGCGCCACCCGAGCGACGGCGCCGGCACCGATCCGAACCGATCCCCGTGACCGGCCCAGACTTAGGCGCGATGCCTACCCGGCGGGTTCGACCTCGACCGAAACGATGGGGTCGACCTCGGCGAACAGGTGCACTTTGACCTCATGGACCCCGATGCTCCGGATTGGCTCTTCCAGGTGGACGTCGTGCCGGTCCACCTTGACGCCGGTCTGGACCTCGATCTGGGCGGCGACCTCGCTGGGGGTGACGCTGCCGAACAGCTTGCCCTCCTCGCCGACCCGGGCCTTGACCTTGATCGGCGCGGCAATCAGCCTTTGGGCGCGGGCCTCGGCCTCGGACTTGGCCTTGCCGACCCGGACCGTGTGGGCTCGCTTCAGGCTATCTACGTGCCGGACCCCCCCCTTGGTGGCCTTCACCGCGAGGCCCCGAGGCACGAGGTGGTTACGGGCGTACCCGTCCGCCACGTCCACGACGTCGCCCGGCGCGCCGAGCTTCTCGACCTCCTTCTGCAGGATGACCTTCATCGCGCAGAGTAGGGAAGGAGGGCCATCTCGCGGGCGTTCTTCACGGCAACGGCCACGTCGCGCTGGTGCTGAGCGCAGTTGCCGGAGACCCGGCGGGCCCGGATCTTCCCCCGCTCGGACACGAACTTCCGGAGCATCATGACATCCTTGAAGTCGATGTACTCGACGCGGTCCTTGCAGAAGATGCAGACCTTCCGCTTCTGCTTCTTCCAGCCCTTGTCGTCTTTCTCCTTGCGGGGCGGTCGCCTCTTCGATGACTTACCTGGCATCCAGCGGTGTCTCCTCTTCGTCGGCTCCGGCGCCCCCGACCGCGACCGGGGTGGGCGCCGACCACTCGCCACCACCCGAGCGGTTGTTCCGCTCGAGCTTGGCAGTGGCCCACTTCAGGCTGGGCCCTATCTCGTCGGCCTCGATCTCGATCACGGAGCGCCTCTCACCCTCCTGCGTCTCCCAGGAGCGCTGCTTCAGGCGACCGGACACGACCACGCGGGTGCCGCGCGTCAGGGACTCCGCCACGTTCTCGGCCAGGGTCCGCCAGGCGTTGATCCGGAAGAAGGAGGTCTCGCCGTCCTTCCAGTTGCCCGCCTCGTCCCGGATCCGAGGGCTCACGGCGACGCTGAAGTTGACCACGGCCGCCCCGTTCGGCGTGTACCGCAGCTCTGGGTCGTCGGTCAGGTTCCCCACGACCGTGACCTGGTTGTCGCTCGCCATCTCCATCACCACCTTGGGTTTGCTCCGCTCCCCGGCGGATGGCGAAGCCGGGGAGGGGGAAGGCAGCCTAGGCCGCGCGAACCACGACCTTGTGCCGCAGTACCTCGTCCGCCAAGGCCAGATGGCGCTCGAGATCGGCGATCACCGTAGGTTCCGCCGTGAACTCGGCCACGACGTAGTACCCCTCGTTCTGCCTGGCGATCTCATAGGCGAGGCGCCTGCGGCCCCACCGGTCGACCTTCCCGACCTCGCCACCGCCTTCGGAGACGACCTTGGTGATCCGGTCGACCGCGCTCGCCACGACCGACTCCTCGGCCTCGGCGGGCAGGATCAGCATGACTTCGTACCGCCTTAAGTTCCCCACCTCCTCTGGTCTGGACGGCCCCCTCTTGGGGAGCAGGAGTGAGACCTCCAGAGTGTACAGGCTGAGAACGCGACCCTAGCAGGGGGCTCTGACACGGTGGAAGGGCTTCTCGCGCGTACACTTTGCGCCATTGCCGTGCACTCACGGAGAAGGAGGCGCGAGCGATGTCCGTGACCATCCACGACCTGCGTGCCTACAAGGCCGCGGGCAAACGGTTCGTGATGCTGACCGCCTACGACTTCCCCACCGCCCAGATCCTCGACCAGGCCGGGGTTCCCGTGCTGCTGGTGGGCGACTCCCTCGCCCAGGGCGCCCTGGGGTACGAGTCCACCCTGCCGGTGACCATGGAGGAGATGCTCCACCACACCCGGGCCGTGGCCCGAGGAGCGAGGAACGCCCTGGTGGTCGGCGACATGCCTTTCCTCTCCTACCAGACCTCGCTCGAGGAAGGGATCCGCAACGCCGGCCGGTTCTTGAAGGAAGGCGGCGCGCACGCCGTGAAGATCGAGGGTCCGCAGGTGGAACTGACGCACAAACTCGTCGACCTCGGGATCCCGGTGATGGCCCATGTCGGCCTCACTCCCCAATCCGTCCACGAGCTGGGCGGGTACAAGGTCCAGGGCCGGGGCGAGACGGCCGCGCGGATCCAGGATCAGGCCCACGCCCTTGAGAAGGCCGGTGCCTTCGCCATCGTGCTCGAGGCCGTGCCGGCCGAGCTGGGAGCCGACATCACCGGGAACCTCCAGATCCCCACGATCGGCATCGGCGCGGGACCGGGTTGCGACGCCCAGGTGCTGGTGATCAACGACCTCCTCGGCCTCACCGAGAAGCCCCCGAAACTGGCCAAGGCCTACGCGAACCTCCGGCGGGCGATCGCCGACGCCGTCCGGGCCTTCGCGGAGGACGTGGAGAACGGGACCTTCCCGGACGAGGGACACTCCTACCACTGATACCGAACCCGGCGAGACTCGGCCGAGCATACACTCATGCCCGTGAGCGAAGGAACCAGAGCACGGCCGACGCCGCAGGCAGCGGACGATGCACGCCAGACGATCGCGGCGTTGGCGGAGCTGGTCTCGAAGATGTCCCACGAGATCAAGAACCCGCTGATGTCGATCAAAGGGTTGGCGTCCACCGGCACTCGACTGTACGAGTCGATGAGCGACGAGGAGCGGCTGGAGTTCTTTCGATTGATCGACGAGGAAGCCGCCCGGCTCAAGAAGATCGTCGAGGACGCCGCGGTGGCGATGAAGGTCGACGCCGGGAGCCTCGCGTACGATCGACGGCCGGAGCCGCTCTCCGAGTTCGTGGAAGAGGTGGTGGCGGCCGCGCCTCACGGCGACCACCCCCTGATCGTCGAGATCGAGCCAGGCATCCGGGCCGTGTGCGACCGGGCACGGATCGAGGACGCCATCCTCGCGTTGGTCGACAACGCGGTGAAGTTCTCGCCCCCCGATGCGCCCATCGAGGTCCGGGCCCGCCGCGAGGACGGCCGCGCGGTGATCGAGATCTGCGACCACGGCCCGGGGATCCCTCGGGAGCACCGCCCGGCCGTCTTCGAGAGGTTCGCCTCGTACCGCCCGCCTGGGTACGAGGAGGTGCCGGGCGCCGGGCTCGGCCTGTTCCTGGCCCGAGCCTACGCGGCCGCGCAGGGGGGCGCACTCGACGTGGACGACGGCGTGGATGGCGGTACGATGCTCCGACTCACCCTTCCGACAGACGGGGGCAGCGTTGACCGAGGATGAGCGTCGTCCCATCACGCTGCTGATCTGCGACGACCACAAGATCCTGACGGACGCTCTCAGCATGGTCGTCGAACGAGACGAGGGCTTCGAGATGATCGCCCCCGCCGTCCACACGGCCGAGGAGGCCGTGCGGCTGTGCCGGGACCATCGACCCGAGGTCGTCCTCATGGACATCGTCTTCAAGGGCGGTATGAACGGGATCGAGGCCACCCGCCAGATCAAGGAGTTCTCCCCAGCCACCAAGGTCGTCGTCATGACCGCCCACGACGAGGAGAACCTGCTGGTCGAGGCGGTGGAAGCCGGCGCGTCGGGTTTCCTGAGCAAGGACGAGGCGGCGGACGAGGTCCTGTCGGCGGCCCGGGCCGCCGCGGCCGGCGAGGTCCTGATCGATCCCGCGCTGCTGGCCCGGCTCCTGCACCAGGTGTCGCGGGAGCGGGAGGCCCGCCGGGACGCTCAGGCCCTCTTGGGCGAGCTGACCGACCGGGAGCGGGAGGTACTCCAGCTCCTGGCCCAGGGCAGGCGGAACGATGACATCGCACAGACCCTGTTCATCAGCCCGCAGACGGTCCAAACGCACGTCCGGAACCTGCTGGGCAAGCTCGGCGTGCACTCCAAGCTGGAGGCCGTGGCATTCGCCGTCCGCCACGGCGCCATCACGATCTAGCAGGGGCGACGCCCACCCATACCGGGAAACCGGTACCAGGAATTCCCCTTCGTTCGGAATCGATGACCCGCGCCCGGACGCCGACACTTCAATCAGACATACAAGAGGGGCAGGCGACGAAACGTCCTGCACGATCCTGGAAGGGAGCACACGATGAGCAAGACCCGGAAGACCCTCCTCACGCTTCTGATCGTGGGCGTGATCGGGGCACTCGCGGGCATCGGGACGTTCTCGGCCTTCTCGAGCACCACCGACAACAGCGGCAACAGCTTCGCTGCCGGCACCGTCTACATCAGCGACAACGACGCCGGCTCCGCCATGTACACCGTCACCAACCGCAAGCCCGGAGACGTCGTGCAGCGCTGCATCCTGCTGACCTACACCGGAACGCTGGCAGCGGACGTCAGTCTGTACACGGCCTCCTCGGTCGGGGCCGTGGCGAGCTACATCGACCTGACCGTCGAGAAGGGCACCATGCCCGCCACCGCCTTCCCGAACTGCAACGCCGGTTTCAGCGGCTCGACGATCTACTCGGGGACCCTCGCCAACTTCGCGGCCACCAGGAACAGCTACGCGAACGGGGTCGCGGCCTTCCCCGGAGCCCAGACGCAATGGAACCAGAACGACACCCTGGTCTACCGGTTCACGCTGACGCTGCAGGACAACAACAACGCCAACGGCGGCAGCGGCGGTCCGCTCTCGACCGGGGCGCACAGCTTCACCTGGGAGGCGCGGAACCAATAAGCGGTCCGCGCAAGCACAAGGTGAACGGCGGGGCCGCCTCCCCCTCGGCGGCCCCGCCCCTTTTCCCGGCCCGTGGGGGGCCCTTCCGACCGGCCGGAGCACGGCCCTCCGCGGTACCCGAAGGGGAGTACCCGCTTTTACCGGTGGCGGGGCATCAGTCCAACGCCGACACAGGCCGAAACAGGAAGGGAGGACCCGGAGCCGGGATCGGGCGTGAGCGGCGGCCGCACCTCCTCTTCGGCCTCCGCCCCACAACCGAGGGGAACACGACGATGAGACCGATGAGCAACCGAGTGGCGCGGGGGATGGGCCTCGCGGTGGGGCTCCTCCTCGCTGCCCTCCTGGTCCTGGACAACCGGATGCCCCGGGGGACCGGCACCCTGGG
>JAHEXX010000018.1 GCA_023251895.1 bacterium
TCCACCGCGAGGCACTTGGTCAGATGCGAGACCGCCGCCTTGCTCATGCAGTAGACGGATTCCGTCGGCAACGCCACGAACCCCGCCTGCGAAGAGAGACTGATGATCCGCCCGTATCGCTGTCGGATCATTGCTCGACCGGCGGCCTGGCTGGCGAAGAACGTTCCCTTCACGTTCACGGCGAACGTCAGGTCGAAGTCCTCCTCCCGTACGTCCTCGGCGGGATTCTCGGGCCCCAGCCCGGCGTTGTTCACGAGGATGTCGAGCTTGCCGAAACGGGTGACGGCCTCATCCACGGCGCCGAAGACCTGGTCGAGGTGTGTCACGTCCATCTGCAACGGCAACGCCCGCCGACCCATGGCTTCGATCTCCGCCGCCAGGTCCCCGCCCGTCTTCACGTCACGCAGGCCGAGAACCACATCCGCACCGGCGTCGGCGAGAGCCAGCGAGATCGCGCGCCCCAGCCCGCGCGCCGCACCTGTCACCAGCGCCACTCGGCCCGTCACATCGAATCGGGGGAATCCATCCATCATGAGTCCCTCACGGTGAGCTCGTTCGCGTGCCGCTGGATCTTGGCAAGCGCCTCGACCGCGTCCTCCACGCCCTGGCGGCCCGCGCGGAACGTGTTCTCCTGGAAGTAGATCGACTCCCGCAATCCCGCCGCCTCGGCCACTGGGAAGCTCATCTTCGCGGGGTCCAACCGGTCGGCGAACTCGACGGCCACCGGCAGCTGGGACAGTGACGGCTGGAACAGGTCGTACCGGCTCATCGGCGGGTACTGGACCTCGCCCGGCACGCCCTCCGCTCCCAACGCCTCGCAGACCACCTCGTTGGTGGCGCCGCCGAACGCGTCGGGGTCGATGGCCAGGATGTAGTTGTAGAAGCTCCACCGGGTGATGCGGGGATCGTGTGGCATGATCCGAACCCCGGGCACCTGCCCCACCAGCTCCTCGAAGTGCTCGGCGTTCTCCGCCCGCTCCGCGACCTGGTGGGGGAACCGCTCCATTGCCACCGCGAGGAGGGCCGCATGGAGCTCGCCCAGCCGGTAGTTGGCGCCGAACGTGTAGTCCTTCTCGTCGGGGTCCTTGGGCCGGCCGCAATCGATGATGGAGTGGGCCCGCCGGGCCAGCGCCTCGTCGTTGGTGAGCAACGTGCCCCCCTCGCCGGCCGTCAGGATCTTGGAGGATTGGTGGCTGAACGAGCCGAAGTCGCCGATGCATCCGGCCCCCCTGCCCTTCCACTGCTGGCCGTGGGCGTGGGCGCAGTCTTCGATCACCGCCAGGGCGTGCTTGCGGGCGATGTCCATGATGCGATCCATGTCGGCCATCTGCTGGCCGAGGTGCACGGGGACGATCGCCCTGGTTCGCTCCGTGATGGCCGCCTCCACCAGGTCGGGGTCGATGGTCCAGGTCTCCTGCGTTACGTCGACGATGACCGGTAGCGCGCCTGCCGCCATCGGCGCATACGCCGTGGCGGCGAACGTCAGGGCGGGAACGACGACCTCGTCCCCCCACCCGATCCCGAGGGCCTTCAGGGCGACCTCCATGGTCACCGTGCCGTTGGCCATCAGGATGCCGAACCTGGCGCCCTGGTAGGTGGTGAACGCCTCCTCGAAGGATGCGGCGTTCGGCCCGGGCTCGGGGAAGCCGCCCCAGTTGCCGCTTCGCACCACGGCCTCCACGGCCGCGAGATCGCGCTCGTCCCACACCGGCCACGCCGGGTAGCCCTGGGGCCGGACTGGGGATCCTCCGTTGATGGCGAGCTCAGGCATGGATGCTCCTCCTGTTCCTGGGGGCTGGTGCTAAGGTCCGCCCGGTGACCGCGGCGTGACGAAGATCTGCATCATCGGCGGAGGGTCGGCGTACATGCCGGGGATCGCGTACGCGTTCGCCCGCGCACGTGACGACTTCCCCGAAACCACGATCGTGCTGCAGGATATCGACGCCCCCTCGCTCGACCTCCAGCTCCGGCTCACGAGGAGCATCCTCGCATCCCGCGGCGCCGGGGGCCTCCGCGTGGAGGCTTCGGCGGAGCGGCCGCCTGCCATCGACGGCGCCGACTTCGTGCTGACCTCGTTCCGGCCGGGTGGGTTCCCGGCCCGGCATCTGGACGAGTCGATCGCGATCGCCCACGGCATCGTGGGCCAGGAGACGGCCGGCCCCGGTGGCTTCGCCATGGCCCTGCGGTCGATCCCGATCGTGATGGACGTGGCCGGCGAGATCCGGAAGGTCGCGGCCCCCGGCTGCCTGCTGCTGAACTACACGAACCCGGTCCAGGTCGTGACCGAGGCGGTCACGCGGTACGAACCCGATGTCCCGTTCCTGGGACTGTGCGACCAGACGGCCGGGGAGGTCGGGTTCCTGGCCCGGCTCCTGGGCGTCGACCCCCGCGACGTCGAGATCGACACGTCCGGCACCAACCACATGACGTTCACGCGGGCCGTGCGGGCGAACGGTCGCGACGTGACCGAGCGGGTGTGGGATCGGCTCGACGGGATCCGCCGAGAGGAGCTGGAGGACGACTACTGGTGGCGCGTGGTCCGCCTGTTCCGGGTGCTCCGAGTCATCCCCAGCGGGTACATGGAGTACTTCTTCTTCCACGACGAGGTGCTGACGGAGATGCGGGCCGCCGGCAGGACCCGGGCCGAGGAGGTCATGGAACAGCTGCCCGAGGTCCTGGAGAGCTACCGGCGGGAGGCCGACGGCTCCGATCCCCATCCCGTCATGGTCCGAGCCAGCGATCAGCACGGCGACTTCGCCGTGTCGATCATGTCGGTGGCGAACGCCGCTCGGGAAGGCCGGTTCATACTGAACGTCCGCAACGGAGGTGCGGTGACCGACCTGCCCGAGGACGCGGCGGTGGAGGTGCCGTGCCGGCTGATGGGGAGGCTGGCCCAGCCCATCGCCCAGGGCCCGCTTCCGGCGATCGTCGCAGGGCTGGTCCGGCAGGTCGCCGAGCACGCTCGGCTGACCGCCGAGGCGGCGGTCACAGGGGACCTCGAGATCGCCGTCCGAGCCATGGTCGCCCACCCCTTGGTGCGGTCCGTGGCGACGGCGGAGCGGCTGGTGGACGCCTACCTCGAGGCCCACGCCGCGCACCTTCCGCAGTTCGCCCGGGTAGCGAACCGCCCGCCTTGACCGGCACATCGGCCCGAGCGTAGCATTCGGGTGAATAGTTAGGAAAGTTTCCTACACGAACGAGGGGGCGGTCGAGACGTCGGGCGGCGCCAACTACGCGGCCGGAACCCCCAGCCTCCTTCGGGCCATCAACGAGCGCACGGTGCTCGAGTTCATCCGCCACATGGGCCCCGTCTCGCGTGCCCAGATCGCCCGCGACAGCGGCCTTTCCAAGCCCACAGTCTCCCAGGCCCTTGCGGCATTGCTGGAGGCCGGTCTGGCCCGGGAGGCCGGACGTTCCTCGGGGGGGAAGGGCCCGACCGCGCAGCTGTACGAGCTGGATCCCAGCGCGGGCTGGGTGGTCGGCATCGACGTTGGGAGACTCTGGGTCCGGGCCGCGATCGCCAACCTCAACGGCGACATCTTGGCCCGGCGGGAGGAGCGGTCCCGGGCCGCCAGCGCCGATTCACTGATCCACCAGATCGGGGACGTCGCGCACGGCCTGGCCGGCGAGGCAGGGCTGAGATGGCGGCAGATCACGCACGCGACGGTGGGGAGCCCCGGCGTGTTCGAGCCAAGCCGGGGGCACGTGGCCCTGGCCCACAACCTCCCCGGGTGGGGCCGGCACGGACTCGTGGAACGTGTCCACCAGGAACTGGGGACCAACATCAGCTTCGAGAACGACGTGAACCTGGGTGCCGTGGGCGAACAGTGGCACGGCTTGGGCAAGGACGTCTCGGACTTCGTGTACCTGCACGTCGGGACGGGCGTGGGAATGGGGCTCGTGCTGAACGGCGAGTTGTTCCGCGGGGCCACCGGTTCGGCCGGCGAGATCGGCTACATGCCGTTGGCCGCCGCGGCCGACCCCCATACCCGGGTCAGTCGGAAGCGGGGCGCGTTCGAAGCGGTAGCCGGCGCCGCCGGCGTGGTGGCGACGGCTCGGTCGTTCGGGATGAAGCCGCCGCTCACGCCGAAGAAGATCTTCGCCGCGGCCCGAAAGGGCGACCGTACCGCCCGCAAGGTCGTGGCCCTCGAGGCCCAGCGGATCGCCCTGGTCATCGCAGCCGTGGTGCCCGTCGTCGATCCGGAGCTGGTGATCCTGGGCGGCGGCATCGGCAGGAACGGCGACCTGCTGCTGGAGCCGGTCGCGAGGGAGCTCCGGGACATCTCGCCTTTCCACCCCAGGCTCGAGGTGTCGGCCCTCGGCGACGACGCCCAGGTGCACGGAGCGGTGGCCCTGGCGCTCCAGGCAGCGCAGGACCGGCTCTTCGCCCGGTCGGGAGGTCGGGGGGTGATCGGTGCTTGAGCTCGTTTCCGTACTAGAGGACGGCCACATGCGATCGAGAGGGGGAAGATCATGAGGCGACGGATGATCGTGTCGGCGGGCGTCCTCGCGTTCGTGCTGGTGATGACGGGCTGCGGCGGCGGGGAGAGCAAGCAGGGGGCGGGCTGCACGAGCATCAGCACGAAGGCCGGGGGCGGCGCCTCGAACGAGCCCGTCACGCTCACGTTCTGGAGCAACTACTCGCCCGGTCGCGAGTTCGACATCTACAACGGCGTGTTGAAGGACTTCACCAAGCAGTATCCATGGATCACGGTACAACACTGCGCCAAGGGCGAGGACCAGGACCCCATCATCGCGGCCATCAGCGCGGGGACGCCACCGGACGCGGTGCTCTTCTTCGGACCGGACAACGTCGCCAAGCTGTGCCAATCCGGGTTCCAGGACCTGGCGTCCTTCATCCAGCGCGACAACGTGGACCTGAGCGCCATCCCGGACGCGGCCCTCAGGTACACGAGCTACCAGGGAGTGCAGTGTGCGCTCCCGTCGCTGTCGGACGCCTACGGCCTGTACTACAACAGGGACCTGCTGGCGGCGAAGGGGTTCAAGAAGCCACCGAGGACGATCTCGGAGCTCACGGCGATGGCCAAGAAGCTGACGGTCTTCAACGCCGACGGGTCCATCCAGGTCGCGGGGTTCATCCCGTGGATGGCCTTCTACGAGAACCAGACCATCAACTGGGGCCTCGCGTTCGGGGCGAAGTGGTACGACGACCAAGGCAACCCGGCGATCGGTACCGACCCCGCCTGGACGAAGTTGCTGGAGTGGCAGAAGTCCTTCGTCGACTTCTACGGGGTCCGGAACCTCCAGCAGTTCGTGGCGAAGTACGGCGGGGACAACGAGTGGAACGCGAGCCAGGCCTTCGAGACCGGCAAGCTGGCCATGAACTTGGACGGCGAGTGGCGGGTCGCGTTCATCCAGGGCGACAAGTCGACGGTGAACTATGGGACGGCTCCGTTCCCGGTCGCCGACGACCTGATCGGGAACTACGGCGCAGGGCAGATCGGTGGTGACACGGTGGGGATCCCGGTGGGATCCGCCCACCCCGACGAGGCGTGGTTGCTGATCAAGTACCTGGCCACCGACACCGGCGCGCTGGTGAAGCTCTCGAATGGCCTTGGGAACGTGCCGACCACGATCCCCTCGCTGCAATCTCCAGACGTCACGCTCGATCCGCACTTCGCGCCGTTCCTGGACATATTCGTCCACCCGAAGTCCGACTTCTATCCACTGACCCCGGTCGGCGAGTACGACCAGGACACCTTGAGTGCGATGATCCAGAAGTGGCAGGCCGGCAACATCGACGACCTGCAAGCGGCGCTGGACCAGGTGGACCAGAAGATCAAGAACCAGTTGGCGCTGGGGGGAGGACCATAGCGACGGCCCGGGAGCTCGCGCTACCGGCGCCTGCCGTCGCCCTCCGGGGAGGGCGGCGACGGCGCGGGGCGGGGAGGGCCAACCCCCTGATGGTGGCCTTGCTGATGTCGCCGTGGGCCATCGGATTCACGGTGTTCTTCCTGTACCCGATGGCCGCGAGCCTCTATTACTCGTTCACCCACTACGACATCCTGGCCACGCCCCGCTGGGCGGGCCTGGAGAACTACCGGTTCATGCTCTCCAGGGACCCGGACTTCTGGTTGTCCATCCGGAACACGCTCTGGATCCTGTTCGTGGGCACGCCGATACGGATCCTCTTCGCGGTGCTCACCGCCATGTTGCTGACCAGGCCGAGGCGGGGGGTCAAGGTCTACCGGACCATCTTCTTCCTGCCGTCGATGGTCCCGCCGGTGGCCGCGGCCATCGGGTTCGTGTTCCTGTTGAACCCGAACGGGCCCATCAACCAATCGCTGCATCTGTTCGGCTGGCACAACCCGCCGCTGTGGTTCTACCAGCCGAACTGGTCGAAATGGGGGCTGATCCTGCTGGGCATGTGGGGGGTTGGGGAGGCGATGATCATCTTCCTGGCGGGTCTGCTGGACGTCCCGCGGCAGCTATACGAGGCGGCGGATATCGAAGGTGCGAGCGGGCGGCAGAAGTTCTGGCACGTGACGCTGCCCATGATCTCGCCGGTGATCTTCTTCTCATTGGTGATCGGGGTGATCGACAGCTTCCAGTACTTCACGCAGGCCTACGTGGCCGGGACCACCGTCGCCAGCTCCGCCACCGGGATCGGGCAGCCGCAGGGATCGTTGCTGTTCTACTCGCTGAACCTGTACCAGCAAGGGTTCCGGTACTTCCACATGGGGTACGCCTCGGCGCTGGCGTGGGTGCTGTTCGTCATCACGATGGCCTGCACCATCCTTCTGATCAGGACCTCGACCCGTTGGGTCCATTACCAGGGAGGGATGCTGAGATAGCCGTCGACACTGCCCCGCCGGCCGAAGCCGCCATATCCGCGATCCGCCGCCGACCAGTGCCGCCGCCCGTCAGGCGACACCGGTTCCTGACGGCCGTCACCGATCACACGCTGCTGGTGGTCACCTCCGTGATCTTCCTGACGCCCGTCGTCTTCATCGTGCTGACGGCGGTGATGAGCGATCAGCAAGCGCTCTCGTCCAGGTTGTGGCCGCAGCCGTTCCGGTGGGACAACTTCCGAACGGCGCTCACGCAGCTGCCCCTGCTTCGGTACACCTGGAACACGGTGCAGATCGCGGTGCTCTCCACGATCGGCACGGTCGTGTCGTGCGTGCCGGTCGCCTACGCCCTGTCCCGGATGCGTTGGCGGGGACGGCAGTTCGCGTTCCTGCTGGTGCTGGCCACGTTCATGCTGCCGATCCAGGTCACGATCCTTCCGCTCTACGTCGTGTTCCGCAACCTGCATTGGATCAACAGCTTCAAGCCGTTGGTCGTGCCGAGCTTCTTCGGAGACGCGTTCTCGATCTTCCTCCTGAGGCAGTTCTTCATGACGATCCCCGAGGAGCTCTCCGATGCGGCCAAGGTCGACGGGGGCGATGAGATCCAGATCATGACCCGGGTCATCGTGCCCCTGGCGAAGCCGGCGATCGCCGCCGTGGCGCTGTTCAACTTCCTGTACGCCTGGAACGACTTCTTCGCCCCCCTCCTGTTCCTGAACAACCCCCGTCTGTACACGCTGGCCATCGGGCTCTCCCAGTTCCGCACCCTCCGTCACGTCCAGTGGAACCTCACGATGGGGGCGTCGCTGCTCGTCACCGCGCCGGTCATCGTCATCTTCTTCCTGGCCCAGCGGGTGTTCGTCGAGGGTGTCACCCTGACCGGGGTCAAGGGGTAGCCACGGCGTGACGAGGGTTGCCCTGTTCGGCTCCGGCTGGATCCAAAGGTTCCACGGGCGCGCGGTGCTCGAGCGGCCCCAGGACCAGCTGGTGGCGGTGGCGAACTGGCGGGAGGAGTCGGCGGCGAAGCTCGCCGAGAAGTTCGCCATCCCCCGGGTGACCACCGACTGGGAGGCGCTGGCGGCGGACCCCGAGGTGGACGCGGCGGTGGTGGCGACGCCGAACGCGCTCCACGCGCCACAAGCGATCGCGTTGCTGCGCAATGGGAAGCACGTGATTGTGGAGAAGCCCATGGCCACCACGGTGGCGGAATGCGAGGCGATGATCGCCGCCGCCCGCGAGTCCGGCGCATCCCTGATGGTGGCCCACTGCTGGCGGTTCCGGGCCGAGGTTCAAGCGATGCGGCTCCGCATCGAAGCCGGCGAATTCGGACAGGTGGTGAAGACGCGGGGGTACGGCGTCCATGCCGGCTGGGGTCCCTCGGGATGGTTCACCGACCCGAAGCTGGCGGGGGGCGGCGCCTTGGTCGACATGGGCGTCCACGCGATCGACACGGCCCGGTACCTGCTCGGCGACCCCCTGCCGGAGCGGGTGTTCGCGACGGTCGGCACGCGGTACGGGAACTACGACGTGGATGACGACGCGATCCTGCTGATCTCGTGGTCCGACGGGGTCCACTCGATCGTCGAGTCCGGATGGTGGCAGCCGCACATGGCGGGACTCGAGGCCGATACCGAGATCTACGGCACGAAGGGCTACGACCGGATCTGGCCGCCGGAGCCGCCGTCGGAGGAGTACGAGCATTGCACGCAGCCCATGTACTCGGCGCAGATGGCGGAGTTCCTGGATGCGATCGCCGAGGGGAGGGAGCCTCGGCCGAACGGTGAGGACGGCCGGGTAGTCATACAGGTCGTCGAGGAGGCCTACCGGTCGGCTCGGGAGGGTGGCGCGGCATGATGGTCCTGGGCGTCGACGGCGGTGGGACCAAGACCCACGCGCTGCTCGCCGACGAGACCGGGGCGGTTCTTGGCTTCGGCACGAGCGGCCCGTCGAACTGGGAGGACGTCGGCATCGAGGCCGCGGGGGCGGCGCTTCGCTCGTCCGTTCGAGAGGCGCTGGGCGCGGGGCGTGCAACCGGAGGAGGTTGCGGCGACGGTGTTCGGCCTGGCCGGCGTGGACTTCCCTCAAGACGAGCTCCGGCTCTCCGGGGTGCCAGCGGCGTTGCATCTGACCGGCCCCTCGCGGATCGTGAACGACTCGTTCGTGGCGCTGCAGGCGGGTACCCAACGGTCCTGGGGAGTCGTGGTCGTTGCCGGTTCGGGCGCGGTGGCCGCGGGGCGCAACACCAACGGGAAGACGTTTCGAACGATGGGTCTGGGGTCGACGATGGGGGACTGGGGCAGCGCCACGGATGTCTCGGAGGCGGCCGTGACCGCCGTCGCCGAGCAGTACACGGGCATGGGCCCGGAGACGGCCCTCTCCGAGCGGTTGCGCGAAGCCGCGGGCTGCGCCTCGGTCCTCGAACTGCTCGAGGGGGTGAGCCGGGAACGCATCGACGGGACGATCTTCGCTCCGCGTGTGGTCGAGGCTGCCGAGGTCGGGGACGCTGTGGCACGAGGCATCCTCGAAAGGGCCGGCCGGGGATTGGGTCGGTCCGCGGTCGTCGTCGTCAGGAAGCTCGGGATGGAGGAGATGGAGTTCGACCTCGTGTTGTCCGGCGCCATGTTCCGAGGCGCCTCTCGGATCCTCCAGTCGGTACTGGAGGCCGTGGTCGCGCAGGCTGCCCCGAGGGCGACGCCCGTCCGCCTCGATGCGCCGCCCGTCATCGGCGCAGCCTTGCTGGCGATGGAGCTGACGGGCCTCCCGCTCCGGGAGGAGGTTCAGGCCCGACTGGGGGCCGAGGCCGGGGATGCGCTGGCGGGACGGTCGTGAAGGCCGAGGAGGCTAGCGGGCGTTCGAGCCGCGCTCGGGTGTGGGCTCAGGGTCGGCGCGGTGGCCGCACTTGGGGCACGGCGCGAGGTCCACGGGTGCCGCGCACCCCGCGAACCCGCACTTGGGGCATGAGATGTAGATCCACAGCTTCATCCGGCCACCTCGATATGTCTTCCCACAGGGTGGGGGAAGGAACCGCTCCGGCCCATACCGGGAACGTGGGATTTCCGGCTGGTCGGAGAACGGGTGGCCGGCCGGGCCCTGTGGCCTAGGTCCGTGGGCGGCCCGGTCAGATGCCGGACCGGTCAGATGCCGGCGATCCGCCTGATCACCTTGCCGATGGCGGAGAAGTCCTCCCGCGCGTACCCGTCGGCGATCGCCGTGGTGGTGATCTGCCGGACGAGGGCCGTCGAGTAGAGCGGTGTCCCGGCCCGTCCCGCGAACGTCAGGGCCAGATCCAAGTCCTTGGCCATGAGCTCGGTCATGAACCCGGGTTTCCACTCATTCGAAGCCGGGCTGTCGGGCAGCACGCCTTCGAACGGAACCCGGGTGCGGACGGCGACGCAGTCGGCCGTGGCGTGCGTGTAGACCTCGTGGGCCTTCGCCAGATCGACGCCGACCTTCGCGAGCATGGCGAAAGCCTCGCTGACGGCCAGCATCTGCGCGGCGTAGATCAGGTTGTTCCCGAGCTTCACCACCTGGCCCATTCCGGGGCCGCCGACGTGCACGATGAGGGAGGAGAACGCCTCCAGCGCGGGGCGAGCCTCCTCCAGCGTTCGGGTGTCGCCACCCACCATCAGCGTGAGCGTTCCCTTCTCCGCGCCGACGGTCCCGCCGGAGAGGGGGGCCTCCAGAAAGCCCGCGCCGGTGGCCGTCACCCGCTGGTGTTGGGCGCGCTCCACGTCGGGATCGATGGTGGAACAGTCCACCGCGATCTTCCCGGGGCCGAGCGCCGGAAGCATGGCTCCGACAACCTCCTGGACGTCCGCGTCGCGGGGAACGCACAGGATCGTGACCTCGCTCGCGGCGGCGACCCCTGCGGGGTCGCCGCCGTCGACCGCCCCTTCTGAAACCGCGACCTCGACCGGTCCGCGACCCTTGGATGCCACCGTGACCTGGTGGCCCCTGGCCAGGAGGTTCCGTGTCATCGGGAGCCCCATGGCCCCCAGCCCGATGAATCCGACCTTCATGTCTCGTTCTCCTCTCAGGCGTACGTGGGGTCGACCTCAGGCCGGAGCGACCCGCCCTTTCCGGCCAGCGCCCACAGGTAGTACATGGCGGCGCCGGGCGCCGCCACGGCCGGGTGGTAGCCCGCCCGGATCCGCTCCACGTGCCCGTCCCTCACCACCGTGGCCCGGTCGCCGCCGGCGGCGGTGGGCAGCACCAGCACGCCGAACCCGTGGGAAGGGTCGAACCGGAACAGGTACACCTCCTCCTGCTCGTGTCGGTGGGGCGGCCAGCTGGACCACCGGCCGGGCTCGTTCAGCGTCTCGCCCACGATGAGCGGCCCCTCGCCGACGTATGTCCGCACCGCCCGCTTGTCGGGCCCCGAGCCCCGACGTTCCCGGGTCACCTGATCCGGCGCGATCACGCGCAGCTCGACCGCCTTGTCCCAGGCTCGCCACACCAACGTGTACCGAAGGTTCCCCCTGATCGCGATCCGGGTCTTGGGGGGAACGATGGCCGACCAACCCGCGCGTTCGAAGACATCGTCGCGGCCGCCCACTTCGGTGGTGGTCCCGTCGATCGCGAGCTCGCCTTCGCCGCCCTCGATCAAGAGCCACGCGACCGCGCGACCGATGGATCCGGTGGCCGAGCCCCGGCCCCGTCCCAGGCCGATCTTCGCCCTGGGACCGGTCCGAAGCTCATAGCCGAACGCTCCGCCGAGGTCGGGCAGGAGGTTGACGAGCGCCACAGCTCACGCCACTCGAACGTCCATGCGAGCCATCGTAGCGACGAGGCTTCCGCGCCGCTCCTCCGCGGGTCAGTGCGTGCCCGCGGAAGCGGCATCCGGCACCATCCGATCCTCCCGGAATCGAGCGGGATGAAACGGTGCGATCAAAGTCGGCGTGCGCCCGGTGGCGATCAGCTCGGCCATCGTGACGCCGAAGATCGGAGCCCCCTTAAACCCCCACGTGCCCATGCCCGCGGCCAGGTAGAAGTCCTCCACCTCGCTCTTCCCCAGGATCGGTGACGAGTCCGGCGTCATGTCGCACAGCCCGGTCCACTGCCGCATGGCCCGAGCCTTCGCCATGAAGGGCAGGATCAGGATCGACCGCTTCGCGGCCTCCGAGAGGAAGTCGAAGGTGGACCGGGTCGAGTACGTGTTGTAGGGAAGGATCTCGGCCCCGACCAGCAGCTCGCCTCGGGCGGTTTGCGAGATGTAGATGTACAGGTCCATCGACGAGACCAGCCCGTCCAGCACGTGCTTGTACGGCTCGGTGACGAATGCCTGCAGCGGGTGGGTCCTGATCGGCATCCGGACGCTCGCCATCCCCGCGACGAGGCTGCTGTGGCCGGCCACCGCGCTCACCACGGATCCCGCCGACACCGCCCCCCGGTCGGTCCGGATGCCGATGCACCGCCCACCCTCCACGTCGATCCCCGTCACCTCCGCGCCTTCGTGGACGTGAACGCCGAGCCGCTGGGCCGCGACCGCGTACGCCCACACGACCGAATCGTGCCGAGCGAGCGAGCCAGGCGGGTGGTACGAGGCTCCGATCACGGGGAGCTCCCCGCCGCCAGTGAGATCCACCAGCGGGCACCTCTTCTGAACCTCGTCCGGTGTGAGGATGTGCGTCTCGACACCGTAGGCCTTGTTGAGCAGGGACTTGTCGCGTTCGACCTCCAGCGCGTCGTGGGTGTGCACGAGGTCGAGTTCCCCCTGCGTGCTGAACTGGATGTTGAAGTCCAGCTCCTGGGAGAGGGAGCGCCAGAGCCCAAGGCTCGCCTTGTACAGAGGGATGGTCTCGGGCGTGTTGTAGTTGGCCCGGACGACCTGGGTGTTCCGGCCGGAGCCACCCGACCCGATGTACGCGCGCTCGAAGACCGCCACATTCCGGATCCCGTGCTTCGCGGCGAGGTTGTAGGCGATCGAGAGGCCGCTGACGCCGCCGCCGATCACCACGACGTCATAACGCGGCCTCGGCTCCGTCTGGCGCAGGAACGTCGTGCGGCGGAAGAGGCCACTCATGCCGTCGCCTCCCGCACGCCGAGGCTCGCACAGCGGTCCAGGATCCGCTCGCGCAGGTACCCGCCCCACATCGCAGGGACCAAGAGGTGCAGCCGATCGGGGAGCGCGATCACGCGGACGGGAACGTGGGCGACGTCGCCCTGCGCGGCCCCTTCGTCCGGCAGCTCGACCGCCGACAGTCGCGTGAATGCGTCGCGCGCGGCGTCGCCCGCCAGGGTCCAGATTGCCCAGCCGTCGGTGGTGTCGAGGACGATCGCGTCGGGATCGAGCGCGGTCGTGCCCGCGGTCGCGGCGGCGGCGAGCGCGGCCTCCGCGCCCGGCTCACCGACGAGCATCAGCTCGTCCGGCGCGACCCGGCAGGCGTATGTGCCGCTCGTGGGCGCGAGCACGTCCAGCGCCTCGGGAGCCGCGAAGCACCCGACCACCGACGCCTGCGTGGCGACCAGCTCAAGCACGGACCTTCGCCCCTTCCGGGTCGTAGAAGGGGAGTGAGACCACCGTCGCCGTCGTCTCCTCCGCGCTGAGGATCGACGGGAACTCCCCGTCGACCGCCCGGAGCCAGCCCAGGCCGATGGCTCGCTGCAGTGCTCCGGAGTACGCGCAAGACGTGATCCGGCCCACGATCCGGCCGTCCGCGTACAGGGGCACTCCCCGCTGCGGCGGCGTCCCCGCGACCGACAACCCGACGAGCTTGCGCTCGAGAGGGATGTCCGCCATCCGTTCCAGCGCAACGCGTCCGATAAAGGACGGCTTGTCCATCGCGACGGCCCAACCCAGCCCGAGCTTCGTCGGGTGGTCGTCGGGCAAGGTGTCCTGGCCGAGGTAGATGTGCCCCTTCTCGAGACGGAGGATCTCGAGCGCGTCCAGGCCGTGGGGGCGGATACCCAGGTCCGCGCCCCCCTCCAAGAGGGCATTCCAAAGCTCGATGCTTCGCGACCGCGGGTGATGGAGTTCGAAGGAGAGCTCGCCCACGAACCCGACGCGGATCGCCCGGCACCGAACACCGGCGACCGTGATCTCGCCGTGTCCGGGGTAGGGGATGGCATCACGATCGAAAGGGTCGTCGGAGAGCCTCGACAGCAGATCCCGGACGCGCGGACCGGCGACGTTGATCGCGCCGAGCATCGGCGTCTGGTTCACGAGGTGGACGTGCAGGTCCCACCGGTCGATCCAGTTGCGGAGCCAGGCCTCCATCCGGTCGGCGCCCCCGGAAGTGGAGGTGACGTAGTAGCGGCCGGCCTCCAGCGCGCAGACGAGGCCGTCGTCCATCACGTAGCCGGCCTCGTCCAGCGCCAGCATGTAACGGGCGCGGCCCGGAGCCAGGCTCTGGATCCGGCAGGGGTACACTCGGTCCAGCAAGGTCTTCGCGTCGCGGCCGCCCACGAGGAACTTGCCGAGCGTGCCGACGTCCATCAGGCTCACGCGCTCGCGCACGGCCCAGTACTCGTCGGCGAGATCGCCGTAGTTGAACGGGCGCTTCCAACTTCCCGACCAGTCCAGCCGCGCGCCCAGCTCGAGGTGGCGGTCGTGCAATGCCGTCCGTTTCTCGATCACCTCGCTGACCCCCGCGGCGAGATCCTCGAGGCGCACGGACCTCGCCGGCGGCCGCGCCGTCGTCCGCACCCCGGCCGGCGTCGACCCGCCCGACTTCTCGGCCACGAAGCTCGCGAGGTGCCGTCCGCACAACGCCCCCTGGCAGGGGCCCATCGTCGCCGTCGTGTACCGCTTCAGGATCTCGGACGAGTGCCAGCCCTCGCCCCAGGCCTGCTCGAGATCCCCGACCGCCACGTCCTCGCACAGGCAGAGGTACCCCGCCGCGCGCCCGAGTGGGACCGGTTCGGTCTCCCGAGCCGCGGTGACCTGCCCGTTCCCGGCACGTTCCCCGCTCTCGACCGCTTCGTCGAGCGTGCAGCCGGGCAGGACGCACTCTCCGGCGCCGACGACCGGCAGGTCGGCCCCCATCCGGATCAGCGCGTCCCTGGGGGCGAATCCCATCGACAGCACCAGGGTGTCGCACCGGATGCGCTGCTCGCCCCGGCCCGTGTCGAGGACGACGGCGCGGACCGCCTTCCTGCCCTCCGCGGCCACGACGCTCCCACCGCGGACGATGGGGATGCCGGACGGCACCAGGTCGGACAGCCCGTCGGGGACCACGGCCGCGGCGACCCCCACGCCGGCGTCGCGGAGCATCCGGAGGTGCTCGACCCCTTCCGAAGTCCCGATGACGATCACCGCGCGAGTCCCGGGCCGCACCGAATGGACACCGGCCAATCGGGCGGCGCCTCTGCCGAGCCAGACGCCGGGGAGGTCGTTCCCCGGGAAGACGCCGTGGGTCTCGACGGCTCCGGTGGCGACGACGATCCGGCCGGGTTCCACTCGCACCAGGCCGTCGTCGCCGACGAGCGGAACCAGCGGCCCCTCGTAGATGCCGAGGGCCGCGTGCCGCTCGAGGATCGTCACGGCCGCCAGGCCACGCACCTCGGCCTCTAGGGCCCGGATCCTCTGGAGGGTCCGCCCCGGCGCCACCTTCTCGCCGAGCCGTCCCTCGTCGCACAGGACGACGGACTCGCCTCGCTTCGCGGCCGCGGCCGCCGCGGCGAGACCGGCTGCGCCACCGCCGACGATCAGGGCGTCGGAGTGGACATATCGAGCGTTCACCTTCCGAGGCGCCCGATCCGTGGGCAGCCGGCCCAGCCCGGTGGTCCGGCGGATCACGCGCTCGGCGACCGACCACGCGAACCGGGGCCGGATGAACGTCTTGTAGTAGAAGCCGACGGGCATGAGCCTCTGCGCTCGATCGGCGACGGCGAGGAGATCGAAGTCGGCCGAAGGCGTGCCCGACTCGCGTTCCACGTTCTGACCCGCGCGGGCCTCGGTCGTGCAGGCGCGAACGCCGGGCTCGCCGTCGACGTTGACGAGGCAGTTCGGGCAGTCGCCCGTCATGCAGTAGAGGCCGCGGCGCCGGTGGTACTTGACCGAGCGTGTGAACGTCCGGACCCCTGCCCGGTACAGCGCCGAGGCCACCGAGTCCCCCTGCTCGAGAGGGACCTCCCGTCCCTCGAAGTCAAACGAGCCCATCGATCCGGTTCGTCACGGTGTCGCGGCGAAGGGTCAGCCAACGCCGGCATCCGTACGCGTGGAACCACCGCTCCACCTGTGGGCCCGCCGCGTTGTCCGGCAGGTACACGCGCCGGAAGTCGTCCTCGGGGTCGATTGACTCCAGCTCGTGGAGCTCGCCTCCGAACGTGAACTCCGTGTAGACACGCGGCCCGCAATGCGGACACGGGATCTTCAGGCCCACCGTGACGGCACCCCCTTCCCGGCCGCGCTGGAACGTCGGTCCCACGCGCCGGCGGCCACGATACCGTCGCTTGCCCTGCCCCGAATCGGGGGTGTGTGACCGAGGGTCGGGGGCCTGGTTCCCGAGGGCTCCCCGCGTGTTAGCGTGCGGCGGGGGCGTGAGGAGGACCGGGACGGCATCGACCCTCGGATCCCAGCGGGTGGGCGGGCGACGGCGCGTCCTGCCCGCGGTAGCGGCCCTGTGTCTGCTGGTTCCCGCGTGCGGCTCCCCAGCAGGGCCGGGCTCCAACCAGGGGGCGACCCCAAGCCCCAACGGGACAACCAGCACCGGCGAAGGGAGCGTTCCTCCCGTCCCCGAGCCGACCGGGGGAACCGGTCAGGACGGCAAGACGCAAGGAGGCCCCACCAACGCCTTGGTCACACGGGTCAACGACGGCGACACGGTCGAGGCGAGGTTCGGGGGCCGGATCATCCACGTTCGACTGATCGGGATCGACACGCCCGAGACCGTCCATCCCGCCGAACCGGTTCAGTGCTTCGGGCAAGCCGCCTCCGACTTCACGACCCGGTCCCTCGAGGGGGAGCGGGTCCGCCTTGAGTTCGACGTGGAACACACCGACCGGTACGGCCGCACGCTCGCGTACGTGTGGCTCCACGGCACGTTGTTCAACGAGGTGCTGGTGCGAGAGGGATACGCGCAGGTCTCCACCTATCCACCGGACGTGAAGTACGTCGATCGATTCCTCGTTGCGCAGCGGTTCGCGCGCAACAACGACAGGGGGCTCTGGGCGGCGTGCGCGTCCGGTGGTGGGAAGGGCGGGGGAGGTGGGAATTGCGATCCTTCCTACCCCGACGTGTGCATCCCGTCGCCGCCGCCCGACCTGGACTGCGCCGACATCGCCTTCCGCCGATTCAGGGTTGTCGGCTCTGACCCACACCACTTCGACGGCGACCACAACGGCATCGGGTGCGAGACGTAGGGTGAACCCCTTGCGGGTATCGGATGCGTTGCGCGACAGTAGAGGCGATGCGGAAGTTCGGGACCGTGTTGCTCGCGATCGCCGTCGTGGCCGGCGTCTCCGGCCCGGCCCTCGCCCTCGCCACCGCGGTCGCCGCCGGGCACACGCACGCGTGCGGCGCTGGGAAGAGGGCGCGATGCGGAACCGTGGCCGTGCCCTTGGACCGAACGCGTCCCGGCTCCGGCACGTTGCACATCGGCTACGAGCGCTATCCGCGCACGGATCGAACCCACCCTTCCATGGAGACGATCGTGGCCATCGAGGGTGGCCCCGGGTATCCCACGACCGAGAGCCGCTCCTACTACCTGGGCCTGTTCCGCCCGATGATGGACCGCCACGACCTGCTCCTGGTGGACCTGCGAGGAACGGGGACGTCGGGCGCGATCGACTGTGAGCCACTGCAGAGCCTGCGAGTAGCCCAGTACAGCCGGTGGGTGCGGGCGGTCGGGAAGTGCGGGCGCCAGCTGGGACGTGCCTCGGACCTGTATGGGACGGCGAAGGCGGCCGACGACCTGGCCGATGTGCTGGACGCGCTCGGTATCTCGCGGGTCGACTTGTACGGCGACTCCTACGGAACGTTCTTCTCCCAGACGTTCGCGATCCGCCACCCCGACCGTCTCCGTTCCCTGGTGCTCGACGCCGCCTACCCCGTGGAGGGCGCCGACCCCTGGTGGAGGGACCTGTCGCGCGCTGCCGCGAAGGGGTACCGGCAGGCCTGCGAACGGGATCCCGGCTGCGAATCGGTCGGCGGTGACCCGGTTCACCGCCTGGCCCTGTTGGATCGGCGGGTCGCGCTCCACCCCATCACCGGCGTGGCGCCCGACGCAGACGGCCGCTTCCGTAGAGTCACGGTGGGACCCGGCTTCCTGATCTCCATCTACGACTCGGGGGGCTACGGGTTCGACGTCTACCGGGAGCTGGACGCTGCGGTGCGCGCCGCCCTCCGTCCCGACCCAGACTATCTGCCGTTGCTGCGGCTGGCCCGGGAGGAGATCTACCTCGGCGGTGGGGGACCGGTGAAGTACTACTCCCAGGGGCTGGCCGACGCGGTGGAGTGCACCGACTATCCCCAGCTCTACGACATGATGGCGCCGCCGAAGGTGCGTTACCGCCAGTACGGGCGCGCGATCCGCGCACTCGAGAAGACCGATCCGCGGGCCTTCGCTCCGTTCACGGTTCAACAGTGGATCACGTCCCCCGACGAGGACTACGACACCTGCCTGCGCTGGCCCGTTCCCGATGATCCGCAACCGCTCATGCCTCGCGATCACGCGTATCCCGACGTTCCCACCCTGGTGCTCGTGGGTGACCTCGATTCCGTCACATCCGCGCAGGGCGCACGGCAGGTGGCCGGCCGCTTCCCGGCCTCGACCTTCGTGGAGGTGGCCAACATGGTCCACGTGAGCGCGCTGGCCGACACAAAGGAGTGCGCGGCCGGGATCGTGCTGCGGTTCGTGAGGACGCTGTCGGCGGGGAACACGTCGTGCGCGGCGATGTATCCGGAGGTGCGCGAGGTGGATGCCTTCGCTCTGCGCGCCGGCTATGTGCCGGGCCCCATCATCCGGCGTGCGTCGTTGGTGGCGGCGAACACGGTCGCCGACGTGATGGCCCGCTGGGACAACATGGCAGGAGACCGGGGAGTGGGACTGCGCGGTGGGACCTTCGTGACGCGCGGAGATATGCACAGGAGTTGGAGGTTGCACGACGTTCGTTGGGTGCAGGACGTCGCCGTCAGCGGCACGGTGACCCTCGACGCGCCCACCGGAGCGATCCACGCGGTCGTAACGCTCACGGGCAGCGGCGTGCCCCACGGCCCCCTCGACATCCGGTGGAACTCCTGGAAACAACTGGCACAGGCCAAGGTTCGCGGTCGTGTCGGCACCCGCGCGTTCACCATCGTGGTTCCCGCGCCGTAGGTCCGCCGCTGGAGGCCGTCCAGGCCGGCCCAACCCCTATACGGTCGCGGTTCCCCTTCGGCGTCGGTGCGTTCTCCCCGGGATGATTGGTCCCTGCCCCCTGGGCCACTCGGCCCTGACCACTGGCCCGCCTCCGTTCCTAGAGTTGCCTCCGGGAGGACGTTGACGGAAGAGGAGGCGTGGCGATGGCTGAGCACATCGAGATGCCGGACGTTGAACGCAAGGAGATCGCGGAGTCCTTGTCCCGGCTGCTGGCCGATACCTATGCCCTGTACCTGAAGACCCAGAACTACCACTGGAACGTGGTCGGCCCCCGGTTCCGCGAGCTTCACCTCATGTTCGAGCAGGAGTACGAGGAGCTCGCCGGTGCGGTGGACGAGATCGCCGAGCGGATCCGGATCGTGGGGTTCTCGGCCCCTGCGACCTTCGCAGAGTTCTCGCGGCTGACGTCTCTGCAGGAGGAAGAGGGAGTGCCGAACGCGGAGACGATGGTCCATAAGCTACGCGGCGGCCACGAGTCGGTCCTGCGTACCGCCCGAGAGGTCGTGGACATCGCGGGACGGGCAGGTGACCACGGCACCGTCGAACTTGCGACCGAGCGGATCGCGGTCCACGAAAAGACCGGGTGGATGCTTGCCTCGGCGGCCTAACGAGTCGCGCTGAAGGCGCTCTACCCTTTGGATCGCTGATTCCACAGGGCGTTGACCTGTTAGGCACCGCAGGAGTAGGGTCCGAGCGGGCCGGGGTCCCGACAGGTTCGTGGCACCCTCGGCAACGGTCAGGGATTGGGATCGGGAGGCTGACGGTGGGCGACGCCACGACGAGCTCAGTGGTCCTCGTCGCGGAGCGACTGTCGAAGTCCTACAACGGGGAGATCGCCCTCGAGGAGCTGTCGTTCGAGCTTCAGCGCGGGCACGTGTTGGGCTTCCTCGGGCCCAACGGCGCCGGCAAGACGACGGCGATCCGGATCCTCACCACGATCTTGCAGCCATCGACGGGACGATTCACGATCGACGGCATCGCCTCGGAGCATCCCGCCGCGATCCGCCCGAGGATCGGCGTGCTCCCGGAGACACTCGGGCTCCCGAACCAGATCACGGGGATCGAGTACCTCTCCTACTTCGCTCAGCTCTACGGGTGGGCGAGATCCGAGGCCCGGCCCCGCGCCCTGTCGTTGCTCGACGTCGTCGGGCTGCGTACGAAGGCCGGAAAGCTGATCCGGACGTATAGCCACGGTATGCGACAGCGGCTTGGCATCGCCCGGGCGCTCGTCAACGACCCGGTCGTCATGTTCCTGGATGAGCCCGTGATGGGCCTTGACCCCAAGGGGCAGCAGGACCTGCTCGACCTGCTGCGCGAGATCGCCGTCGACCGTGGAGCGGGCATCGTCTTCTGCAGCCACTCTCTCTCCGATGTGGAGGGGGCCTGCGACGAGGTGGTGATCCTGTCCTCGGGCCGCGTGGTGGCGAGCGGATCGATCTCGGAGGTCCTCGGCCGCGCTCGCCACGATGGTGAGCGCACCGGCCTTCGCCTGCGCATCCCGACGTCGGCGATGGATCGAGCCGGCGCGACGCTTCGAACGATGGACGTGGTCGAGGAGGTCACCGGGCTCGTCGACGGCCAGGTGCGGGTCATCGTGAAAGGCCCGGATCGACCCCTCCCGGCCGACATGGTGGCGAACGAGATCCTCGCGCGTCTGATCGATGCAGAGGTCCCGGTACTCGGTTTCGAGATCGAGGGGAGCCGGCTCGCCGACGTCTTCATGCAGCTCACGGAAGGGTCGTCGCCATGAGCGTCCAGGAGGCCACGAGGGAGCTTTCGGAGGTGGAGCCGCGCCGCCGAACGCCGCGAGGGTCCTGGGTCGTGGTGTTCCGAGAGGAGGTCGTCGAGCTCTGGGTGGGAGGTCGGGCGATCAACCTGTTGATCCTGTACAGCCTCCTGCTCGGGCTGATGACGTTCCTGCTGGCGACGAACAGCGAGCTGAACCTGATCCCGCCGAAAGAGATGGCGTTCCTGACGCTGCAGAACGCCATCTTCTTCGGTGTGTTCATCGGGATGATCATCGGTGCCGACGGTATCAGCGGTGAACGCGAGCGCGGAACGCTCGAAGTGCTGCTGCTTACCCCGACGAGCCGTCGGCAGTTGCTGTTCGGGAAGCTCTTGTCCGCGCTCACGCCGTGGCCGGCAGCCTTCCTCATCTCGATCCCGACCCTGATCGTCGTGTCTCAGGGGAACGCGGTGCTGGGGCAATCGTTGTGGCTGGGTGCGGTCCTCGGCTCCGTGCTGGCGCTGGCCTTCGCCGGGTTCGGCCTTCTGGTCAGTACGTGGTGCAACTCGAACAAGACGAGCATGTTCGTCTCGCTCTCGGCCTGGTTGTTGATGTTCTTGCTCACGCAACTGCCGGGGGAAGTGCAGAAGGGCGACTTCGGCTATTTCGTCCAGCGGATCAATCCCATGCAGGCCAGCAGCGAGTTCCTGGAGAAGGTGCTCGTCAACAACCGCACGATCTCAGAGAAGGCTCCGTTCCTACGATCCTCCGTGATCGCCGTCGTCGTGGTGATTGGGCTGCTGTTCTTGGTGGCGGCACCGCGCCTGCGACTGGTCGCCGGCAGGGCGCATCGGGCGCGCGCGAGATGGGGCTCGCTCGCCGGCATGACACTGGCCGTGATGCTCCTGGTGGGTATGGGGACGGCGCTCGGCGCTCCACTTCATCAACAGGGGTCGAGCGACCTCGCCCTGTCCATCGAGAAAACCGCGCTCACCGTCAAGGCGGGCGACGAGATCCAGTTCGAGAGCCTCATCGAGAACAACGGCACGCAGGACTCCCCCCCGGTGATCCTCGCGATGAACATCATCAACCTGAAGGGCGACGTGGTGGACCCGGAGGACTGGTCACCGCAGCGCACCCAGAAGGTGCCCCCGATCGCTGCCAGTGACGCTCTGCGGCACGACTGGACGATCGATGCCATCTTGAAGGGCGATTACCTGGTGTACATCGTCGCGATCCCCCGGCCGGAGGGAGCGAGTTCCACCAGTCAGCCGGTGGCAAGCAACGGTCTGCATCTCACGATCGGCGCGTTCACGCGACTCAACCCGGAGGGAGTGCTCCCGGTCGTGATCTTCGTTCCGCTGGGGGTGACGCTGTGCCTGTTGCTGGTGGTGCGGTTGCGCCTGCGGCGGCTCGCCCGCGACGAACCGTCGCCCGCGCCATCCGCACCTGCATGATTTCGAGCGCGCGTTTCAACTTACAAACGTTCCCTCGATGTGATGTCCGGTTGGAGTCCGGCGTCTATGGTGGTCGGCATGGACCAGCTTGAGGTCGAAGGACTGAGCATCGCCTACGAGCGGGCGGGCGAAGGTCCACCGCTCGTCCTCTTACACGGATTCGTCGGCGACAGCCGGGAGTGGCGCCGCCAGATCGACGAACTGTCCGATGAGTTCACGGTCGTGGCCTGGGACGCGCCGGGCTCCGGTCGGTCGTCGGATCCACCCGAGTCGTTCCGCATGCCGGACTACGCGGACTGCCTGGCCGGATTCGTGAACGCCCTCGGCCTGGGACGGCCGCACGTGGCCGGGTTGTCGTTCGGCGGAGCGCTTGCCCTCGAGCTCTACCGTCGGCATCCTACGATCCCGATCGCGCTGGTGCTCGCTTCCGCGTATGCGGGGTGGGCCGGCTCCCTTCCGCCCGAGGTCGTAGAACAACGCCTTCGGCAAAGTCTGCAGGCATCCGATCTGCCCGCCGATCGGTTCGTGCGGGCGGTGATCCCGACTCTCTTCTCGGAATCGGCCCCGGCGGAGCTGGTCGATGAGTTCGGCGCCATCATGTCCGAGTTCCATTCGGCCGGGTTCCGGGCGATGGCTCGTTCGCTCGCCGAAGCGGACCTCCGTGACGTGCTTCCGCGCATCGCCGTGCCGACGCTGCTGCTGTATGGCGACAAGGATGTGCGCGCCCCGCTGAACGTGGCCGAGGACCTTCACGCCGCGATCCCCACGTCGAGGCTTGTTGTCATGCCGGGTGTCGGTCACATGAACAACGTCGAGGCGGCAGAGCGACTCAACGCCGAGGTCCGAGCCTTCCTGCGGTCGGTGCAGAACTAGCAAGTTCGCCGCGCCACAGGGGAGGATGCGATGCGATGCGTCGCTGTCGCCGAGGGTCCGCCCGACTCGTACACTCGAAGGAAGGGACGCACGCGGGAGATATCAGTGGCGACCGCGATCCGAACAGAGGAACTGTCCAAGACGTTTGGCCAGACCAAGGCCCTGGTCTCACTGAACCTGGAGGTGCCCGAGGGCGAGGTCATCGGGTACCTTGGCCCGAACGGCGCCGGGAAGACGACGACGATCCGGCTGCTGCTTGGGCTGATCCGGGCGACGTCGGGCCGGGCCGAGATCTTCGGCATCGATGCTCAGGCCGATCCCGTCGAGGCCCATCGTCACGTCGCATACGTGCCGGGCGAGGCCACCCTCTGGCCCTCGCTGACCGGCGCAGAGACGCTTCACCTGCTGGGACGGGTGCAGGGCCAGGTTGACACGGCCTACCGTGACCTGTTGATCGAGCGGTTCGAGTTCGATCCGTCCAAGAGGGTCCGCGCTCTCTCCAGGGGCAACCGTCAGAAGCTGATCCTGATCGCGGGGCTGATGTCGAGGTCGGACCTCCTCCTCCTGGACGAGCCGACGAGCGGCCTCGATCCACTGATGGAGCGAACGTTCCGGGAGTGTGTGAAGGAGTCGCGCGAGCGAGGGCAAACGGTGTTCCTGTCCTCGCACATCCTTGCCGAGGTCGAGGCGGTCTGTGACCGGGTCGCGATCCTTCGCGCCGGGCACCTCGTGGAGGTCGGCACGCTCGCGGAGATGCGCCACCTCTCGGCGCTGCAGGTCGAGGCCGACCTCGACGGCGCCATGCCCGACCTGTCGGCGGTGCCGGGGGTGAGCGCCGTCGAGGTCGACGGTAGTCGGCTCCGCTGCCAGGTCGCCGGCTCGGTCGAGCCGCTGGTCAGCGCGCTCGCCGCGGCCGGCGTGCGTCACCTCGTGAGCCGGGAGCCATCGCTGGAGGAGCTGTTCCTGGCGCACTACGGCGCGGACGGATCGGAGGAGGGGACGCCCGATGCGGCGTAAGGAGGTCTACGACCCTCGTCGCGCCACGAGGGTCGTGGCCGTCGCCACCGCCAGGCGAGCTGGCCGCCAGGGGATCCTATGGGGGCTGGTCTTCGGGGCGACGATCGCGGCGTCGGCATCCTCTTACTACCCCACGTGGCCGACCGCGGCCTCGCGGGCCAAGCTGGCGCTCTCGTTCGAAGGCAACGCGGCGTGGGCGGCGCTGTTCGGCCCACTCCGCCGGCTCGACACGGTGGCCGGCTACACCGCGTACAAGTCCGGGATGTTCACCATCATCCTCGGCGCGATCTGGGGGCTGCTCGTCGCAACCCGGGTGCTCCGCGGCGAGGAGGACGTGGGGCGGTGGGAGCTGTTCCTGTCCGGGCAGACCACCCGCGCTCGAGCGGCCCTGCAGGCGGCGATCGGGCTCGGCGTGGGGATCGTCGCGTTGTGGGTGCCGACGGCCTTCCTGACCGCCGCTGCCGGAGGGTCTTCGAAGGTGAACATCGGGCTCGGAGCGTCGCTGTTCTTCGTCACGGCGGTGGTGGCCGCGGCCACCATGTTCATGGCGATCGGCATGCTCGTTGGGCAGCTCGCCGCGACGCGGCACGACGCCAACCTGATCGGCGCGGGCGCCCTCGCGGCCTCCTACCTCATCCGGATGGCCGCCGACTCGGACTCCGGGCTCAACTGGCTCCGGTGGGCGAGCCCCCTCGGGTGGATCGAGGAACTGCGCCCGCTCACCGGGTCGAGGCCCTTCGCGTTCCTCCCGATCGTAGCCCTAGTGGCAGTGCTGCTGCTTGCCTCGGTCCGTGTGGCGAGGCGACGGGACCTCGGCGCGAGCGCGTTCGCGAGCCGGGACGCGCCGAGGCCCAGGACCCTCCTGCTCGGGGGCCAGGCCGGGTTGACGGTCCGGCTCACTCGGCCCACGGTCGTGGCCTGGATCGTGGCGCTCGCCGCGACCGGCCTGGTCTTCGGCCTGGTCGCCCAGGCGGCTGGGAGTGCGCTGCGGGGTGCACGCGGCTTGGAGCGAGCGATCGAGCGGCTGGGAGGGACCGGCATCGGGGCAGCCACGTACCTGGGGTTCGTGTTCGTAGTCGCGGCCGGCCTGATGGCGATCGCCGTGGCCGGCCAGATCGCTGCCATCCGGGGCGAGGAGGCGGCCGGGCATCTGGACAACCTGCTCGTCCGCCCCGTGCCTCGCTGGCGATGGCTGGCGGTCAGGCTGGGCGTGGGCCTCGGACTCGTCGTCGTCGCGAGCGCGCTCTCCGGCCTCGCCGCGTGGGTCGGAGCCACGAGCCAGCAGGCCGGCATCGGCCTCGGCGATCTCCTGAAGGCAGGGCTGAACGTCGTCCCTCCGGCCGTGTTCGTGCTCGGGATCGGCGGTCTCGCCTTCGGCCTGTGGCCTCGAGGGGCGATCGGCGTGGTCTACGGGCTCGTCGTGTGGTCGTTCCTCGTCGAGATCATCGCCGCGGCCTTCGACTCCAACCACTGGCTGCGGGACACGTCTCCGCTGTTGCACATCGCGCCGGTCCCGGCCGCCGACCCCAACTGGACGGCCGCCGCGTGGCTCGTCGGGCTCGGTGTGCTCGCCGCCGTCCTTGGCATCGCGGCCTTCGGTCGTCGAGACCTGGTCGGCGAATGACCGGGGGCTAAGGGGTCGGGAAACGCCAAGACCGCTGGCAGCGGAGGCAAAGGGACACTGTAAGAACCACGACGCTCCAGGTCTGAGTGTTTGGGTGGATGCTCGCCGCTGGGGTCGGGGCCGCGTGAAGCCGCGTGGCGTGATCCTGCGACCCTCTCGTAGGCGTCCTTCTTCCCCCCGCCGGGCCGATGAGCGTTACGAGGGGAGTGGAGGACGACGCCTCCTTGATCTCGCGAGGCCCTTCCACGAGGTGGATCTGAGGGCCGGAATGGTGGAGCAGTCCTCAGGCTCCACGTTCGCTCCCGTTCTCTCCTCGCGGAGGCGGAAGTCAGACCATACGCACCAAGGCGAGCCCGGGCCGCGGCTCTGGGTAAGCACCCTTTCCTGGGGCCGGGTGGCACCGGCAGTGTAGACGTCACGGCGGTGACTTCGCGAACCGCCCAGACCTGCTGCCCGGTCCCGGTAGGCCAAGTCAACCCAGTCCAGACTCAGGTGTCGGCGTGGAGAGGGTCGCCGGTCCGGACACCCCGCGGCTTGAGGACGACGACCGCCGTCTCTCGGGGACGCCGAGCAGCGTAGCCGTCCAGGTTCTGGTCCAGTTCGCGCCAGCGCTGCCACAGCCGTTCACGCTCGTCGGCCACCGCGGCCCTGCCGAGCACCTCGCGCCGAATCCCACCAGCCAGCTCGACGACCGCCTCTGGGTGGGCCTGCAGGTTCAGCCACCAGGCTGGCTCGGGCGCACCCCAGCCGTTCATGGCCATCGAGACCAGGTTGTCCCCGTCCTCGTAGTAGCCGAGGATCACGCTCCGCGGCTTGCCGCTGCGCCGGCCTGTCGCGGTGAGCCGCAGGGCGCCCCACTTTCCGCGGCGCGGAGTCCACAGCCCTTTGCGTCCCCCACTTGTTCGAACGATCCGACGGTGCACGTGCCAGGCGGTCACGACGAACCACCGGGGTGGTAGGCGCGCCTTGCCACCGGCCATGCCCACTTCTCCTCTCGCCGACGACCTCACCATAGCTCGCAGCGAGTGGCCCACAGCAGGATTCGACGGCGCGGAGTCGAGAGGCGCCGCGCTGGCCGACACAGGTTTCGCGAACACAGATGCGCGGATGGGCGAACAACCCATGGTGGGTGGTGCTGGGTCGGTGGGGGGCCGTGATTGAGTGAGTGGAGTGGTTGAGTGAGTGAATCAGCTAGTTCGAATCGCCCCGGGTTTCTTAGAGTGGTTGATGTTCCCCCACTTCGGTGGAGTCGGCGTGTTTGATTCCCTCATGCCCATGACCCCCTGGAGGAGGTCGGCATGCCGAGGAGGTACCCGCCGGAGTTGAGACGCAAGGTCCTGGACCTGATCGCATCGGGGAGGAAGATAGCCGATGTCGCGTCGGATCTCGGCGTGAGCGATCAGACCATCTACAACTGGCGCAAGCAAGACCTGATCGACCGTGGCGAGCGGCCCGGCCTGAGGAGCCCCGAGCTGGCTGAGTTGGCGGCAGCCCGCCGGCGGATCGCAGAGCTCGAGGCGGAGCTCGCCGCAACGAAGCGAGCGAACGAGCTGCTGAAGGTGGCGGTGCCCCCAAAAGGGCGGTTCGTGGCCATCGCGCAGATGGCTGAGGAAGCGCACGCGATCCAGGTCGCCTGCCGCATCCTCGAGGTCTCCGAGTCCGGGTTCTACGCTTGGCGGTCTCGCTCGCCCTCACCGCGTGCGATCCGCCATGCCTGGCTGACCGACGTGATCACCCAGGTCCACCTCGAGTCGAGAGGGACCTACGGCGCTCTCCGGGCGCACGCTGAGCTGGCGATGGGACGCGGCATCGCCGTCGGCCACAACGCCGTGGCGATGCTGATGCACCGAGCTGGGCTTCAGGGTCTTCCCGGCAGTCGCAGGCGCCGGAACAAACACCAGACACCTACCGTGGGCGACCTCGTCGAGCGGGAGTTCGTCCGGACCGAGCCGAACCAGCTCTGGGTCACCGACATCACCGAGCACCCGACCCGGGAGGGCAAGGTCTATTGCTCCGTCGTCCTGGACGTGTTCTCAAGACGTGTCGCCGGGTGGTCGATCGACTCCTCGCCCAGCGCCACCCTCGTGACGAACGCGCTCGGCATGGCGATCGAGAGCCGGCGTCCGCCGTCCGGCGCGTTGATCCACTCCGACCACGGCACGCAGTTCACCTCGTGGGCGTTCACCCGACGGGCCCTCGACTCGGGGCTGGTTGCCTCGATGGACTCGATCGGCGATTGCTTTGATAACGCCGTCGTCGAGTCGTTCTGGGGCCGGATGCAGGTCGAGCTGCTCAACCGTCACCGCTGGAAGACCCGCGTCGAGCTCGCCAACGCGATCTTCGAGTACATCGAGATCTTCCACAACCGCAAG
>JAHEXX010000104.1 GCA_023251895.1 bacterium
CTGGCCGGCGCCATCAGCACGGCGGACCTGTACCGCTGGGCCACGGCCCAGGTCGCCCGCTGAATCCTCCCGCCGCCTCGCGTGTCGGTATCCGGGGGTAGCATCGCGCCATGCTCGATCCCGACCCCTCGCAGGCCCGCGTGCTGGGCCACGACCGGGGGGCTCTCCTGGTCACCGGGGAGCCGGGAACGGGAAAGACGGCCGTCCTTCGCGAGTTGTTCGCCCGGCTGATCGAGGAAGGGGCCGACCCGGAACGGGTGGCACTGGTGGTGCCGTCGCGCCGCCCGCGCCTGGAGGCGCGCGCGGCGCTCTCCGCCCGGATCCACCGTTCCCTCCCCGGGCTCCAGGTGCTGACGGTCCACGGGGTGGCCTACCGCGTGGTGAACGAGCGGTTCGCCGAGCTGGGGTACGGGCGCCCGCCGGACATCCTGTCGGCCGCCGATCAGTTCGCCCGCGTGCGGGAGCTGCTGGCGGGTGAGGACCCCGCCGACTGGCCGGCATACGGCTCGATGCTGGGGCTCCGCGGGTTCGCCGACGAGGTCCGGAACTTCCTGCTCCGAGCCCAGGAAGCCCAGCGCATGCCCCAGGAGATCGAGGTCGCGGCCCAGGCCGCCGGACTCTCCGGATGGGGAGAGTTGGCCCGCTTCTATCGCGAGTACCTCGACGTTTTGAACGCGGCCGGGGCGGTCGATTTCGCCGGCCTGCTGTGGCAAGCGGCCTCAGCCGCGGCCGGCGGAACGCCGCTTTTCGACCACCTGCTGGTCGACGACTACCAGGACGCCACGTTCGCGCAGGAATCCTTGCTGCTCAACCTCCGAGCCGAGAGCCTGGTCGTCGCCGGCGACCCCGCGGCGCACGTGTTCTCGTTCCTCGGGACGACCGACGTCCCCATCTCGCGGTTCACCGAGGTGATCCCGGTCGCCGAGCACATCGAACTCTCGACGAACCACCGGTCGGACGGCCTGACCCTGGAGGCGTGGCACGCCGCCCACACCTCCGAGGAACACGCCGCGGTGGCTCGGGAGCTCCGGCGGATCCACGTCCAGGAGGACGTGCCCTGGAACCGGCTCGCCGTGGTCGTGCGCCGCCAGGGGAACCACCTGGGCGGGCTTCTGCGGGCCCTCGACGACGGTGGGGTGCCCCGGACCACGCCGGAGGGCGGGCTGTCACTCCTGGTGGAGCCGGCCACTCGCCCGTTCGTGCTGGCGCTGCGATGGCTGGCCCGGCCGGAGGAGCGCGATGGCCTGGTCGAAGCCATGCTGACCTCCGAGCTGGCCGGCCTCGCACCGGCCGCGGCACGAGAGCTGGTGCGCCGGGCCCGTGCCGCCGGGCAACCCGCGGCAGCGGCGATGGACCATGCGGGCGACGTCGCCGGCAGCGATGAGGTGGCAGCCGTCCGCGAGACCCTGGCCGAGGCCGATGTGGTCGCGGAGAGGTCGGTCCTTGACGCCTTCTCCATCCTGTGGCGCAGGCTCCCCTGCTCGCGTCGGCTGGTCGAAGCGGCCGCAGAGTCGGCCCAGGGGCGGCGCGACCTGGAGGCGGTCTCGGCGCTGGCCGAGGGGGTGGCCCGGGCCGGCGAGCGGTCCGACACGTCGACGTCCGCGTTCCTGTCGGTGCTGGAGGGGGGCGAGCAGGGTCCGGGGTTCTCGGCAGGCGCCGAGGACGCCCTCGACGCGGTCCGGGTACTGACCGCCCACGGGACCGTGGGCAGGGAGTTCGACACCGTCCTAGTGGTCGACGCGGTGGAGGGGAACTTCCCCAGCCTGGCCAGGCCCGAGCCGATGTTCGACCTCTCCGCCCTCGAGGGGACGGTGTCCCGTTCGAAGCGGAATCGGGAGCGGCTGGAGGATGAACGGCGACTGTTCCGAGTCGTGGTGGGGCGCGCGGCGCGTCGCGTGGTCCTTTTCGCGAGTGACCCGCACGGCGAGGAAGACGTGCTGACGACCCGGTCGCGGTTCGTGGACGAGCTGGGCCTGAAGTGGCAAGAAGCGGGGGCGGCGCCGGCGTCGGAGCCGCTGACCGTCCGGGAAGCGGCGGCCGAGTGGCGCCGCCAGCTGGCTGACGCCGGCGCCGCCCCTTCCAGCAGGCTGGCCGCCCTCGACGGGCTCCTGGCCCTGGGCGTGGAGCCCCACCGGTGGTGGCTCCAGCGGGACTGGACCGACACCGGCCGGCCCCTCCACGAGACCGTTCGGGTCTCTGCCTCGCGCCTGGAGGTTCTGGAGAACTGCGAGCTCCAGTACGTGCTGCAGGAGGAGCTCGGCCTGGGCGGTCGCACCGGCTACCACGCGTGGGTGGGCACGACCGTGCACCGGTTGATCGAGGACTGCGAGAGGGGGCTGATCCCGCGCGATCTCGACGCCCTGGTCGCGGCGGTCGGCGAGCGGTGGCGCCCACAGGAGTTCTCCTCCGCGGCCGTTTCGCAGGCGTTCCTGCGGCTGGTCACGCAGAAGATGCTTCCGGCCTGGGTCGCGGAGTTCGGCGACGTTCCCGCGCTCGCCACCGAGCGGCGGTTCGAGTTCGAGTTCGACGGCGCGAACGTTGTCGGGTTCATCGACCGCATCGGCGGTGCACCGGGCAAGGCCACGATCATCTCCGACTACAAGACCGGCAAGTCCCGCAGCGCGGGCAAGGCCGAGGAGAACCTCCAGCTCGGCGTGTACTACCTGGCGGTGAACCAGGCCGAGGACCTGGCCGAGTTCCGCCCGGTGAAGTGCGTGGAACTGGTGTTCGTCCGGGACCAGGACTGGAAGACGGGCCAGATCAAGCGGCTGGCCAAGGGCTTCACGAACGACGGCGTCGCCGGGTACGAACAGGCCGTGACCGAACGGCTGTCGGAGCTGGTCGGGCAGTTGCGCGAGCGGCACCGGGACGAGACTTGGCGGCCCAACCCCGCGGCCAACTGCCGGTTCTGCGAGTTCCGCACGCTGTGCCCGCTGTACCCGGAGGGGCGGGAGCTGTTCCCGGAGCCGGCGCCTCGGGAGGTCGCCGGATGACCGAGGCGAAGCCTGGCTACCCGTCGGAGATCGTGGCCGCGATGGGCGCGGAGCCCACACCGGAGCAGTGGACCGCCATCTCCGCGCCGCTCGAGCCATACGTGGTGGTGGCCGGGGCCGGCTCAGGCAAGACCTCGGTGATGGCGGCCCGGGTCGTGTATCTGGCGCTCGTGGCCCTCGATCGGTTCCCGGCCGACCATGCCGGGGTCCTCCCCGGCGACGTCCTGTGCCTGACATTCACGAACAAGGCCACGGAGAACCTGGCGCTGCGGGTGCGCCTCGCGCTGGCATCGGTCGAGCTCGAAGAGGGCGAGGAGCCCGAGGTCTTGAACTATCACGGCTTCGCCCAGCAGGTGCTGGAGCGCTACGGCCTGATGGTCGGCAGCGAGCCCGACCGGCGGGTCCTGACCAATGCCCAGAGGACGGAGCTATGCGCCCGGGTCCTCGACACCGTGCGGTTCGAGCACGTCACGGCGGAGTGGCAACCTACGGTGATCGAGAACATCCTCTCCCTGGCCGACCAGGCCGCGAACCACCGGGTCACACCCGAGCAGATCGTCGAGTTCAACGAGGAGCGGATCCGTCACCTCGGCCGTCTCAAGGCCGGCAAGACGTTGACCGAGGCCGCGCGCCAGCGGATCGAGCTGGCGCGCGCGGTCCGGGCGTTCCAAGACCTGAAGCAGGAGCTCGGGGTCATCGACTTCGGCGATCAGATCGCGAAGGCCCTGGAGGTGGCGGAACGCGTTCCCGACGTCGGCAGCGAGTACCGAACCCGGTTCTCCGCCGTGGTGCTGGACGAGTATCAGGACACGAACGTCGCCCAGGCCGACCTGATGGCTGCGCTGTTCGGCGGGGGGTTCCCGGTCACGGCGGTGGGTGACCCCGACCAGAACATCTACGCGTGGCGGGGCGCCAGCCTATTCAACCTGTTGCAGTTCCCCGATCGGTTCCGCAAGGCCGACGGCTCCCCGGCGAACAAGCTCCCCCTGTACACCAACTTCCGGTCGGGCCGGCGGATCCTCGCCGCCGCCGACCACATCATCGCGCCGCTCCCCGAGGAACAACGCCCCGACCCATCGAAGCGACTCGTGCCGGACCCGGCCAACGGCGAGGGCGAAGTCGAGCTCGCGCGCTACGCCGACGAGTGGGAGGAGGCGGCCGCCGTCGCCGGCAGGGTGGTCGCCATCCACAAGGCAGGGGAGAAGTGGTCGAGCGTGGCGGTGTTGTGCAGGAAGAGCCGGCTGTTCGTTCCGCTCCAGGAGGCGTTCAGGGAACGGCACATCCCCGTCGAGATCGTGGGCCTGGCCGGGCTGATGAATCTCCCCGAGGTCGTCGAGGTGCTGGCGTACGCGCGAGCCGTCGCGGACCCATGGGCCAGCGTGGCCCTGGCGCGGATCCTGCTCGGCCCCCGGTACCGGGTGGGGTTCAAGGACCTGGCCAGGGTGGCGGCGTGGGCCAAGGAACGGAACTACGAGCTCCGGGCCCGGGAGGACGAGGACGAGGCCACCGCGTTCCTGTTCGCCGAGGCGCTGGAACACCTCGACGAGGTCGAGAACCTGTCCGAGGAGGGCGAGGCCCGGCTGGAGGAGTTCCGGGCCGAGCTGGCGTCGCTTCGGGCGGAGGCCCGGCGCCCGGTCGGCGAGTTCCTCGCGGAATTGATCCGGCGGATCGGGCTCCTCACCGAACTCGATCCGTCGCCAGATGTCGAGGTGGCCCGGGCCACCCAGCGGAACCTCGCCGCGTTCCTGGACGAGGTTCACGCGTTCGCGCCGGTCGAGGGGGAGCTCACCCTGCGGGCGTTCCTGGACTACGTCGGCACGGTGGTGGCCTCGGATCGGCCGGAGTGGTCGCCGGTCCAGCCGTCCGAGGAGGACTCGGTAAAGGTGATGACGGTCCATCAGGCCAAGGGGCTGGAGTTCGACAACGTGTTCGTCCCGGGGGTGGCCAAGGGACTGCTGCCCGACGTTTCGATCCAGCAGAACCCGGCGGAGCGCGGGAGATCCCTCGACTTCGACCTGCGGGGAGACCGCGAGATTCTCCCGAAGTTCCGCGACAACCTGGCGGCGTTCAAGAAGGCTCTCCAGGATCAGGAACTGATCGAGGAACGAAGGACCTGCTACGTGGCGCTGACCCGGGCCCGGCACCGGCTGTTCGTGTCCGGGGCCCACTGGTACGGGGAAGGCGGCAAGCCCAAGGAGCACAGCGCGTTCTTCGACGAGCTGGCTGATTGGGCCGAGGATACCGGCGACGCCGTCGTGGACCGGGGGCCCGACGTCGGCGAGGAGAACCCGCTGGTCGGGTACCGGGAGCGGTTCGTCCGGCCCTGGCCCCCGCCCGCGGTCCGGCCGGAGGCCGACGGTCTGTTCCCGAACGGGTGGCGCCGGGCCGCGTCGGAGGCCGAGGCGTCGGGCGTCGTTCAGCCGGCGCTGGTCGAAGCGCTCGGGACCGATGACGCGGCCGCCTATCGGAGTGAGGCGGAGGTCCGCCGGACCCTCGCCGCCCACCTGGCGGAGCGGGAAGGCGAAGCCCCGGCCTGGCGGCCACCGGTTCCGGGGACGCTGTCGGCCAGCGGACTCATCGACTACTCGGTGTGCCCCAAGCGCTTCTACTGGACGGCGGTCCAGCCCCTGCCGCGCTTCAGCGGCCCCAGCGCCCGGATCGGCACCCAGATCCACCGGTGGATCGAGGTTCGCTCGCGAGGGCAGACCTCTTTGCTGGAGGCCGACGACGATTTCGACCTCACGTCCGAGGATCTGGCCGGCAGGCCCGGAAGGATCGAGACCCTGCAGCAGGCCTTCCTGAACAGCCGATTCGCCGGTCGCACACCCCTGTTCGCGGAGCGCGAGTTCCTGTTGTTCGTGGAAGGCCGCTCGATCAGGGGCCGCATCGACGCGATCTACGGGGAGCCGGACGGCCGGTGGGAAGTGGTCGATTACAAGACCGGGAAGTCGCGGGCCTCGCGCCTGCAGCTCGACATCTACGCGTTGGCCTGCATGGAGGTATGGGGCAAGGAACCCGAGGACCTCACCCTCACCTACTTGTACCTCGACCCCGGCGAGGAGGTCAGCTTCGCCGTCGACGACATCGACGAGATCCGAGCCGAAGTCGCCGAGTGCTTGCAAGGCATCGCAGGCGAACGGTTCGCGCCGCTTCCTGGGCCGCAGTGCCGATACTGCGACTTCCTCAGCTTCTGTCCCCAGGGAACGGCCTTCGTCGACAAGGCCTAGGTGTAGCGGCGCATCGACTCGGCGAACGTCCGGTACTGGGCAGCGGGATCCCACCCGCCCTCCCGGCGTTCCGAGACGACACGCGCCACCAGTCCGACCTCCTCGGCGCGGACCTGGGCGGCGGCTCGAAACCACTCCACGGTTCCCGGCTGCAGTCCGACCGGGCCCTCCGTTCCCTGTTGACGGTAGGCGGGGTCGTCGACGACCAGAGGGGTGGGCCTGAACACCTTGGCCATGGCCTCCCTGATCTCGTCGGAGCTTGCTTCCACCACGGCCCGCCGCCCATCCCAGACCGCGGAGGCCAGGATCTCGACCTCGGTCTCGCCGTCCGAGAGAGAACGGTGGAAGTCGATCCTCACGGGCGAAAGGCTACCCGCCGATCGGGCGCTCCGCTCGCCGGAGCCGGATGGCGAGCTCCTTCAACATCGTCGCGCCGATGCCGGCGTCCTGCTCCAGCATCCGGTTGAACGGCCCGCGCTCGAGGATGATGGTAGCGAGCGGAGTCACCGCCACGACCGTAGCGGAGCGCGGGCCACCGTCCAGCAGGGAGATCTCGCCGAAGAAGTCACCCGGGAACAAGTGGCCGATGGTCCGGCCCTTCGCGTTCTCCACCTTCGCCTCGCCGGCCAGGATCACGAAGAAGCTGTCACCGCGCTCGCCCTGCTTCACGATCCGGGCGCCCTCCATGAACCGGGCTTCCTCGGCCACGTCGAGGATCTTCCTCAGGCTCCGCTTAGGCAGCCCGGCGAACAGCGGCACGGCGGCCAGAACGTCCAAACCCCGACGGCTCACGGACTTTCTCCCCCTCGGTGGTTGCGTGCCGGGCAGCCTATCGGGTTTCGGGGAGGCGTGTGAAACAGCGTGTCGGTGGTGGGTCATAGGATCGGCCGGAGCGTGGAGGCCGAGCCATGAACCGTCCGACCCAGCCGCTCCCCCTCCAGATCGTCCGGCCGCCCGGGCGGCGGTTCGAGGCCGGTCGGCTGATCTTCGCCCAGGGCGAAATCGTCCACTCGCTGCACATGGTCCACGCCGGGATGGTCCGCCTCGTCGTCCACACCCTCGACGGTCGCACGGGCGTTCTGGAGGTGCTCGGCGCCGGCGACGTGTTCGGCGAGACCGCGGTGCTGGGCCCGATGCCCAGTCCGGTGGAGGCCCGGGCGGCGACCGAGTGCCGGGTGGCGCTCGTTCAGCGGGCAGCATGGCTCCCGGACGTGACGGAACGCCTGGCCGAACGGTTGGCCCGGGCCTCCCAGTCGCTGTCCGCGGCGCTCGTCCTGGACGCGCCGGCGCGCCTGGAGCGGCTGCTGCTCGACCTGGCCGACCGGCACGGGACCCCCGTCAGAGGCGGCGTCCGGATCGATCTGCCCCTCACCCAGAGCGAGCTCGCCGCGATGATCGGTGTGTCCCGCGAGACCGTGAACAGGACCGTGGGCGGGCTCGTCGCCCGGGGGCGCCTCCAGGTCCAGGGGCGACGCTACATGGTGCTCGACGCATGGGCCCGGCTATATGCCGCCTCTTGACACGGTGGTGGACCTGCGGCCCGTCGCCTCGGCGACCCCGCGGATACCGTTGAGTTCCTGGCCTCGCAGGCGGGTGCCAGTCCCGTCCTGGAGCTCGCCATCGTTACGGGCCGCATCGCGCTCCCGCTCGCCGCCCGGGGGATCGAGGTGCACGGCATCGACGCCTCCGAGCGGATGGTGGCCAAGCTAAGGAAGAAGCGCGGCGGCGAGGACGTCCCGGTGACGATGGTGAACATCGCCGATTTCCGGGTGGACGCCCGTTTCTCGCTGACGTACTTGGTCTTCGAACACCATCTGGGCGCTGCGCACACAGGAGGAACAGGTGAGCTGCTTCCGAAGCGTGGCGCGACATCTCGTGGACGGCGGCCTGTTCGTCGTGGAGGCCTTCGTCCCCGACCTGGGCCGCTTCGACGGGGGCCAGCGCGTCCAGGCCAATTGGGTCGGCCTGGACGAGGTTTTCGTCGAGGCCTCCCGGCACGACCCGGCAAGCCAGCGCGTGGACTCGCAGAACATCCGGTTCCGCGACGGGCGGGTTGAGCTGTACCCGGTATCGCTCCGTTACGCCTGGCCGTCGGAGCTGGACCTCATGGCCCAGCTCGCAGGGATGCGGGTTCGGGGGCGGTGGGCCGGGTGGAACCGCGAGCCGTTCACCGAGGAGAGCAAGATGCACGTGTCCGTCTACGAGCTCACGCCCGGCTAGTCTGGCCCACACTAGTATGGCCTTAGGCGCGCTCCTGAAGAACGGCCAGGCTGCAGGGACCGCACAAGGTCGCCCGGCCCCTGACGCGCCGGCCGCACCGCCTGCACTGCCGCGGCGTCGCGGCGGCGAACCGTGGATCGCTCGCCTTGCCGCTCCGTTCGACGCGTCCCTCGGCCTCCAGCTTCAGCAGGTGTGCGAGGACCGAGCGGGCCGCCAGCGCGTACACGTCCTGGGGGTAGTCCCCGTAGATCTCGGGGACCAGCTCATGGGGTCGCCTCGGCGCGGCGCCGTCCGCCCCCAGGGCGGCCAACACCTGCTCCTCCCGCTCCTGCCTATGGGCCAGGTACTCGTCGAGCTTGCTGACGGCGTTGAACACGACCGGCCCGTGGCCCGGGTAGATCGTCCGCGGACGGAGATCCCGCATCCGAGCCAGCGATCGTAGGTAGGGGGCGAGGTCCCCGTGGGGTGGATCGATCACGCTCGTCCCCCGCCCCAGCACCGAGTCGCCGGTGAACAACAACCCCCCGTCGACCACGAACAGCGACACGGAGTCGGGGGAGTGCCCGGGCGTGTGATGGGCCGTCAGGATCACTCGGCCGGCCGAGACGGCCTGGCCGTCGCGGATCGACTCGCCGCCGGGAGGAGGGCGGAACGCGAGGAGCGGGGCGCCGGCTCTCTCCGCGAGGGCCGGCCCCCCTGCCGCGTGGTCCTCGTGATCGTGCGTCAACAAGACGGCCGCGATGCGCCCGGCCTCCTTCGACACCTCGTCGAGATGACCGGGGTCGTCCGGCCCCGGGTCGATCACGATGGTCGGCCCGCGACCCACGATCCACGTGTTCGTTCCCTCCAGCGTGTA
>JAHEXX010000105.1 GCA_023251895.1 bacterium
GGCCCAGCTGGTGGCGGGACGCCGGAACCTGCTTCTTCTGGACGAGCCCACAAACAACCTGGACCCACCGTCGCGCACGGCCATCGCTCGTGCCCTTTCGTCGTGGGAGGGGGCGATGGTGCTGGTCAGCCACGACATCGAGTTCGTGCAGGCGCTTGCCCCGCAGCGGGTGCTGATGATGCCGGATGGGACGCTCGACTTCTGGAGCGATGACCTGCTGGAGCTGGTGGCCCTGGCCTGACGCCCGCCAGCTCCGCCTGCCAAGGCTCGGTATGCTTCCGGAGCCTGTCCGGTCACCGGCGGCGGATCGAAGGAGGACGCCAACGTGGGGGGGAAGGGTTCTGCTGCCGACGTCGTCTTCGCGAACGGAGCCGTGTACACGGTCGACGCGGCCCGGCGGTGGGCGCAGGCGGTGGCCGTGAAGGACGGCAGCATCGTGGCCGTAGGGACCGACGCAGACGTCCGCCGGTCGATCGGTGCCGGAACCGAGGTCCACGACCTGAAGGGGAGGATGCTCCTCCCAGGGTTCCAGGACGCCCACATCCACGCCGTGGCGGGCGGCCACGATCGACTCCGGTGTGAGATGCACGACGCCTACTCCCTCGACGAATACAAACGCATCATCCGCGAGTACGCCGAGGCCAACCCGGACAAGGACTGGATCCTGGGGGGTGGGTGGTCCATGGGGATCTTCCCCGGCGGGACTCCGGGCAAGGAGATCCTGGATGAGATCGTGCCCGACCGGGCGGTGTACCTGCCGAATCGCGATGGCCACGGCGCCTGGGTCAACTCCCGGGCGCTGAAGCTATCGGGGGTCACCCGCGACACGCCCGATCCGGCCGACGGACGGATCCAGCGTGACGAGCTGGGGGAACCCTCGGGTACGCTCCACGAGGGCGCCATGGACCTGGTGGGCGACCGTGCGCCGGAGCCGTCTCCCGAGGAGCTCGCGCAGGGGCTCCGTGAGGCCCAGCGGTACCTGCACTCCCTCGGCATCACGGGATGGCAGGACGCCATCGTGGGCCCGATGATCTGGTCGAATAACCTCGACACCTACATCGAGGCCGCAGAGCGGGGCGAGCTCACGGCCCGGGTGGTGGGTGCGCTGTGGTGGGACCGGCACCGGGACGAGGAGCAGATCGAGGAGCTCGTGGAGAACCGCTCCCGGGGTGACGTAGGTCGGTTCCGAGCAACCAGCGTGAAGATCATGCAGGACGGCGTGATCGAGAACTACACGGCCGGCGTCCTCGACCCCTACCTGGACCGCGAGGGACACGTGACCGACAACCGTGGCCTGTCGTTCGTGGACCCGGAGCGGCTCAAGAGCCACGTGACGCGCTTGGATGCCGAGGGCTTCCAGGTTCATTTCCACGCGCTGGGCGACCGGGCGGTGAGGGAAGCGCTCGACGCGATCGAGGCCGCGCGCAGGGCCAACGGGCCGAACGATCTCCGCCATCACCTTGCCCACATCCAGGTGGTTCACCCAGACGACGTCCCCCGATTCCGAGCCCTAGGTGTTGTGGCCAACGGGCAACCTCTGTGGGCCATGAACGAGGGGCAGATGGTCGATCTCACACTCCCATTCCTTGGGCCCGAGCGTTCGCGACGGCAGTACCTGTTCGCGACGCTGGGCGCCTCCGGGGCCGTGCTGGCCTTCGGAAGCGACTGGCCCGTATCCAGCCCCAACCCGCTGTGGGAGATCCACGTCGCCGTGAACCGGGCCGCGCCGCGCGACTATCCATACGCCTCCGAGGACGAGGTCACGCGGGAGCCGTTCCTCCCCGAGGAGAGCATCGATCTGCCGACGGCCATCGCCGCGTTCACGATCGGCTCCGCGTACGTGAATCACCTCGACGGCGTAACCGGGTCGATCGAGGTCGGGAAGCGCGCGGACCTCGCGGTCCTCGACCGGAACCTCTTCGAGCATCCCTCGTCGGAGATCGCCGACGCCGAGGTGCTTCTTACGCTGGTGGAAGGCGAGATCGTCCACGCTGACCCGTCGCTCAGCTAGGCTTGACCCGGAGTGAGCGACCGTGCTTCCACCGCCAGGCGACCTGCTGATAGACTGGGCGCTGGTCCTGAACCGACGTTCAATCACTCCATCCGGGAGAGGGAGGTGGAGATGACCTGGCCGGCCCCCATCGCGCCAGCGGCGCTCGGGCCGACGCTGTCCGCCAGCTTCGGAGAAGCTCGAACCCTACCCCCCGAGGCCTATCTGTCGGACGAGGTATTCGCGTGGGAGCGGGAGCACTTCTTCGAGGGATCCTGGGTGTGTCTGGGCCGGGCCGATCGACTCAAGGAGCCCGGGGACCAGAAGGCGTTCCGGATCGGCTCCGAAGGGGTGCTGTTGGTTCGGGGGAAGGACGAGGCATTGCGGGGGTTCTTCAACGCGTGCCGGCACCGAGGCCATGAGCTGCTCGAAACCGGGGCCTTCGTGAACCGGAGGGCCGTCAAGTGCCCCTACCACGCCTGGGTGTTCGGCCTGGAAGGACGGCTTGCTGGGGCCCCGCGGTTCGGGGATGTGCCGGGATTCGACAAGGCCGATTACCCGCTGATCGAGGCCCGGGTGGTGGAGTGGCGCGGATGGGTGTTCGTCAACGCGTCGGGCGAGGCGCCCGAGTTCTCCGAGTACGTCGGAAACCTCGATGAGCTCATCGCGCCGTGGGAGCCGGAGCGGCTGTTCGTCGCCGCCGGCCACGACTACGTGATCGCGGCCAACTGGAAGACCATCACCGAGAACTACCACGAGTGCTACCACTGCCCGACCATCCATCCGGCACTGTGCGCGGTGACCCCTCCCGATTCCGGCGAGAGTTTCCCGCCCGACGGGGCCTGGGTCGGCGGAAACATGGAGCTGAGGGGCTCCGCGGAGACCATGTCGATGACGGGGGAGAGCAAGGGGGTACGGATCCGGGGCCTCGATGACCGGCAGGCCCGGGAGGTGTACTACGTGGGGTTGTTCCCGAACCTGCTGATCAGCTTGCACCCCGACTACGTGATGACCCACCGGTTCGACCCCGAGGGGCCGGGAGAGAGCAAGGTCGAGTGTCTGTGGCTGTTCCCGCCAGAGGCGAAGCAGCGGCCGGACTTCGACCCGTCCTATGCGTCGGACTTCTGGGACGTGACCAACCGGGAGGACTGGATGGCCTGCGAGTCGGTGCAACGAGGGCTTGGCTCGCGAGGCATGCGCCGGGGCCCGTTCGCGTCGAGCGAGGATGAGGTGCGCGCGTTCCAGGCGCTGGTGGCCGACGGGTACCGGACCGGGAGGGTCGGTACGCCGCCCCAGGTGCGGGCTCAGCCGGCCCTTTCCTGACGACGGGCGGGGACGTCGCTCGAGGCGCTGACCAATGGTCAAGGCGGAACTTGTCGCGGATTCCGCCATGACTCACGATAGCCTCCGCAGGTCGGCGGCGCCGGCGGGAGCTCGGGCAGCAGGCCCTTGCCGTCGTGGGCCCAGAACCCCCCAGGAGGAGAGCCATGGCCGAGTTCGACATGAGCATGGTGCAGCGAGGGGCGCGGAACCGTCGCACCCCTTACTACGACGCCACCCAGAAGTACGGACCCCAGGGCTTCACCGTCTACAACCACATGTACTTCCCGATCCGGTTCGACACGTTCGAGGCGGAGTTCGACGCCCTCCTCTCCGACGTAACCCTGTGGGACGTCTCGGTGGAGCGGTGCCTCGAGATCTCTGGGCCGGACGGGTTCCGGTTCGCGCAGCTGCTGACGCCGCGCGACCTGTCCGCGTGCGCGGTCGGCCAGGCCAAGTACGTCCTGATCTGCGACAGCGACGGCGGCATCATCAACGACCCGGTGCTCACCCGGATGGACGAGAACACGTTCTGGTTCGCGTTGGCCTCCTCTGACGCCCTTCTGTTCGCCCGCGGCTTGAGGAACGCCTACCCCGAGCTCGACGTCACCATCCGGGAGGCGGACGTAGCTCCTCTCCAGGTCCAGGGCCCCAGGTCCAAGGACCTCATGAAGGATCTGGTCGGCGACGACGTCCTGGACCTCAAGTACTACTGGTGGCGGGACGCCGAGATCGCCGGGGCGCCGGTCGTGGTCACCCGCACCGGGTGGACCTCCGAGGTGGGGTACGAGGTGTACCTGACGGACACGTCGAAGGGCACCGAGGTCTATGAGGCCATCATGAAGGCCGGCGAGAAGTACAACATCCGCCCCACCGGCCCATCCGACATCCGCCGGATCGAGGGGGCCATATTCAACTGGGGTGCCGACATGACGTACGAGAACAACGCGTTCGAGATGGGACTGGAGCGCTTGGTCGATCTCGACCTTTGGAACGACGCCTGCATCTCGATCGCCGCCTACCGTCAGATCAAGGAACGGGGGGTCGGCCGGAAGATCAAGGGAGTGGAGCTCGACGGCGCGCCGTTCCCAGGGCTCAACAACGTGAAATGGCCGGCGTCCTCGGGAGGGGCCCGCGTGGGGAAGGTGACGTCCGCGATCTTCTCCCCGCGCCTGGAGAAGAACATCGGGTACTGCTGGCTGCCGACGGAGCGCTCGGAGCTCGGGACCCAGGTCGAGATCGAGAGCGAGTGGGGGGTCCGGACGGCGACCGTCGTCCAGATGCCGTTCGTCGACCCAGGCAAGCACATCCCGGTTTCCTAGAGCCGACCGCGTCCCTGAAGCCGGATTCAAGGCCGGAGGGCCTCTGGGGGGCCATATGGTACTTGCTTCACGGGCCTGAATTGAACGATGATTCAGGCTTGGGATCCGGGCGTCGGGCCCGGGGACGAGTGCGAAGGGGGACCGCCTGATGGTCAACGAACGCCCGGCCATGCTGGCCAAGAGCACGACCCTGTACCTTGGGCCGTGGTACCGGCGGTCGCCGTTCTTCCATGCAACGCAGCGGGCGGGATGCACCGCCTACGACATCTACAACCATATGCTGCTGCCCGGCTACTACGACGATCCCGACACCGAGTATTGGGCGCTCACGAACGACGTCACCCTGTGGGATGTCGCGGTGGAGAGGACCGTCGAGGTGAGCGGGCCCGACGCCGACCGGCTGACCGACATGATCACGTGCCGGGATCTCACGAAGTGCGCGGTGAAGCAGGGGAAGTACATGCTGGTGACGGCGCCCGACGGCGGCATCATCAACGACCCGGTCCTGATGCACGTCGACGAGAACCGGTGGTGGATGCAGCTCGCCGATAGCGACGCCGGTCTGTACGCGCTGGGGGTGGCCACGCAGTCCGGGCTCGACGTGGACGTGAACTACCCCGACGTGTACCCGTGCCAAGTGCAGGGCCCCAAGTCGGCGATGACCCTGGCCAAGCTGGTCGGCGAGGGGATCTACGACATCAAGTACTACTGGTGCGACCGGTTCGAGATCCAGGGCATCCCAGTCGTGATCACGCGCACGGGCTGGTCGGCGGTCCCTGGTTTCGAGGTCAACCTGCTAGACCCCTCGCGGGGAGATGACCTGTGGGACGCGATCCTCGCCGCCGGGGAGGAGTTCAACATCCGCCCCACGGCGCCGTGTGAGGCCCGGCGCATCGAGGCGGGGATCTTCAACTACAACTCCGACATGACGATCGCGAACAATCCGTTCGAGATCATGGGCTTGGAGCGGCTGGTCGAGGAGCAACCGCAGGACTACATCGGGAAGGAAGCCCTCGAGCGGATCCGACGGGAAGGCGTGCAGCGCAAGCTGGTCGGGATCGAGCTGGACATGGACGAGCTGGAGGCGGAGCTGGAGTGGTTCTGGCCGGTGCACAAGAACGGCGACGAGATCGGCAGGGTCACGGACGCCGTCTGGTCACCCGGCCTCAAGAAGAACATCGGCTACGTTTGGGTTCCCGTCGAGCTGTCCCGGCCGGGAATCGAGCTCCGGGTGGAAACGCCCGGCGGTTCGATCATCGGCCGTACTGCGGCGATCCCGTTCGTCGACCCTCGGAAGGAGGTCCCGGCCGGATCCCTACGGTAGAGGGTGCGGCGGGAGCGCGTTGAGCATGGAGACGAACCTGGACCGGTCCCCGCCGATCACCGCTGCGGACCGCGGTAGCTTCACGAAAGCGGTCTTGGCCGTGGAGAAGCTTACGAAGGAGAAGATCTGGGACTGCCGGATGTGCGGGCAGTGCATCCTGCACTCGACGGGGATGTCTTGCCCGATGCGGTGTCCCAAGAACCTCCGGAACGGCCCCTGCGGCGGCGTGCTCCAGAACGGGAACTGCGAGGTGCTGCCCGACCGGCCGTGCGTATGGGTACAAGCGTGGGAGGGGTCGCGGAGGCTGCCCGTGTGGCGCCGTCACATGGAGCACCTGATGGCCCCGGTGGACTGGCGCTTGCAGGGCACGTCGTCGTGGATCAACTTCTGGACCCGCCGGGACAAGCACATGCCGGCCGGTTGGAAGGCCGCCGGCGAACGCATCGGAGGCCACCGGTGACCGACGCGAACGGGGCCATCGGGCGGAGCAGGCTGGAGCGGCTGCTCCGGGCAGGGCAGTTCGCGGTGACCGCGGAGCTGCAGACCACCGACAGCGCCGATCCGGGATCCGTGTTCGAGCTGGCCGAGCTGCTGCGGGGCAAGGTCGACGCGGTCAACTGCACCGACAACAGCGCCGCGCACCCGCACATCTCCGCCGTGGCCGCGGCCCGGCTCCTGATCGATCGCGATGTGGAACCCATCGTGCAGTTCACCTGTCGCGACCGCAACCGGCTCGGGCTACAGGCCGACATCCTCGGTGCCGCGGCGCTTGGCGTCCGGAACCTCTGCTGCATGACCGGGGACGACGTGACCGCCGGAGACCACCCGGAGGCCAAGCCCATCTACGACCTGGACTCTCTCCACCTACTGCGTATGGTGCGGATCCTGCGGGACCAGGGCACGTACCTGAGTGGACGGAAGCTCACCGAACCGCCGGACGTCTTCGTGGGCGCGGTCGAGAATCCCTTCGCCCCGCCACTCGATTTCCGCCCGCTCCGGATGGGGAAGAAGATCGAAGCCGGCGCCGAGTTCATCCAGCTCCAGCTGGTCTTCAACCTGGAGGTGATGCGGGTGTTCGCGGATCGGGCCGGCGAGCTGGGGTTGTTGGAGCGCGCCTTCGTCCTCCCCTCCGTCTATGTCCCGAGGTCCACAAGGGCCCTGAGGTACATGCGAGACGCGGTTCCCGGGATCGACGTACCCGAGACGATGATCGAGCGGATGGAGAGGACCCCCAGGGACCGGCAGGAGGAAGAGGGGCTCCTGATCGCCCACGAGATCATCCAAGCGGTTCGGGCGATGCCCGGCATGCGGGGCGTACACCTCATCTCGATCGGTGGCGACGACCTGGTGGTGCGTCTCATCGAGGAGGCCGGGTTACTTCCGAGGCCGAAGCTGGCCGTCGAGGTGGCCTCCGCGTAGCACGCGCCGAGCCCGACCGAACGCTTCCGCCAGGGGTGACGAATACGGGACGTGACTGCCACCATATGTCCGGAGGTGCCCGCATGAGCCGTCTCCTGATCCCCATCGTCGCGGTGGCGCTCGCCCTGAGCGCCTGCACTTCGAGAGGTCCGACGACATCGTCCAGCGGCCCTGCCGGGCTGGCTTCGCCGGCGGCGGTCACGATCCCGTCCGGGGACTCGGGGGGCGGCGTGGTGGGCGTCGTCAAGCAGGTACTCCCCGCGGTCGTCAACGTGACCTCCGAGGTCCAGCAGCAGCTTCCGTTCGGCGCCACGCAGACCGGGAAGGGCGTGGGCACCGGGTTCATCCTCACGACCGACGGGTACATCGTGACCAACTGGCACGTCGTCGAGGGCGCGAGCAGGATCACCGTCACGACCTCCGGCGGCGATCCGAAGGAGTACCAGGCCCGCGTGGTGGGGGGCGACGCGAACGCCGACCTCGCAGTGCTGAAGGTCGACGCCTCGGGGCTTCCGACAGTGCCGCTGGGCAGCTCCGGCGCGCTGCAGCTGGGCCAGCGGGTGGTGGCCATCGGCTACGCCCTGGCGCTGGAGGGCGGTCCCACCGTCACCGCCGGGATCGTTTCCGCGATGAATCGCACCATCTCCGCCCAAGACCTGAACTGCCAGACGTGCAAGAACCGGTCCCGAACGTACACCGGCATCGTCCAGACCGACGCGGCCATCAACCCGGGCAACTCCGGCGGCCCACTGGTGAACCTGCTGGGTCAGGTGGTCGGGATCAACACGGCCGGAGCCGGTGCGTCCCAGGCTGAGAACGTCGGATTCGCCATCGCCATCGACGAAGCCAAGCCGATCATCCGCCAGGCAGTCGCGCACCCGGAAGCCCCGGTCGGGTACCTGGGCGTCGTCACGACCCCGGTCACGCCGCAATTGGCGCTGCAGGACAACCTGACGGTCGATCACGGAGCGTTCGTCGTCGACGTCACGCAGGGAGGCCCGGCGGACAAGGCGGGGATCGCGCGGGGGGACGTCATCGTTTCCTTAGACGGGAAGTCGGTGGCCGACAACGCGTCGCTGGGCTCGATGATCCAGTCCCACAAGCCCGGGGAACGGGTGAGCGTGACCATCGCGAGCGGCGGGAGCCAGCGGACCGTCACCGTCACGCTCGGGACACGCCCGCTGCCGGTCCAATCCTGAGAGCCTCGCGGCCGGCCGGGCCGTAGGCTGGATTGGTGATGCGACGGTTCCGCGTGTCCCTTGGGCGCGTCTTCGGGATCCAGCTGTGGCTGCACGCTTCCTGGTTCCTGGTCTTCGGGCTGGTTGCCTGGGCGGCGACCGTGGCATTCGGCGAGGCCTATCCCGGCGTGCCCGTGGCCGAACGGATGGCAATGGCCCTGGTCACGGGCCTGGTGTTCTTCGCATGCCTGATCGTCCACGAGCTGGCGCATGCCCTGGTGGCCCGGCGGTTCGGGGTCGCCGTCCGGGGGATCACGCTGTTCGTGTTCGGTGGCGTGGCCGAGATCGGCGGGGAAGTCCCGACGCCGGCCCGGGAGTTCGCGGTTGCCCTGGCGGGCCCCGCCATGTCCGTGGCGGTCGCGGCGGTCATGGCCCTGCTATCGCGGTTGGCCACGGCGGCGGGGTGGGCGGCGGGTGAGGGCGTGCTGTTCACGCTGGCCTACGTGAACCTGGGGGTGGCCGTCTTCAACCTCGTTCCCGGCCTTCCCCTGGACGGCGGCCGATTGCTGCGGGCGGGGCTGTGGCGACTCACCGGCGACCACCGGAAGGCCACCCGGATCGCGGCAACGGGCGGGCGGGTGGTCGCGCTCGCTCTCGGGGTGCTCGGCCTGGTGATCGTCGCTACCGGCGACCTGGCGGGCCTGTGGTACGTGCCGATGGGAGCG
>JAHEXX010000019.1 GCA_023251895.1 bacterium
CCTACGGAACTCGGCACCTTCTCCTCCCAGTGCGCCGAGTTCTGCGGCCTGTGGCACTCGCGGATGACGTTCACGGTGAAGGTGGTGACGCCCATCGACTACCTCGCCTGGGTGAAGCGGACGCGGAAGGCCGCACTCAGCATCACCTGCAACCCGACCGGGACCACCTTGAGCCTGGTCGCCCAGAACATCTCGTGGAACGCCAACTGCTTGGCCGTGCCCGGTAACACCCCATTCACGGTGAACGTCACGAACAAGGACTCGGGGATCCCGCACAACTTCGCGATCTACTACAGCTTCTTCCAGAACAAGAAGTTCTTCGTATCGCCCAAGCTGACCGGGCCGACCGGCGCCTCGTTCGACGTGAGCGGGCTCAAACCAAGGAGGTACTACTTCCAATGCGACGTCCATGGGCCGTCCATGTCGGGCGCGTTCATCGTGAAGTAGTGGGGAGGGTGGAGGCGATGACATGGCGGTAACCGAGGCCCCCCCCAGGGAACTCGCGCCGGAGCCCGGGCGGTGGAACCGGATCCTCGCGTGGCTGACCACGACCGATCACAAGCGGATCGGCATCCTCTACCTGGTCAACTCCTTCTCGTTCTTCGCGGTCGGTGGGATCTTCGCGCTGCTGATGCGCACGGAGCTGGCTCGGCCCGGCAAGCAGATCCTGGCGCCGCACGCCTACAACCAGCTCTTCACCCTGCACGGGACACTGATGATCTTCCTGGTGATCTTCCCGCTGCTCGCAGGGCTCGGGAACTACTTCGTCCCGCTCCAGATCGGCGCGCTGGACATGGCGTTCCCCCGCATCAACGCATTGTCCTTCTGGCTCCTACCCGTGGGCGGCCTGACCATCCTGTCGGGGTTCCTAGCCAAGGGTGGGGCCGCCGCCTGTGGTTGGACTTGCTACGCGCCGCTGTCCGAGCAGCTCGGCACGGGCGTGGACCTGTGGCTCGTCGGCCTGGTCATCGTGGGAACGGCATCGATCCTGGGGGGCATCAACTTCATAGTGACCATCCTGCGCATGCGGGCACCTGGGATGACGATGATGCGGATCCCCGTCTTCACCTGGGCCGTCCTGGCGACGTCGCTGCTGGTGGTCCTGGCCACGCCCGTCCTGACGGCGGGGCTGATGATGCTGTTCGCCGACCGCAACCTGGGGTCGACCTTCTTCGATCCTCGCGGAGGCGGCGCGGCCCTGCTGTGGCAGCACGTGTTCTGGTTCTTCGGCCACCCCGAGGTTTACATGCTGATCCTGGGGGCGTGGGGGGTCGTGACCGAGATCTTCTCGGTCTTCTCCGGCAAGCCGATCTTCAGTTACCGGGGCGTGGTGCTCTCGTTCCTTTTCATCACCGCGTTGTCCTTCAGCGTGTGGGCCCACCACATGTTCGCGACCGGCGCCGTCGAGCTCCCGTTCTTCAGCGTCACCACCGAGCTCATCTCGATCCCGACCGGGGTGCTCTTCTTCGTTTGGCTCGGGACGCTCTGGCGGGGCAAGCTCAGGTTCGAGCCGCCGATGCTGTTCGCGCTGGGGTTCATGGCCATGTTCCTGATCGGCGGGATCAACGGCGTGTGGGCCGCCTCGCCGGCGATGGACTTCGCGATCCACGACACCTACTGGGTGGTGAGCCATCTGCACTACGTGCTCTTCGGCGGGACCGTGTTCGGGGTCATGGCGGCGACGTACTACTGGTTCCCCAAGATGACGGGGCGGATGCTCTCCAAGCGGCTCGGGATCTGGCACTTCTGGCTTCAGCTGATCGGGTTCAACGTGGCTTTCTTCCCCATGCACCTCCTGGGTCTCCGAGGGATGCCGAGGAGGATCGCCGACTACGCCCCGGACCGCGGCTGGAGCTTCCTGAACTTGGTTTCGACCATCGGGGCCTTCGTTATCGCAATCTCGATCGCCATCTTCTTCGTGAACGTCTTCCTTTCGCTCCGCAAGCCCCGGACCGCCCCCGCGGACCCGTGGGGAGGGAACACCCTGGAGTGGGCGACGTCGTCGCCTCCGCCTCCGCACAACTTCGACGCGCTGCCACCGATCCGCTCGGCCCGTCCCGTGTACGACGCGCGGATGGCAGCCGCCTCGGGAGGTGAGGAATGAGCGCGGAGACCGTGGCCGACCGGGGCGCGTCACGTGCGGTCAGCGGTCCCATCATGGGGATGGTCCTCTTCGTGGCCTCCGAGGCCATGTTCTTCGCGGCCTTCTTCGGGGCCTACTTCACGTTGCGGGCGTTGAACCCCACCTGGCCGCCCAAGGGGATCCCCCACCTGGAGATCCGCCTGGCCTCCACCCTGACCATCATCCTCGTGAGCAGCAGTTTCGTCCTCCAGGCCGGCGTGCGGTCGATCCGGCGGGGTCGTATCGGAGCGGCGATGGCGTGGCTGGCGGGCACGATCGTCCTCGGGGCCTGCTTCCTCGCCCTCCAGGCGTACGACTACTCGACCCTCAAGTTCGGGATCCACGACGGCGTATTCGGATCCCTCTTCTATGTGATGACCGGGCTCCACATGGCCCACGTGTTTGGCGGGGTGGTGTTCCTGACCCTGGTGTTCGCCCAGGGCCGTCAGGGGATGCTCACCCGCAACCAGCACGAGCCGCTGGAGGCGGGGGCGATCTACTGGCATTTCGTCGACGTGGTGTGGCTCGGCCTGTTCACTTCCTTCTACCTGCTTACGCCGAGGTAACGGCGATGCCCGAAGCTTTCCGATGCTCGTCTCCGGCGCGAACGCCGTGAGCACCGCCGCTCGGATCTGGCTCGGCCTTGCCATCTTCCTGGTCATCGCGGGCGCCGTCTACGGGATCACGAGCCACGAACTGGCCGGCGCGCCGCTCCTCCTGGTAGCCGCAGTCACGTTCTGCTATCTGGGCCTGGTTGCCCTCTCAGCGGTTCGACGGGCGGCCCGGTCCCAGCCGGAGGAGGCCGGCGGCGAGGAAGCCGAGGAGCCACACGTCCCGCCGACGATCTGGCCCTTCATGTTCTCGATCGCCGCGGTGACCATCGGCGTTGGGGCGGTCGTCAGCCGCTGGCTCCTTGGTGCCGGGGTGGTGTTGTTCGCGCTCTCGGCCCTGGGCTGGCTGCGCGACGTGCGCCGGCAGCGCCAGCACGAGCGTCACTGAGGCTCAGCCTCGGACCAGCAGCACGACCGTGAAGACCAGCACCGCGGCCAGCACGGACAGGAAGACCGTGGCGTGATACTGCGTCGGGCTGGGGCTGGGCAGGTCGGCAGGATTGCATCGACGGCAGACGGACCGACCCCAAGGCACGACGACGCCGCAACGCATGCACCGATCGGACGACCACCTCATGGACCCCGCCTCTCCTGGCCCTTCCTCATCGTACGCCTTCCACTGCGGCTCGGGCCTCCGCGCGCGCCGCCGCCCGCTCGTCGCTGCCCATCCAGTCGAGCAGCACCGCCGCGAGGGCAAGGACGAACGCAAGCGTCCCTGCTTCCCACATCAGCGCTCCGGCGAGGTGCTGGTCGGCGAGGGCAGCCGCCCTGGTCATCCCCTCGACGTAGTGGGGGTACCAGACGTGGTCGGAGGCGTAGATGGCGAGCCCCAGGAACGCCATCTGAGGCATGGCCAGGAAGAGGTAGAGGATGCGGGCCGGGTGCGAGGTGCGCGAGGGACCGGGGTCCAGGCCCACCACGGGCCCCCAGAACAGGAGCGCGGATCCAAGGAGCACGGCATGCTCGAGAGCGTGCAGCCCGTCGTTGCGCAACGCCGCCTCGTAGAGGGAGCTGTAGTGCGATCCCCACATGACGGCGATGAACGAGAACCATGCCACGACCGGCCTCGACATGAACCGCATAGGGCGACTCCGCAGCGCCGGCAGGAGCGCCACGCGCTTCATCGATGTCGGCGATGCGCGAATGGCGAGGGTGGAAGGAGCACCGAGCAGGATGAGGGGCGCGGCCAGCATCGTCAGTAGGAGATGCTGGACCATGTGGATCGAGAAGCGGACGCCCGCGTACGTGTCGACCGGTGACTGCAACGCGACGTACACGACCGCCAGGCCCGCCACGAAAGCCCACATCCTGCTCCGGGGGACGGGCTTGCCGCCCCCCTCACGCACCCGGCGTACCCCAGTGACGTAGGCGATTGCCGCGAGGGACAGGCCCGCGACGATCGCCGGATCGAACCGCCACGGCCCCATCGCCCTCAGCGCACCTCATCCAGAGCGTGCGCCCGCCCGGTGGCTCGCCTATCCACTGCGCCGGACTGCCCGTCCCGGGGGAGCAACGGGAGCCGGATCTCGAAGACGCTTCCCTTTCCCGGGGTGCTTCGCACGCGCACCTCGCCGCCATGCGCCCCCACGATCGTCTTCACGATGGCCAGGCCGAGCCCCATCCCGCCCTCGGTCCGGCTGCGTCCGTGATCTGCCCGGGCGAAGCGGTCGAAGATGCGGTCCAGGTCCTCCTCGGCGATCCCGGAGCCCGAGTCCACGACCGAGATCACCGCGCTGTCGCCCTCCCGACGGACGGATAGTTCGATGGAATCCTCCGGCCCCGTGTGCTTGACGGCGTTCTCCAGGAGCGCGTCCAGGGCCACTGCCAGGCGATCCTCGTCCGCGTCCACGACGGCTTCCAGGAGGTCCCCAAGACGCCACCTCCGGGCAGTCGCCGCCCACCGATGGACGGCCTCGGTGACCAGGTTCTCGACGTCCACCCTGGTCGTAACCAGGAAGTCGGGGCTGTCGGCAGAGGCCAGGAGGAGAAGTCGGTCGGCCAGTCGGCGAAGGCGCTGGAGCTCGTCCGCGACGACCTGCGCGTCCTCCGCCATCAACGTCCCGTCCGTCGTGCGGGCGATCAGCTCGGCATGGCCGAGCGCCACAGTGATCGGCGTCCGGAGTTCGTGGGAAGCATCCTGCGTGAATTGCCGCTGCCGCTCCAGCAGCCGCAGGTTCTCCTCGGAGACACGCTTGATCTCCTCCGTCGCCGACAGCCGGCGCCGCGCGTGCCACACCATCGCCAGGAACATCGCCGACATCAACGGGACCTCGGTGATCTCCTCCAGCGGCGCGGCGCCGCGCGCCACGTCGATCAATATGAAACCGCCGGTGCCGATCATCACAGCGGCAAGGGTCCACATCGTCGGCTTCACCCGCCACACACGGAACCCATAGAGCAAAGTCAGGCTGACCCAGATGAAGTGGAAGGGGACCGTCTCCCACTCGGAGAACACGAGCATCGCCCCCAGGTTCACGCAACTGAATGCCACCCACGCGATGTCGAGCCAGTACTTGCGAAGCGGCCATTCCCATCGGTCAGGGAGCATCGATCCGGTACCCCTCCCCACGCACTGTCGTGATGACCTGATGCCCAAGCTTCGCTCGCAGGCGCCGTACGCAGACGTCGACCACATTCGATCCCGGGTCGAAGTGGAAGCCCCAGACGGAAGCCAGAAGCCGTTCCTTCGAGATGGTCTGACCGGCTCGCATCATGAGCTCCCTCAGCAAGCGGAATTCGCGATCGGCGAGGGAGATGCGGAGCCCGCCGCCGACGTCCGCCTTGCGGCTGATGAGATCGAGCGTGATGCCGCGGGCGGTGAGGGTGGTGGAGGCCGCGCGCTCCAACCGCCGGAGGCGAGCCCGCACCCTGGCCAGGAGCTCATCCAGCGAGAACGGTTTGGCCAGGTAGTCCTCGGCCCCCAGCTCAAGGCACTTCACCTTGGAAGCGGAGTCCGCCAGCGCCGAGAGGACCAACACCGACTGCCCCGGCTTACCTTCCACGATCCCGCGCAGGATCGACACGCCGTCGAGGCCCGGCATCAAGAGATCGAGTATGACCAGGTCGTACGAGCGCGAGAGCGCCAAGCCGAGACCCTCCGCGCCATCGGCCGTCCGGTCCACGGTGAAGCCCTCCAACCGCAGCGCGCGGCCCACGAAGTCGAGGATCCGCTGCTCGTCATCGATCAAGAGGATGCGGGAGCTACTGACGACGTCGGCCGAAACCCCCTGGACGGACCACCGCATGCGAACCCCCTCCGGTCCAGTACCTTAGCGATGGCCGGAGCGGGTGAACAGCCCCGGCGACCTCCCCCGGGACTTCCGTCATGTGGCCCCAGACCCTCTGGCGGAAGCCTCGCTCCTGCATCATGGTTCAATCCCGGCGTGGATCGGTACGACGTCTTCGTCATCGGCGGCGGGGGGACCGGCTCGGAGGTCGCGTTCCAGTTGGGCGGCCGAGGTGGCATCAAGCTCGGCATCGCGGAACGCGACAAGCTGGGCGGGGAGTGCAACCACTACGGTTGCGTGCCTACCAAGGTCATGCTCCGCAGCGCCAAGATCGCAGCGCAGGCTCGCGATGCGGAGCGGTTCGGCGTGCGGGTCCCGTCGGTCGAGGTCGACTTCCTCGCCGTCCGGCGGCGGGTCCGCGACGTGATCGACTCGCAATCCGGCGAGGGGGCCGCCCCGTTCGAGCGCCTGGGCATCACCGTCCTCATGGACGAAGCCCGACTGATCGGTCCGCATCGGGTCGAGATGGCCGACGGCACGCAGATCGAGGCCGACCGCATCGTCCTGACCACGGGGTCGGAGGCGGCGGTCCCGCCGATCCCCGGTCTGGCCGACGGCCCGCACTGGACGAACAAGGAGGCGATCTGGAAACCCGACCGGGTGCCGTCGTCGCTGGCCGTGATCGGGACCGGTGCCATCGGGATGGAGTTCTCCCAGATCTACGCGCGCTTCGGGTCCCAGGTGACCGCCCTGGAGATCTTGCCCCAGATCCTGCCGCTGGAGGACGAAGAAGCCGTCGTCTCGCTCGTCCCGGCGTTCGAGGAAGAGGGCATCCGCCTGATGCCCGGCGTCACCGTGGAACGGGCTGAGCACGACGGCGGGGCCTGGCGGATCTCGCTCGCGGGCGGCGGACACCTCGAGGTCGAGGAAGTCCTCGTGGCCGCGGGCCGTCGACCCGTGTTCGACGTCCACGATCTCGACGCCGCCGGAGTGAAGCTGGACACCCGGGGCCGCCCGGTGCTGACCGAGACCCTGCGCACCACCGCGGACCACATCTGGGCCGCCGGTGACGCCACCGGCGAGCTGCTGTTCACGCACGTCGGATCGTACGAGGCCGAGCTCGTGGTCCAGGACATCCTGGGGAGCCCCCGGGCCCGCGACTACCGCGTGGTCCCGCGCGTAACCTTCACCGATCCCGAGGTCGCGAGCGTCGGCCTCACAGAAGCCCAGGCCCGCGACGCCGGACACGACGTTCGCACAGGGATCGTGCGGTTCGAGGATAGCGACCGGGCCCACATAGACGGCCGTACGCACGGACTCGTGAAGCTGCTGGCCGATGCCCGGACGGGAGAGCTCCTGGGGGGCCACATCGTGGGCGAGGAGGCCGGGGCCATGATCCACGAGGTCGTCGCCGCCATGGCAGGGCGTGTCGCGCCGGTCGTGGTGGGCCAGGCCATCCACGCCTACCCCACGCTCAGCGAGGCCGTGAGGGGCGCCTTCCTCCAGATCCAGGAAGGGTGAGGCCCTGCCGACGGTTATCCTGAGAGGACATGGACGCCACGACCGTCATCACGGTGACGGAGAAGGCCGCGCGGAAGGCCCGGGCCCTGGCGGAGAAGGAGGGCCGGGCCGACGCGTGCCTTCGCTTGCGGGTGGTGGCCGGCGGGTGCTCCGGGTTCTCCTACGAATTGAAGTTCGAGGACGCGCCCGAAGCGGACGACGAGGTGATCTCCGTCGAGGGCTTCCGCGTTCTGGTCGATCCGAGGAGCGCGCCGATCGTGAAGGGCTCCACCCTGGACTTCAACGACGCCCTCCTCGGGGGCGGCCTGAGGGTTCACAACCCCCAGGCCGTCCACGAGTGCGCATGCGGAGAGTCCTTCTCGGTCTAGGCCGGTCGGGGCGGAGTCCGTCCGAGGGCCCTATTCGACCTCCAGCGCTCCGCGCATCCCGCTCGCCTGGTGGAACTTGCAGAAGAAGACCACGCTGCCGGACTGGGGGAACGTCACCGTCACCGTCACCTTGCCGCCGGGCTGGATGTCCTGATCGACGCTCTGGTCGGTCAGGCTGAAGTTGTGAGGCACGCTGGACTCGTTGCTCAGTTGGAGCGTGAGCTTGTCCCCGGCGTGGCCGGTGAACACGGTCGGGTTGAAGTAGAAGCTGTCCACCTCGACCTTGACCGACCCGCCACCCGACACGTCCTTGGTCCCGTGATCGTTGAGGGTCAGGCCGTCCACCGTCAGGGTGCCGCCGCCTTCGCCGCTCGTAGCTGTGCTCGTTGGTGCGCCGGTGGGCGACGTGGTGTTCGAGCTCTTGCTGCTGCATGCGCTCGCTACCAGAGCCAGCGCGAACGCGAGCGCGAGCACGCCGGTGACGCGACGCTTCATGCCCCCTCCTTCCTTCCGGTCCGCTGTCGTCGGCGGTACTACGGATGGGTGGCCCCGACGGTTTGAGTCCTTTGGCCCGGGGTCGGGAGGGTGGCTCCCGCATATACTGCCTCCGATATGCCCGCTCCAGAGAAGACCCAGTGGCGCGAGCTGTACCACGAGGTCGTGACCAGCGGCCTGTGTACCGGCTGTACCGCGTGCATCGTGGCTTGCCCTTTCCACGTTCTCGGCTACGAGGACTACAAGCCGGTCCAGCTGCAGGAGGACGGGCCCGACGCCTGCACCCACGGCGACAAGGGCTGTTCGTTGTGCACGCTGGCCTGCCCCCGGTTCCGCGGATGGGAGGATGAGATCGACGAGATCATGTTCGGGCAGACGCGCCGGCCCGAAGAACTGATCGGCCAGTACAAGGACATCGTCCTGGCCCGAGCGGCCAACCCCGAGGTGCTGATGCACGGCCAAGACGGCGGGGTGGTCTCGGCCCTGCTCATCTGGGGGCTCGAGAACGCGGAGATCGACGGGGTCTGCACGTCCAAGATCTCCGACGAGCGCGCCTGGGACGCGGAGCCGACCGTCGTCACCGACCGCGAAGGCGTGCTCGCCACCGCCGGCTCCCGGTACACGTACTCCGCCAACCCTCTGGCGCTGCTCAAGGCGGCCGAGCTGGGTCTGTCGAAGGTGGCCCTGGTGGGGATGGGTTGCCAGTCCAGCGTGACCGGCTCGATGGAGGCCCGCAGGGTCAACAAGTGGCGCCGCAAGATCGCCTGGACCTTCGGGCTCCTGTGCTCCAAGAGCTTCACGTACGACGGGCTGATGGTCGAGATCGCCCAGAACCAGCTCGGCCTTGCCCTGGACGACATCGTCCGCGTGAACATCAAAGGCAAGCTCCTGTTCTACACGAAGGATGGGCAGGAACTCACCTACTCGCTGAAGAAGTCACACGAGTTCACCCGGCCGGGTTGCCTGCACTGCCCAGACTTCGCCGCCGAGCACGCCGACATCTCGTTCGGAGGTCTGGGCCAGGGCGAGGGATGGACCCTCACGATCATCCGCACGGAACGGGGCCAGGACCTTTGGAACCGGGCGGTGGCCGACGGGGTCGTGGAGTGGCGGCCCGGCTCCGAGGATCCCGGCGCCGTGGACCTGATGTTCAAGCTCGCCGCCAAGTCCCGCGAGCGATGGCCGAGCGACCAGCTCCCCGAAGCGGACCGTTCGCCGGGCGCGATCCCCCAGCCCCAGGAGGCGTAGGCCCGACCGGCGGGTCGGTGGTCAGACGGCGGCCCAGCCGGCCACCGTGGGGTGATCCACGGAAGCGGGGCCGACCTGCGCGGCGCCGCCCGGCGAGCCGACCCCGCTGATCTCGAACCACTCCGCGTTGATCGGGGTGAACTGCTTCCACTCCGCGGGCACGTCGTCCTCGTAGAAGATGGCCGTCACCGGGCAGACCGGCTCGCAGGCTCCGCAATCCACGCACTCGTCGGGGTGGATGTACAACATCCGGGGTCCCTCGTAGATGCAGTCCACAGGGCATTCGTCGACGCAGCCGCGATCCTTCACGTCGATGCAGGGCTCGCAGATCGTGTACGTCATGGATTTCTCCCCTTTCTACGGTGCCAACCTTGCAAATCCTAAGTCTATCGAGCGGGAAGCGCGTCGCAACCACGAACCGGTCAGGACTCGACAGCGGGCCGTGGGGCCAGGCCGAAGAGGGTCCCCATGATCGAGGACGTGGGCTCCAACGCCGGCACGGGGTAGACAACCGGGAGATCCGCGCCGGCGTCCCGATAGGCCTGGAGGCCGCGTCCGGCTTCGTCCGCATCGCCCAGAAGGCATACCGCGCGCACCAGGGCCTCCGGCGCGGTCTGAGGGAGGCCCTCGGCGAGCGCCCGGGCCGCGGCCGCCGCCTCCGCACCGAGCCCCACAGCCTCGAACTGCCGACGGTAGGCCGGGTACGAGGCGTACTGCGCGGCGGCCGCGGCCAGCGCCGGCAGGGCGACGTCCTCGTCGTGCTCGATGCAGGCCCGCACGTAGACGGCAACGGTGACATCGGCGGGATCGCGGCCGGCTGCCTCCGCGCCCTCGCGGATCCGCCCCCGCGCAAACACCACCCGTTCCGGCGGGCACCAATTGAGGAGCACACCGTCTGCGACCTCCCCGGCCAGGCGCATCGCCTTCGGCCCGAGCGCTGCGATCCAGATCGGTACCGGGGTCGGCCCGGGCGCAAGCGCGAGGCGGAATTGCTGCTCACCTTCTACCCGCTCCCCCGCCAGGATGGTGCTCACGGTCGTGAGGTACGTCCGGAGCCGGTCCAGGGCGCCGGGCTCGGCCGGCCCGCTCCCCAGGCCCAGGATCATCCGCCCGCCGGACAGGTCGTGAACGGTGGCCGCGGCCATGGCCGTGATGGCTGGCTTGCGGGCCACGATCGTGACCACCCCGGTGCCGAGCTTCAGTGTGGAGGTGACCCCGGCCAGGCCGGCCAGCGTGGAGAAGGTCTCCCGCGCCCTGATCTCCGGCAGGAACAGCGCCTCGTAGCCGGTCTGCTCGGCGGTCTCCACGACCTCCACGACGTCGTGCCAGGCGAGCGGGTCGCGGAGGGCAAGCCCGGTGCGAACACGGTCCCGTTGCACGGCAGCCATCCCGGTGTCATGGTCCCACGAAAGGTGGAACCTGCGCGCTCCTCCTCCGAGGACCGGGTGTCGATGGAGGGCGAGACCGGCTGCCCCACGAGCCGGTCCGTGGTTCGGCCGTGCTCTGCCACCCGCACCCCCGGGCGGGCGGGAACAAGCATCGGCCCCCGAGCCCCGCTTGATGGTATGAACGTCACGATCGACGGATCGGAGGGGTCGGCACGTGCCGGAGCTGGATGGGAAGGTCGCGCTGATCACCGGGGCGGGTAGCCCGACCGGGATCGGCTTCGCGACCGCGAGGATCATGGGCCGCGAAGGTGCGCTGCTCGCGGTGACGTCGACCACCGGGCGGATCCACGAGCGCGCGGCCGAGCTCCAGCAGATGGGCTTCATCGCAGCGGGGTTCGTGGCCGACCTGACGAACGCCGGCGAGGCCGGCGCGATGGTCAACGAGGTTCTGACGCGGTTCGACCACATCGACATCCTGGTGAACAACGCCGGCATGGTGCAGGTCGGTGGGGAGCAGACGGCCAAGCGGTTCGTCGACATGGACGAGGCCGACTGGGAGAACGACTTCGCCATCAACCTGAAGACGGCCTTCAACGCGACCCACGCGGTCCTCCCCGCGATGATCGAACGCGGCTGGGGCCGTGTCGTCGACGTCTCGTCGGTCACCGGCCCCCTCGTGACCAACCCCGAGAGCACCGGGTACAGCGCTGCGAAGGCCGGCGTGGACGGGTTGACACGCGGGCTGGCCGTCGAGGTCGCGAGGCACGGGATCACGGTGAACTCCGTCGCTCCGGGCTGGATCGCCACCGGCTCCTCGACCCCGGAGGAGTTGATCGCCGGCAGGCACACGCCGATCGGACGCCCCGGCACGCCCGAGGAGGTCGGCGAACTCATCGCGTTCCTCGCATCCGAGCGGGCGAGCTACATCACCGGCCAGGCCGTCGTGGTCGACGGCGGCAACACGATCCAGGAGTACAAGGGACCGCCTGAGCTGTACTACTGACCGTTCCGCTCGCGATCGCCGGCGCCGCCTCGCCTGCGGGGCACCCGCATCCAGATCAACGGCAGGAACAGGAACGTGAACCCGAACATCTTCGGGGCCACGAACAGGCCGAGCGCCAGGAACGCGGCGGCCCCGCCGACCCACACCATGGGGTTCCCCCACCATGGGCGTCCGTCCGAAGCCCGCCTTCCCCCGGCATGCTGCAGCCGGAACCACGCGAGGGACCCGAGCAGCAGCAGCGCGGGAAGGACGATGGCAACGAGTAACGTGGTGCCGCTCACGACTCGAAGATACCGGGTCCGGCGCGAGTTGCCGCTACTCGACGGAGAAGTTGAACTCCACGCCCTCGCGCTCGAGGTCGGCGGCGAACCCATCGAGATCGAACGCAGTCTCGGGCGGGTGCACGCCCGGTTCGACCCGACCCTCCGCCATCCACCGCACGGCCACCGTGATGGGGATGGCCGTGCCGAACGCGCCGGCCGACAGGCCCTCGGGGGCCGGCACGAACTTGGCCAGGCCAACGAAGGTTGCCGGACGCCCGTCCTTCTCTCCCGCCACACGAACGTCGAGGCACTCGATATCGCGGGGCTCCTGGCCGGGAGCCGGCATTTTGGAGAGCACGGCCGCCAGGACGTCGCGGGGCACGGCGGGGCCGTTCTTCGTCTGCACCGGTTCGTCGCTCGCCATACCGATCTCGGCGAGGAAAGCGAAACCGGCGTGGACCGCCGCCGGCAGCGCCAGGCGCCACCGGACGTCCCTGACGCCGGGGATCGTCCTGGACAACGTGGCCGCTTCGGAGTGCAACGTGTACATGGCCGGGAGCGTGCCGAGGGGCGGCGGGAACTCCCACTGGACCACCCCCGAGCCGGCAGGAATCTCGTTCATCTCTCCGTCCTCGAAGACCATGGCCGGCAACGTGAACTCGTCGAGGACGGTCTCGACCGAGTAAGGAACGCCGAATCCCCCGCCCCCCTCCTCGACGGCACCGTCGACGAGGTCGATCGAGGTCACGGCATCGAGGCGCGCAGCCCCGATGCCGGCCAGCACGTTGGTGAGCCCCGGGGCGGAACCGATGCCCATCACCGCGGAGAGACCGGCCTCGCGGAAGCGGTCGTGCAGCTCCCACTGCTTCAGCGTCACGTGGAACAGTCCTCCCAGGTCGGCGTAGTGGCACCCGGCCGCCAGGGCCGCCTCCATCACGGGGATGTTCAGCCGGTAGGGGAGGCAGGCCGCGACCGAGCGGACCTCCTTCAGGATCTCGGTCAGCTCGCCGGAGGTGGCGTCGAACCCGCGCGACTCGGCGCCGACCGCGCCGCCCACCTGGGCGGCGCGGTCGGCATCCACGTCGAGGATCAGCAGATCGACTTCTTCCCGGTGCCGCGCAAGGAGACGAGCGGCCGCGCCGCCCATGGCCCCAGCACCCAGTACCGCGATCCGCACGCCGGAGAGGATACCGGCCGAACGGTCATGCGGCGCCGACCCGCGCGAGCTTCGCGACCTCGTGCCCTCCTGCCACGGAGATCTCGCGGACGATGCCGAGGCCGGGCGAGTAGTACTTCTGGTCGACCACGCTCGGCTCGAGGGCCGTCCACTCCATGGTCCGCAGCACGTGATGTACGAGCCCATACGGGACGGAGAGCGAGCCGCCGCGGCTGAGGACCCACGCCTGGTCTTCCGCGTGGCCCTTGTAGAACTCCTGCCTGTAACCGTCGGGGGACCGCGGGTTCGCCTCCATGATGATGCCGGGCACCGCACCGTCCACGCCTGTCTCCCAGGATCCCTCGGTGCTGACCACCTGGCCGTTCGCGTCGTACGACTTCGTGTCCTCGCCGAAGTACCAGACGTTTCCATCCACGTCCTGCGCGTACCAGTCGGTGGTCTGCTCGAGCAGGCGGGTACCGTGGCGGGCCACATCGCGGACCACGGTCGTCGTGACGCCCTGGATCACCTTGGTCTGGTTCGTGACGGTCACCCGGTCCGTCTGAGTCAGTCCGTCCCGGACTCCCTTGTAGACGAGGATCCTTCCGGGCGGGAGTGGGTAGTAGGGATTGTCGACGACCGCGACGAAGTTCGCCGGGTCGAGGGTCGCCGGGGGCGGGCGGACGGCCGGGGCCGATGGACCGGCCCACGATACCGCTGCCAGGCTCATCACGGCGATCCCCAGCAGTACTGGGAGCTTCCTAGACATCGCATCCTCCTTCCTTTCGGGCCGTCCCACGATGTGCCCCCCTTCCTGAGAGGACGATGAACGGCACATGATGGGCCTCGCTCATCCGTCTCTCATGTTCGGGCCGTACGATGCGGCGCGGAGGTGCGTGCCGCGTGCGAGTGCTGGTGGTCGAGGACCACGAACCGATGGCGGAGATCCTCGAGCGCGGTCTCCAAGAGGAGGGCTACGCGGTCGACCTCGCCGGGACGGGCGAGGACGGCGTTTGGATGGCCTCGGAGAACGAGTACGACGCGGTCGTGTTGGACGTGATGCTGCCGGGCGCGGACGGGTTCGAGGTGTGCCGCCGCCTGCGCGAGGCGGGCCGATGGTGGCCGGTCCTGATGCTGACGGCCCGGGACGCTGTCGGCGACCGCGTGCGTGGCCTCGACGCCGGCGCGGACGACTACCTGATCAAGCCCTTCTCGTTCAACGAGCTCCTGGCGCGGCTCCGCGCGCTCGTCCGCCGAGGTGCGGCGGAGCGGCCGCCTGTCCTGCGGGTTAGCGACCTCACGCTCGACCCGGCGACGCACATCGTGGAGCGGGGTGGCTCCCGCGTGAACCTCACCGCGAAGGAGTTCGCGCTGCTCGAGTACTTCATGCGGCACCCGGACGAGGTCCTGTCGCGCACGCGGCTGATCGAGCACGTGTGGGATTTCGCGTTCGAAGGCGACTCGAACGTCGTGGACGTCTACATACGGTACCTGCGCAAGAAGGTCGACCGGCCGTTCGCGCGGAACTCGATCGAGACCGTACGCGGCAGCGGCTACCGCCTGCGGGCAGAGGTGATCGATGCGGATCCCACTTAGGCTCCGGCTCACGGTCGCGTTCGCGTGTGGTATGGCGCTGGTGCTCGTCTCGCTCGGCGCGTTCCTCTATCTGCGACTCGGGCGGGAACTGCTGCGATCTGTCGACATGGGCTTGCGCTCACGCGCGCAGGTCATCGTGGCCGGGATCGGGAAACGGCACGTGGGATTCACCGGCCAGTCCGGCACCCTCATCGACCCCGATGAAGCATTCGCGCAGATCCTCGATCCTCGCGGGCCGTCGGCGATCGTCGAGTCGAGCGCCGCGTTCGCGGACGTCCCGCTCGTGCCCCCGAGTCTCCTCAGCTCTGTCCACGGGGCCACGTTCCTCGATCGACCGGTCCGCGGGATCGACGCGCAGGCGCGGCTTCTGGTCGTGCCCGCGGAAGGCGACGCCCACCGGCTGTACGTCGTGGTGGGCGCCACGCTCTCCGATCGCCTCGAGGCTCTCGACAGACTGCTGGCGCTGTTCGCGATCGGCGGGCCAGTGGCGCTCATCCTGACCTCCGGCGCCGGGTGGCTCCTAGCCGGGGCGGCTCTCCGCCCGGTGGAGCGCTTGCGCGCCGAAGCGGCAGCGATCTCGGGCTCGGAACCGGACCGCCGCCTCGCGGTCCCGGCAACGGGCGACGAGCTCGAACGGCTCGCCACGACGCTCAACGCGATGCTCGACCGTCTCGAGGAGGCGCTCGGACGGGAACGCCGCTTCGTCGACGACGCCAGCCACGAGCTCAGAACCCCCCTCAGCGTCCTGAAGGCCGAGCTCGACCTCACGCTCGCGCGGGCCCGGACCCCCGACGAGCTCGAAAGGGCACTGCGGCGTGCCTCGGGGGAGACCGACCGCTTGGCCCGGCTGGCCGAGGACCTGTTGGTGCTCTCCCGGGCCGAGGGAGGCCGCCTCCCCGTTCATCGGATCGCGGTGTCCCTCAGCGCCGTCGTCCGGCAGGCTTGCAGGGGCCAGCAGCACAGAGCCGACGAGGCCGGCGTCCGGCTTAGCGTCGACGTCGCCGACGGGCAGGTCCGCCTCGACCCGGTCCGCCTCCGTCAGGCCATCGAGAACCTCGTGGACAACGCTCTCCGGTACGCCGGCGGCGGGGGCGAGGTCAGGGTCGCCGCGCGGCACGAGGGCGACGTGGTCCACCTCTCGGTTGCCGACTCCGGCCCCGGATTCCCCGAGGGCTTCCTGGACCGAGCCTTCGAGCCGTTCGCCCGGGGGGATGGTTCATCCGGAGCCGGGCTCGGCCTGGCCATCGTGCGCACCGTGGCCGAGGCGCATGGTGGTTCGGCCCGAGCGGGGAACCGCCCCGAGGGAGGAGCGCTGGTCGAGCTGGTCCTCCACACTTGAGAGCGGGCGCCCCCGGGCCCCTTCTCCAGCTCGATCGGAGGCCGCCGGAACCGTGAAGGAGAACGCGCTTCCCCGGCCCACCTGCGACTCGACCCAGATCCGGCCGCCGTGCGCCTCGACGATCTCACGGCAGATCGCGAGCCCCAGCCCGCTCCCGCCTTGGCCCGAGGTGCGAGCCGGATCGGCCCTGACGAACCTGTCGAAGATGTGCGGCAGTAGGTCGGCCTGGATCCCCGGCCCCGTGTCGCGGACCGTGCAACCGGCCTGAGCATCGCTCAGCCAGGACGTCACGGATACGCGGTCCCCGGGACGCGAGAACTTCACGGCGTTCGCGACCAGGTTCGAGACGACCAACTCCACGCGGGCCCGGTCCGCATCGGCTGCCGCGGGGTCGCCCGCGACGTCGACGTGCACGCCCTTCGCGTCGGCGAGCGGCCGGACCGACCCGACCGCCGACTCGGCCAGATCGTGCAGGTCGACCCGCTCTCGGAGCAGTTGCAACCCCCCCTCGTCGATCCTGGCCAGCGTCAGCAGGTTCTCCACGATCCCGCTCATGCGGTCGACCTCCTCGCTCGCGCTCTCGAGCACCTCGCGCGACGCGGGGGTCAGGTGAAGTGAGCGAAGGCTCACGTCTAGCTCCGAGCGCATCACGGCGAGCGGCGTGCGGAGCTCGTGCGAGGCGTCGGCCACGAACCGCCGCTTCTCCTCCACACCGTGTTCCAGTCGGTCGAGCATCGTGTTCAAGGTCGTCGCGAGGCGATAGAGCTCGTCTGAGCTCCCAGGCACGTCGACCCGCTCGTCCAGCCGGTCGATCCCGATCTCGCCGGCCTCGCGGGTCATCTGAGAGACCGGGGCCAGTGCCTTCCGGGCCAGCCACCACCCTCCGGCTCCTGCTGCGAACAGCGCCGCCGGCCCCGCCACAAGCAACAAGGCCATCAGCCGGTGGACCGACCCGCTCACGTCCTCGAGCGAGGTGGCCACGACGACCGCCGCGGTGCAACTCCCTCCAGGCAGTTGCACGGCAAGGATCCGGAACGACTCCCCGTCGCCGCCCGACGAGATGGTCTGCAGCACGCGGCTCCCCGCGAAGACCGCGGGCAGAGAGCCCTTCGGAACGAGGGCCCCCTTCGCGACCGGGTCCCCCGTGGACTCCAGGACCTGCCCGTTGCGGGAGAGCAACTGCGCGCCCGACTCGCCCTGCGGCAGCCCGATCAGCGACGCGTCGCTGACGTCCTGGAACTCGCCCTCGCATCCGTTGCGCAAACCGAGCGCGATCTGCGCGGCCCGCGTTCCCAACCCTCGGTCGATCCCGTGCACCAGGTCCGAGCGGAGCCGCACGACGAGGAATGCCCCGAGCACGGTCAGGATCACGGCCAGGAGAGCCACGTACCAGATCGTGAGCCGCACCCGGATGGGGAGCTTCACGACGGCTCCAACGAGTAGCCGACCCCTCGCACGGTACGGATCAACGGCCGGCCGAAGGGCTGCTCGAGCTTCCGTCGCACGTATCCGACGTAGACGTCCACCACGTTCGAGAGGCCCCCGTAGTCGTAGTCCCACACGTGCTCGAGGATCCGCATCCGGCTCACGACCTCGCCCGGATGACGCATCAGGAACTCCAGGAGAGCGAACTCGCGAGCGGACAGCGCGACGAGCTCGCCCCCGCGAGAGACCGAGTGGGCGGCGGGGTCCAGGACGACGTCGCCGACCGTGAGCACCGCCGGCCGTTCCGTCGCGCCGCGGCGAACCAGCGCTCGGAGCCGGGCCAGCAGCTCGCCGAAGGCGAACGGCTTGATCAGGTAGTCGTCTGCTCCGGCGTCCAGGCCCCGGATGCGATCCTCCACACCATCGCGCGCCGTCAGCATGAGCACCGGCGCCCATCCGCCGTGGGACCGTAGCTCCCGGCACACCGAGAAGCCGTCCCGACCGGGGAGCATGATGTCAAGGACGATCGCGTCGTAGTCGTTCTCCACGGCCCGGGAGAGCGCGTCGTCGCCGTCACCGGCCAGATCCACGGCGTGACCGTCCTGCTCCAGACCCCGACGGAGGGCTCGAGCCATCTTCAGTTCGTCCTCGACCAACAGGATCCGCATCCCGGCCTCCGTGGCCAGTTTCCCAGCGTTCGGTGAGAAGTGGATGAGAGTTTGTCCCGCCGAGCCCGTTTCTCATGCATCCCTCATGGCCGGCGTCGTACGAATGATGCGCACGACCGGATGAGGAGGCCCGAGAGAAGTGGTACCTCGAGCGATGGGGTGGCTCGCTGCGGCGCTCGCCACGGTGACGCTCTTCGCGGCATGCACCGGGGGTCCGAATACCATCGCCCCCCCGACCGGCCCGACGCGCAGCCCGACAGGAGGCACGCACACCCCCGAGCCCACACCCTCGAGGCGATCACCGGCGCCTGCCGAATCCCCCGTGCCGGCGGAGAGCAACCCGCCCGGGGACATCCCTGATAGCACGGCGTTCGTCCCCTACCGGTCCAAGGCGGGCGGCTTCAAGATCTCGGCCCCTGAGGGATGGGCGCGCACCACGACGAGCTCGTCGGTCACGTTCACCGACAAGCTCAACACGATCGTGGTGAGCTGGCAGCCGGCGTCGACGGCGCCCACGGTGGCGAGCGCGAACGCGACCGACGTGCCGCAGCTCCGCAAGGAGACCCGCGCGTTCCGCCTCGGGAAGGTCGGCGCCGCCTCGTTGCCGGCTGGCAAGGCCATCCTGGTCGACTACCAAGTCAACAGCGAGCCGAACAAGGTCACCGGCAAGCAGTACCGCCTGGATGTCCTTCGCTACGAGTTGTTCCACAACGGGACCGAGGGCGTCATCACGCTCCTGTCGCCGGTGGGCGCGGACAACGTCGACCCTTGGCGGATCGTGACGCAGAGCTTCGGTTGGACGTGAGCCCGGTGGATGTACCCGGCTCGGTATCGCTGGAAGCTCACGAGCTGTACCGCTTCTACCACGCCGAGGATGACGAGACTTTCGCCTTGCGCGGCGTGTCGCTCAGCGCCGGGCCGGGCGAGACGGTCGCCGTCGTCGGCCCCTCAGGGAGCGGGAAGTCGACGCTCCTCGCGTGCCTGGCCGGGCTGGACGAGCCCGACGGCGGGCACGTGGTCGTGGGGGGCAACCGGATCACCCGCCGGCCCGAGGCCGTCCGCGCGGCCCTCCGCGCCCGGTGGATCGGGATGCTCTCCCAGTCCGGCAATCTCCTGGAGCACCTCACCGTGGCTCAGAACGTTCGGGCCGCCCAGGCCCTCGTCCGCCGGGCAGGCCGACCCCTCCCGGAGGATCTTCTCGCCCAGGTCGGCCTTGCGGAGCGAGCCTCGGCCCGCCCGACGACGCTCTCCGGCGGCGAAATCGCCCGAGCCGGACTGGCCGTCGCCCTGGCCAACGACCCCTTATTGCTCCTGGCCGACGAGCCAACCGGCGAGGTGGACGAGGCCAATGAGGCACTGATCCTGGAACTCCTCAAGGCGCGGGCGGAGGCGGGTGCGGCCGTCGTCGTGGTGACCCACAGTGAGCGGGTGGCCGCCGCGGCCGATCGGATCGTGCGTCTCGTCGACGGAAAGATCGCAACGTGAACGATGACGCGCTGGTGCGCGCGGAGTCGCTGAGCCGCATCTACGGGGACGGACTCGGGGCAGTCGCTGCGCTCGTCGGCGCCACGTTCACCATCGACCCGGGCGACCGGATCGCGCTGGTCGGGCCCTCCGGCAGCGGGAAGTCCACGTTGCTGCACCTCATCGGAGGGCTCGACTGCCCGACGTCCGGTTCGATCGAGTGGCCGGCCCTAGGGCCAAGGGAAGCCCTCCGCCCGGGACCCGTTTCCATGGCGTTCCAGGGGCCAAGCCTCCTCCCGCCGCTGACCGTCCTGGAGAACGCCGCCCTGCCCATCCTGTTGGCGGGGGGGATGGAGGCAGAGGCTCTCACGACCGCCCGGGCGATGCTCCAACGGTTCGAGGTCGGCGACGTCGCCGAGAAGCTTCCCGAGGAGCTCTCCGGCGGACAGTCCCAGCGCGCCGGCCTGGCCCGGGCGCTGGCCGGCAGTCCTCGGCTGGTGCTGATCGACGAGCCGACCGGCCAGCAGGACCGGGAGACGGGCGGCCGGATGATGGACGCGCTGCTCGCCGCCGCCGCGGAGATGGGGGCGGGATTGGTGGTCGCCACCCACGACCTCGTGATCGCAGAACGCTTGCCGAGCCGTTGGTCCGTCGATGGCGGGCAACTTCGCACGGAGGTCGTCGCGTGCTCGGGATGACGTGGTTGCAGGGCCTCGCCCGGCGCAGGACCGGGCGGCTCGTGGGGCAGGCCTCGTGCGTGGCGCTCGCGGTGCTGCTGTTGGCCTCGCTGGGAACGTTCTTCGCGGCGAGCCGCGCCAAGATGACGAAGCAAGCCATCGCGGCCGTCCCCGTCGACTGGCAGGTGGAGCTCGCGCCCGGCACGAGGCCCGCCAAAGCCCTGGACGCCGTCGCGGCCACCCCCGGCGTCGTCGGGGCCCTCAGGGTGGGCTACGCCGACAGCACCGGGTTCAGGTCCTCGGCCGCGGGGGCGGTGCAGACAACGGGCCCCGGCAAGGTGCTGGGCCTGCCTGCCGGGTACGCGACGACGTTCCCGGGCGAGATCCGATATCTGGTGGGCGCTCACGACGGAGTCCTCCTCGCACAGCAGACCGCGGCGAACCTCGGCGCGACAGTCGGTACGAAGGTGACGATCGGCCGACCGGGTCGCTCCCTCGGCACGGTCACCGTCGACGGCATCGTGGACCTGCCCTTCGCCGACTCGCTGTTCCAGTCGATCGGCGTCGCGCCGGGGTCGGCCCCGACGGCACCGCCGGACAACGTGATGCTCCTGCCATCGTCGACTTGGCAGCGGCTGCTCCATCCTGCGGCCGGCGGGGCAGCGGACGGCATATCCAGCCAGATCCACGCCCGGCTATCCCGCGCGCTTCCCGCCGATCCCGGGTCGGCCTTCACGCAGGTCGTCGGGCGCGCGAAGAACCTCGAGGCGGCGCTGGGCGGGGCGGGACTCGTCGGCGACAACCTGGCGGCCCAGCTCGACGCCACCCGGAGCGACGCCATCTACGCGCAGCTGTTGTTCCTGTTCCTGGGGTTCCCGGGGGTGGTGCTGGCGGCTCTGCTCACCGCGGTCGTGGCCGCCTCCGGCCGCGAGCGCCGGCGGCGCGAACAGGCGTTGCTGCGGACCCGCGGCGCGTCGCCCCCGCGCATCGTTCGACTCGCGGCGGCGGAGGCCCTCCCGACTGGCGCGGTAGGGGTCGTGGCCGGCCTGATCGCAGCGTCGATCGTCGGCCGCGCCGCGTTCGGAACGTCCCGATTCGGGGCCACCACCGGGCAGGCGCTGGCCTGGGGCGTCGCGGCGGCGCTCGCCGGGTTAGCCCTGTCCTTCGCCACGGTGGTGCTGCCGGCGTGGCGCGACGTCCGCCTCCTCACCGTTCGCGCTGCCCAGGCCACCGTGGGCACCCCGAGGAAGCCACTGTGGTCGCGGCTGTACCTCGACCTGATCTGCCTCGGCGTCGGGGGCCTCGTCTACTGGCAGGCGGTGAAGAGCGGGTACCAAGTGGTCCTCGCGCCGGAGGGCGTGCCGACCATCTCGGTCGACTACTTCACGCTGCTTGCGCCGCTCCTGTTCTGGGTCGGCGCGGCCTTGCTCACCTGGCGCATCGGCGCCGCAGTGCTGGCAAGGGGCCGCGGGGTCCTGGCCAGCTTGGCCCGACCTGTCGCGCACGGCCTCGCGGGCGTGGTCTCGGCCTCCATGTCCCGCCAGCGGAGCGCCCTGGCCCGGGGTCTGGTGATCATGGCCTTGACCGCATCCTTCGCGCTCTCGGTGGCGATCTTCAACACCACGTACGCGGCACAGGCGCGCGTCGACGCGCAACTGACGAATGGCGCCGACGTGACGGTCACGACCGCCGCGGCCGCGGGACTCCCCGCCGGGCTCCCCGCGGCCGTGCGGGCGATCCCCGGCGTCGCCGCGGCGCAGTGGATGCAGCACCGGTTCGCCTACGTGGGCAACGATCTCCAGGACCTGTACGGGATCGACCCGGCCACGATCGGCAGGGCGACGTCGATGTCCGACGCGTTCTTCGCAGGAGGCAGCGCGCGGCATGTGCTGGCCACACTGGCCGCCCGGCCTGACGGGGTCCTCGTCTCCGACGAGACCGTGCACGACTTCCAGCTCCGGCCCGGTGACCTGATCCGACTCCGCCTCCAGTTCGCGAGTGACCACGCTTACCACGTGGTGCCGTTCCACTATGTCGGCATCGCCCGCGAGTTCCCCACGGCCCCCCGCGACTCGTTCCTGGTCGCCAACGCCGCCTACGTGGGCAGGATGACGGGATCGGCGGCCGGCCAGACGCTGCTGGTGAGGACCACGGCATCGCCGCAGGCGGTGGCGGAGCGGGTCCGCGCGGTCATGGGCCCGGCGTCCGGGGCCACCGTACGGGACATCGTCACCCAGCAGCGGATCACGCTCTCGGGCCTGACAGCGATCGACCTGGCCGGCCTCACCCGGCTCGAGCTGACCTTCGCCCTGGCCCTGGCGGCGGGCGCGTCTGGGCTGGTCCTGGCGCTGGGACTGGCCGAGCGTCGAAGGACGTTCGCGATCGCCTCCGCCCTCGGCGCCCGGAGCCGTCAGCTGGCCGCGTTCGTCTGGAGCGAGGCAGCGTTCGTGGCCGTCGGCGGCCTCGTCCTGGGCGCACTGGCCGGCTGGGGTCTGGCCTACGTCATCGTGAAGATCCTCACTGGCGTGTTCGATCCGCCGCCGGGGCGGCTCTCGATCCCGTGGTCGTACCTTGTCGCGGTCGCGGCGGCCACCGTCGCGGCCATCGTCGCGGCCGGCCTGGGGATGATCCGCGCCACCCGCAAGCCCGCCGTCGAGATCCTGCGCGACCTCTGAGCCGCCCTACAGCGGCACGTGGGAGAGGACCATGATCCGGGGTTCGGTCATCTCCTCCATCGCGAACCGCAGGCCCTCACGCCCGAATCCGGAGTCCTTGGACCCGCCGTACGGCATCTGGTCGGCCCGCCACGCCGACTGGTCGTTGATGATGACCCCGCCGACCTCGATCTCCCGGTGCGCCTGGAAGGCCCGGTTGATGTCGTTCGTGAACACGCCGGCCTGCAGACCGTACCGCGAGTTGTTGACCTCCTCGATTGCCTCCTGGAATGTCTGGTAGGGCGAGACGGTCGTCACCGGGCCGAAGATCTCCTCGCAGCGGACCTTCATCTCCGCCTTGGTCTTGGTGAGCACCGTCGGAACGTAGAAGGGGTCTTCCCGCCGGCCGCCCGTCAGGACCTCGGCCCCGCCGGACACCGCCTCGTCTACCCACTCCGAGATGCGATCGAGCGAGCCGGCGTCGATCACCGGACCGACGTCGACCGTGGGGTCCACGGGGTCGCCGTACTTCAAGCTCTCCACCTGTTTCACCAGCCGATCGCAGAAGTCGTCGTAGACCTCCGACTGGACCAAGACCCGCTGCACCGAGATGCAGCTCTGGCCGGCTTGGTAGTAGCCGCCGAAGGCGACCCGCGCGGCGGCCAGGTCCAGGTCCGCGTCCGAGTGCACGATGACCCCGGCGTTTCCGCCCAACTCAAGCGTGACCCGCTTCTTGGGATCGAGTCCCTTCAGGTACCAGCCGACCTCCGCCGAGCCGGTGAACGAGATCTTCTTGTACCGGGGATCGCGGGCCATCTGGTCGGCCACGCCCGAGGAGACCGGCAGGGCCTGGTACATGCCCTTGGGCAGGTCCGTCTCGGCGAACAGCTCGGCCAGCGCTAGAGCGCCGAGGGGGGTGGCCCGGGCCGGCTTGACCACGATCGGCGCGCCCACCGCAAGGGCCGGGGCCAGCTTGTGGGCCACCAGGTTCAGTGGGAAGTTGAACGGCGTGATGCCGAACACCGGCCCGAAGGGGAACCGCCGGATGATGCCGAGCCGCGAGCCGAGGGACGCCTCGGTGTCCAGGCGCATGACCTCGTCGTCGCCGTGGCGGAGGACCTCGGAGGCCCACCGGAACGTGGAGATGGCCCGGGTCGCCTCGACCTTGGCCCACTTGAGGGGCTTGCCGCCCTCCTTGGCGATCAGCTCGGCGTTCTCGTCCACCCGCTCGGCTAGACGCCTGGATATGTGGTCGAGGGCGTCGGCCCGAGCGTGCACCGGCAGGTGCCGGCTCTCTCTGAAGGTCTCCGTGGCAGTGGCCGCGGCCTCCTCAACCTCGGCCTCCGTGGGGATGCCCACCTCGGCGACGACGCCGCCGTCGTAGGGGCTCTTCACCTCGAAGGTTCCCTCGCCCGTTCGCCACTCGCCGGCTACCAGGTACTTTGTCGCGCTCATGCTGAACTCACCACCAATCGTATCTGCGGGCTTCGGCGTTCCTCAGTCGAGCGCCGCCATCACGTGCTTGATCTGCGTGTAGTCCTCCAACGAGTACATCGACATGTCCTTGCCGTAGCCGCTCTCCTTGTAGCCGCCGTGCGGCATCTCGGCCGAGATCATGAAGTGGGTGTTGATCCACACGGCGCCGAACTGCAGTCGACGAGCGACGCGCAGGGCGCGGCCCGAGTCCTTGGTCCACACCGAGGAGGCCAGGCCGTACACGACGTCGTTGGCCCAGGCCACGGCCTGGTCCTCGTCGCTGAACCGCTGCACGGTGACGACGGGGCCGAACACTTCCTGCTGAACGATCTCGGACTTCTGGTCGACTTCGGCCACGACGGTCGGCTTGTAGTAGAAGCCCTTACCCTCGATCGCCTCGCCGCCGGTGAGGACCTTGCCGTACTCCTGGGCCCGGTCCACGAACCCGGCCACGCTCTCGCGCTGCTTGGCCGAGACCAGCGGCCCCATCTCGACGGACTCGTCATCGAGCGGGCCGACCTTGATCGACTCGACCGCCGGCACGAGCTCGGACAGCAGGTCGTCGTAGATCCCCGGGCCGGTCAGCACGCGGCAGGATGCCGTGCAGTCCTGGCCGGTGTTCGTGTATCCGGCGAACTTCAGGGTCTCGACCAGCTTCTCCGTGTCGGCGTCGTCGAACACCACCACCGGCGCCTTGCCGCCCAGCTCCAGGTGGACCCGCTTCACCGTTTCGGCCGCGGCCGCGGCGATGAGCTTGCCGGTCGCCGTGTCCCCAGTCACCGACACCAGCCGGACGACCGGGTGCCGGGTCAGCTGGTCACCGATCACCGAGCCCCGACCCGTGATCACGTTGAGGACGCCCGGGGGCAGGATGTCCGCCGCCAGCTCGGCCAGCCTGAGGGCCGTGAGCGGGGTGATCTCGGCCGGCTTGATGATCGAGGTGTTCCCGGCCGCGAGCGCCGGCCCGATCTTCCATATGGCCATCATCAGCGGGTAGTTCCAGGGGCAGATGCCCGCGGTGACTCCAAGGGGCTCGCGGCGGATCATGCTGGTGAAGCCGCGCTCGTATTCGCCCGTCGACTTGCCCTCCTGCACGCGAGCGGCCCCCGCGAAGAACCGCAGGTTGTCGGTGATGAAGGGGATGTCCGCCGAGGAGACGGAGATCGGCTTGCCCACGTCGATCGACTCCAGCCGGGCCAGCTCGTCCGCATCCGCGTCTATAGCGTCGGCCAGCTTGAGCATCATGGCCGAGCGCTCCTTCGGCGGTGTGTCGAACCACACCTCGTCATAGGCCTTCTGCGCGGCCGCCACCGCCCGGTCGGCGTCCTCCCGCGTCGCCACCGCCACCTCGGCCACGGTCTGCTCGGTCGCCGGGTTGATGTCGGGCTCCGTCTCGCCACCGACGGAATCGACCCACTCGCCGCCGATGAACAGCTTGTACGACTTCACCGTAGCCGCCATGTCGACCTCCCCCTTGTGCCGGACCCGGGACCGGGTCGGGAACCTTGATCGTTCAAGTATGCCTTGTACAGACCGAATGGGGCCACTCGACGGAACGGCGCGCGGGGATGGGCGAGCTGTACGGGAGGGACAACGGGCCCGGTCACGACGCCGCCTCCGTCGCGAGGAGCTCCCGGGCCCGGATGGCAAGCCAGAACTCCATGCGGTCGAACGACGAGGACAGGTCGCGGCCGGTCAGCTCTTCGACCTTGCGGATGCGGTATCGGAGCGTGTGCCGGTGCACGAACAGGTCCGCCGCGGCCTGCTCCCACCGGGCGTTGTGTTGCAGGAACGCCCGAAGGGAAGTGATCAGGTCTCCGTGGTGGTCCCGGTCGTAGGCGTCCAGCGGCGCGAGCAGCGAGTCGGCGAACGCTCTGAGCGCGTCCGGTTCGGCCATGGAGAGCAGCAACCGGTAGGTCCCGAGGTCATCGAACCCGGCCGAGTCCCAGCGCTCCAGCCGGCATACCTGGAGCGCGTAACTCGCCTCCCGGAGGCTTCGCTTCACATCCGTGACCGGCACGGCGCTCCCCGCTCCCGCCCGTACGTCGGCCTCGGCCCTGATCGTGAGCGCCTTGGCGAGTTCGGGGAGGTCGCGCTCCGAGCCCGACGGGACCAGCAGGTGCACGCCGCTTTCGTGACGGGAGATTAGGAACCCTCCCCCCGACCGGGAGAAATGGTCCTCGGCCGCATAGGCAAGGTCCGCCGGGGACGGCCCCTCCAGCGCCACGACCACCACGCGCCCGTCCCGTTCGAAGCCGAAACGGGCCAACTCCTTGGCGGCCTCCTCCTCCGACAACGCGCCCGTCGCCAGTGAATCGAAGGAATCGCCCTGTAACCGACGTTCGGCCTCGGCCAGGGCTCTGGACTTCGCGAGCTCGATGGCGAATAGCGACAGGGCGTGGGCGGCCACGATGCGGTCGAGTTGGGAGAGCGACTCGGGCTTGCCCACAGCGAGGAAGGCCTCCACCCGTCCCTGGGCCCCCACCGGCTGGATCCAGATGTGGTGCCCCCGGTCGACCAGCGTGAACGAGAAACCGGCCCCCTCCGGCCGGGAGGTGCGGAGCTCGTCCCACGCTCGTTCCGCTCGTTGTTCAGCGGCCCGAGACGTTGCCGCCAGCGGGATCCCGTGGAGATCCAGGAGCAGCACCCATCCCCGGATCGCGACGGCCAGTGAAGTGGCGATCCCGGTCACGCCCTGCCCTTCCATGAGGGCTCTGGTCATCGCGTGCTCGGCGTCGACCGTGCGCTGGAGCACGTCGTACTGCTCGGCGAGGAGTCGGGTGAACACCGCCTCCGTGATCGCGATGAACGGCACCGCGTAGGGCACCTCGAACAGCGGGAAGCCGGCCTCATTTGCGATCGTGATCATGGCCTTGGGCACCCGGGCGTATGAGAAGCCGACCCCGAACCCCAACCCGGCAAGGCCGGCCTCGGCCAGGCGCCTGATGTACGCACGTTGCTTCGACGGGGTCCTGCCGATGGCCATACCGGTGGTGAGCAGCAGCTCGCCCCCCTTCAGCCAGGGCGTAGGGTCTTCCAGCTCGCTGACGTGGACCCAGCGGATGGCCCGATCGGCGCCGTCCGTGCCGGCCAGCAGGCGCAACGGCATGTCAGGCACGGCGAGGAGATCTCCGGTTGTGACCGGCATGCAGGGATTGTACAGCCCGTACAAACGACGCGGTCACAGACTGTTCTCCGGCGCG
>JAHEXX010000169.1 GCA_023251895.1 bacterium
GCCGCACCAGGTCGCCGACCGTCACCGCCTCCTCGACCAGCGCCGACATGATGCGGGGGGTCGAGACGTTGACGTCGACGCCCCACGCCTCGGTGAAGAGCCACTCGTTGTTGGGGTGGTTGACCCGGCCGACCGTGCGCGGCACGGCGAACTCGGTCTTGGCCAGCAGCGAGGTCACCAGGTTGGCCTTGTCGTCGCCGGTGGCGGCGATCACGACGTCGCACTGGTCGAGGTGGGCCTCCTCGAGCGAGGAGAGCTCGCAGGAGTCGGCGAGCAGCCACTCGGCGTCGGGCACCCGCTCCGGGCGGATCGACGCTGGCTCCTTGTCGATGAGCAGGACCTGGTGACCGTTGGTGATCAGCTCGCGGGCGATGGAGCGGCCCACGGCACCGGCTCCGGCGATGGCGACGCGCACGGGCTACTCCTCCGGGCCTTCGTTGATGATCTGGTAGGCCTGAGCCGCATTCTCCTCCCGCATCACCAGGTGGAGCAGGTCGCCCTCCTGGATCACGGTGTCGCGGCTCGGGAGCATGCCTTCGCCGAGCCGGTCGATCCAGGCGATGCGCGAGCGCGACTGGGTCTGGAAGTCGATCGTCTGGTGTCCCACCCAGGGCGTCGGCGCCGGCACCTGGTCGACCCGGATCGTGCCGGACGGGTCTCGGAAGTCGGGCTCGGCCCCGGCCGGGAGCAGACGACGCAGCACCTGGTCGGCGGTCCACTTCACCGTGGCGACCGTCGTGATGCCGAGCCGCTGGTAGACCTCGGCGCGGCCCGGGTCGTAGATCCGGGCGACCACCTGGGTGATCCCGAACGTCTCGCGCGCGACACGCGCGGCGATGATGTTGGAGTTGTCACCGCTGGAGACGGCCGCGAAGGCGTCGGCGCGACGGATGCCGGCCTTCTCCAGGACCTCCTGGTCGAAGCCGTAGCCGGTCACCTTGTCCCCGTTGAAACCGGGGCCCAGGCGACGGAAGCTGTCGGGCTCGCTGTCGATGACCGACACCGTGTGGTGACGGTCCTCGAGGCTGCGGGCGAGGGTCGAGCCGACCCGGCCACAACCCATGATCACGACGTGCACGCCTGAAACCGTATCGTGTCCCCCCGTGGGTGTCGGCGACGTCTCCAAGCGGATCCTTCTGGGTCGCAAGCTGAGGAGTTCACAGCTGGGCGAGACGCTTCTGCCGAAGCGGATCGCCCTTCCTGTGTTCGCCAGTGACGCCTTGTCCTCGGTGGCCTATGCGCCGGACGAGATCTTCCTGACCCTGTCGCTGGCCGGCGCCTCGGCCTACGTGTGGTCGTGGAAGATCGGCATCGGCGTCGCCATCGTGATGCTGACCGTCGTGGCGTCCTACCGCCAGACCGTTCATGCCTACCCCAGCGGCGGCGGTGACTACGAGGTCGCCTCGGTCAACCTCGGCCAGACCGCCGGCGTGACCGTCGCCTCCGCCCTGCTGGTCGACTACGTGCTGACCGTCGCGGTGTCGGTCTCCTCCGGGGTGCAGAACGCCGCCTCGGCCATCCCCTGGGTCGCGCAGAACGAGGTGACCATCGCGGTCGGGCTCGTGGTGCTGCTCGCGGCGCTGAACCTGCGCGGCGTGCGCGAGTCCGGAGCCTTCTTCGCCCTCCCGACGTACGGGTTCATGATCGGCGTGCTGGGAATGGCGCTGTTCGGGGCGATCCGCGCCTCCCAGGGCAACCTGCCACAGGTCGAGAGTGCGGACTTCCAGATCACCCCGGCGCCAGGGTACGGGTCGCTGACCGGCCTCGCGCTGGTGTTCCTGCTCGCGCGGGCCTTCTCGTCCGGCAGCGCGGCCCTGACCGGCGTCGAGGCCATCTCCAACGGCGTGCCGGCCTTCCGCAAGCCGAAGAGCCGCAACGCCGCCACCACGCTGCTCCTGCTCGGCACCATCGCGATCACGATGATGCTGAGCATCATCACGCTGGCCAACAAGATGGGCCTGAAGTACGTCGACCCCACCGACACCTCCCGCCTCCTCGACGCGAACGGCCAGCCGATGCCGCCCGGGTACGACGAGCCCACGGTGATGGCGCAGCTGTCCAAGGCCGTCTTCGACGTCTTCCCGCCGGGCTACTACTTCGTGCTCGCCATGACCGGCATCATCTTGATCCTGGCCGCCAACACGGCGTTCAACGGCTTCCCGGTGCTCGGGTCGATCCTGGCCCGCGACGGGTTCATGCCGAGGGCCCTCGGCTCGCGCGGCGACCGCTTGGCCTACAGCAACGGCATCCTCGTGCTGGCCGGCTTCGCCGTCGTGCTGATCGTGGCCTTCGACGCCCAGACGACCCGGCTGATCCAGCTCTACATCGTCGGCGTCTTCGTGTCGTTCAACCTGAGTCAGCTGGGCATGATCCGGCACTGGACGCGGCACCTGAAGACCGAGACCGACCTCGCCCAGCGGCGGCACATGATGCGCTCGCGCGGGATCAACACGTTCGGTCTGTGCATGACGGCCGCGGTGTTCGTGGTCATCCTGCTCACCAAGTTCCTCGCCGGCGCCTGGATCGCGATCCTGTCGATGGTCGTGTTCTTCGCGATCATGAAGGCGATCCGCCGCCACTACGACAACGTCTCCCGGGAGCTCGCGGCCTACGAGGAGGACCGCGTGCTGCCCACCAAGGTGCACGCCATCGTCCTGGTCTCCAAGCTGCACAAGCCGACCCTGCGGGCGCTGGCCTACGCCAAGGCGTCGCGGCCCAACGTGCTGGAGGCGGTCTACGTCGCCGCCGACGACAAGGCGACCAAGGAGCTCATGCAGGAGTGGGAGGAGCGCAACCTCGGCGTCCCGCTCAAGGTCCTCTACTCGCCCTACCGCGAGATCGTGAAACCGATCATCGACTACGCCACCCAGATCCGCGGTGCCAACCCGCGCGGCGTCGTCGCGGTCTACATCCCGGAGTACGTCGTGGGCCGGTGGTGGGAGC
>JAHEXX010000020.1 GCA_023251895.1 bacterium
CCCTGGGCGCCCGGCTGGGATCGCTCGACCCCTTCCCGGACGAACGCCTGGTACGGCTGCCGCGTCATCCCGACCACGAGTCGCTGGTCGATGCGGCGAAGGGCCTGGCCTCCCCGTAGTTCCGGTTCCCGCCCGAGCAAGGAAGGAGAGGAGCACATGCGCAACCGGTTCCGGCCCGCGACGCTGGTGGCGATGGCCATCGGACTTGCCCTACTGACGGCGGCATGCAGCACCGGTTCGACCGACACTACCTCCGGCAGCCCCCGGGAGCGTGCGGCCGCCAGCCCCATCCAGGTGACCCTGAAGGAGTGGGCCATCGAGCCGGCGCAGATCCAGGTTCCCGCGGGTCAGCCCGTCAAGTTCGAGGTGACGAACGACGGAACGATGCCGCACTCGTTCGCCTTCGATGCGGGGGGCGAGACCTACAAGACCGGAGAGATCAACGGCGGCGCACAGGCGGCCACCCTGGAGGTTCCGGCGCTGGAGGCCGGGAGCTACCAGGCATACTGCGCCGTGCCGGGGCACAAGGAGCTCGGCATGACGGCCATGGTCCTGGCGGGGCAGGCGGCCGGCGGCGGCTCGGCCGAGTCCGGCACCCAGGGGACGGCGAGCGGTATGGCCGAGTCGATGATGGGCTCGGGCATGAGCGCCGAGCAGATGGCCGAGATGCACAAGCAGGGTGTCGCGGCCTTCCCCGCCGCCACGAAGGGCACCGGCAATGGGATCCTCAAGCCGCAGATGGATGGGAACGTGAAGGTCTTCAACCTGACCGCTACCGAGATCAAGTGGGAGGTCTCGTCGGGGGTCTTCAAGGACGCCATGGCCTACAACGGCCAGATCCCCGGTCCGCAGATCGAGGTGAACCGGGGCGACCGGGTCCGCGTCGTCCTACAGAACCAGATGACGCAACCGACCGTGATCCACTTCCACGGCATGACCGTCCCCAACAGGGACGATGGCGTGCCGTACATCACTCAGGATCCCGTGATGCCGGGCGAGTACTGGACCTACGAATTCACGGTCAGGGATGGTCCGGGGACGTACGTCTACCACTCCCACTTCAACTCGACCGAGCAGGTCGGCAAGGGCCTGTACGGGGCGTTCGTGGTGGAACCCGTCGGTCCGACGCCCTGGAACGATGAGTACATGTTGTTCCTCGGGGACGGCCCGCTGGGGTACGTGCTGAACGGCAAGGGGTTCCCTGCCACACAGCCGCTGATCGCGAAGCTGGGAGACAAGGTCCTGATCCGCATCGCGAACGACGGGTCGCAGCTGCATCCGATGCACCTGCACGGTTATCACTTCAGCGTGATCGCGGAGGACGGCATCCCGCTGAAGGACCCCTCCATGGTCGACACGCTTGTCATCGCGCCGGGGCAGCGGTTCGACGTGCTGGTCGACGCCAAGTACCCGGGCGTGTGGGCGTCCCTCCACATCCTTCCGCACGTGGAGGGACCCGCGGGCATGTATGGGATGGTCACCGCTCTGGTGGTTCAGAAGTAGTGGGTCGACCGGGGCGGCGGCGTTCCGCCGCCGCCCCGGTCCACCCTTTCAGAGCGGGATCGTGATCCGGACGGTCGTGCCCTCGGAGCGAGTGCTCTCGATCTCCGCGGCACCCCCCAGCGACCGAGCCCTGGCCTGAAGGTTCGGAAGTCCCTGGCCCTTCTTGACCCTCGAGAGGTCGAACCCCTTGCCGTCGTCGTCTACCACCAGTACCGCGGCGCCTTGCCCGTTGCGGCCCAGCGACACACGACAGGTGGACGCGCCGGCGTGCCGCCCCACGTTCGACAGGGCTTCCCGCGTCAGCTGGACGATGTCGGCGGCAGAGGAGGCGAGCTCCGACGCCACGGTCTCATCGACCTCGACCACGGTCACGACGCCCGACTTCTGCTGGAACTCGTCGGCGAGATGCCGGAGGGCCTGGTCGAGTTGTCGGTCCGCAAGGATCCCGGGCCGTAGCCCGAAGATGTAGTTGCGGAGGTCTCGGATGACCCGGTCGATCTCGGCGACGGCTCCCTCGATGCGGTCGGCCTGCTCGGGGTCGATGTCGACCGCCGCGGTCCCCTGCAGTCCCATTCCCACCGCGAACAGGGACTGGATCACGCCGTCGTGCAGTTCCTTCGCGATGCGCTCCCGGTCCTCCAGCACGAGCAGGCGCTGCGTCTCGCGCTGGGCGCGTTCGAACTCGAGGGCCACCGCGGCCTGGGCCGCAAAGGTCTCGACCAGGGCCCGGTCGTCGTCGTCGAAGGTCCGGCCTCCTCGCAGGTTGGCTACGGCCAACGTTCCGAAGGCCCGTCCCCGGGCGGCCAGGGGCACCAGGAGCGCGGGCCCCATGTCGCCCAGTTGCACGATCGGCTGGTAGGCGTTCGGGTCGGCGGAGGCATCGGTCTGGGCAACGGGCCGGGCCGTCCGGATGACCTCTCCTGAGATCGAGCCCTCGAGGGGGAACACCGTTCCCTGCAACTCGGCGGCGTGCGCGCCTACGGCCACGGCGATCTTGAGTTGCCGTTCGTCGGGGAGCGGGGTGGCGATGATGGCGAGGTCGGCACGGGCCAGCGCGCGGGCGTGCTGGGCCACGAGCTCCAGGGCCTCCTCCGCGCCGGCCCCTGTGAGGATGCGCGCGCCCACCTCGTGGGCGGCGGCGAGCCACCTGGCTCGCTCTCGGGTCTCCTCGTGGAGACGTGCGTTGTCCAGGGCAACGCCCGCCTGGGCGGCCAACACCGTGAGCGCGAACTCGTCGTCGGCGTCGAACCCGCCGGCGCCCTGCTTGTCGGCCAGGTAGATGTTGCCGAACACGCGCCCCCGAGCCAGGAGCGGCGCGCCGAGGAACGAGTGCATGATCGGATGGTTGGGGGGGAACCCAACCGATGCGGGGTGCGCGGTGATGTCCGGAAGCCGGATGGGCTGGGCGTCCCGGATCAGCAGCCCCAGAACGCCGCGGCCCACGGGCGGATCCCCGATCGCCTCCCGGACCTCTGCCGAGATCCCCGCGGTGACGAACCGGGAGATCCGGCGGTCGTTGTCGAGCACGCCCAGAGCTCCATACCGGGCTCCCGTGATGTCCACCGACAGATCCACGATGCGCTGGAGGAGCGCATCGAGGGAACGTTCCGATGCCAGCGCGAGGCCCGACTCGATGAGCAGGTCGCGGCGGTCCATTCCGCCTTCGAGCGTACTCTTTCAGTCGGCCGACCGAAAACGCGTTCCGCCCGTCCCGGCTCGCCCGGACCTTCCTCTGGACGTGGGCCCGGTTGACCTACCCGACGCTGCCGCTCCTCATACGCCGGCCGTTCATAGCCGGGTCCGACACGGGCCAGTCGGCCATCTGTTTCCGGGTCCTTCGCCCCAGGGTCCTTTCTCCCCCGCCCGGCCCTGTGCGGTTGGGCCCCGTGGCCCTGGGGCGGGAGCCGGCCTCGCCGTACTGTGCCCTATGGAAGGAGGCCGGACGATGGACAGCACCGTGCAGGACGTGATGACGAAGACCGTCGTGGTCGTGAACGAGGACGCGTCGTTCAAGGAGATCGTCCGGCTGATGCAGGAGTACCGCGTGAGCGCGGTGCCGGTGGTCGACGGGGACGATCGGGTCGTCGGCGTCGTGACGGAGGGAGACCTGATCCTGAAGGAGGGCACGGAGCTCGAGGCAGAGGCGCACGTCCTCGAGAGCCGGCGGCGGAAGATCCAGCGTCTGAAGGCAAGCGGGATCGTGGCTGGAGAGCTGATGACGCACCCCGCCGAAACCATCGGCCCCCACGCGACGCTCGCGGAGGCGGCCCGGAAGATGCATCGCCTTGCCGTGAAGCACCTGCCCGTGGTGGACGAGAGGGGGAAGCTCGTGGGGATCGTCTCCCGGGTGGACCTGCTGCGGGTGTTCCTCCGCCCGGACCGGGAGATCCGCCAGGACATCGAGGAGACGGTGATCGCCCGGACGTTGTGGATCGACCCGGCGACGATCCGGGTGACCGTGGCGCAGGGCGTGGTCACCCTGGAGGGCGAGCTGGAGCGGCGGAGCCTGATAGAAGCGCTGATCGAGATCGTACGGGCGGTGCCGGGCGTGGTGTCGGTGCGCAGCCGGCTCTCGTTCCAGCAGGACGACACCGCGGTGGCCGGCTTGGTATCGCCCTGGATGGCGTACGCCGAGAAGGTGAGCGAGCGCCCCTGAGGTCAGGAGACCGCGCCCAGCGGCTCCGACGGCGGTGAGGCCTCGACCCGGACGCGTGTGTCGACCACCAGGGCGCTATCGGGCGTCACCATCACCGGGTTGCAGTCCATCTCGGCGATCTCGGGGTGTGCGAAGGCCAGCGCCCCCACGCGCAGCAGGGCGTCCTTCAGCGCCTCAATGTCGGCCTTGGGGCCGCCCCGATACCCGTCGAGCAGCGGGAACGTCGCGAGCGAGCGGATCATCTCCTCCGCGTCGAGGTCCGTGATCGGCGCGACGCGGATGGCCACGTCGCGGAGCAGTTCGACCGTGGCGCCACCCCCGCCGCACGCGATGACCGGCCCGAACACCCGATCGTTCGCGACGCCGACCAAGATCTCGACCCCGCCTTCGATCATCTCTTGCACCAGGAACCCCTGGACCTCCTCGCCCGCGGCGCGGACGGCATCTGCCATCTCGGCCGCGGCGGTCCGGACCTGGCCCGGGTCCCGGAGATCCAGGCGGATCCCGCCCACATCCATCTTGTGGACGGGGCCCACCACCTTGACGGCCACTGGAGGGCCGATCCTTCCGGCGGCCGAGGCCGCCTCCTCGGGCGTTGGGGCCCGCTCGCTGCGCGCCACCGGAACGCCGTAGCAGGCGAGCAACGCCTCCGCTTCCTCCGGCTCCAACCATCCGCCGCCGCGCTCCAAGGCAGTGGCCAGGATGCTGGCGGCCTCGTCGGGCCTGGTGCCGCCTGGGCGAAGGACCCGTCCCTCCGGCCGCTGCCGCCACGTCCCGAGCTGCGCCACCCGGGCCAGGGCGATGGCCGCGCCCTCCGGGAAGGCGAACGACGGCACCTGGACGTCGGCAGCCCGCAGCTCCGCCGGCACCCCCTTGGCGGACATGAACGACGTGAGCACCGGCACCCGGCCACCGATGTCCCTGATCGCATCCACGACGTGGCGCGCGACGTCTGGGGCCTGGGCTTGGAGGGGCGGGATGTACAGGACGATGATGGCGTCCACCTCACCCCCCGCCGCGACCGTCCGGATCGCTCGGCCGTAGTCCTCGCCGGTCGCCGAGGCGATCATGTCCACGGGGTTCCCGGCGGCGGCCTCGGGCGGAAGGTGCTGGCGAAGGCGCGAGACGGTCTCGTCGGAGAACGCCGGGATCTGAAGGCCGTGGGCCTCGGCCGCGTCGGCACACAGGATGCCGAGGCCGCCCGCGTTCGTCACGATCCCGACCCGCCTCCCCCTGGGAAGCGGCTGGCTGGTTAGCAGCGCTGCGACGTCGAACATCTGCTCCAGCGTGTCCGTACGGATCACGCCATTCTGGGAGAACAGTGCGTCGACCGCCGCGTCCGAGGCGGCCAGGATCGCGCCGGTGTGCGACGAGACCGCCCGAGCCCCGGCCGCGCTGCGGCCGCTCTTCACCGCGACGATCGGCTTGGTCCGAGCGATGCGCCGGGCCAGGCGGCCGAACCGGCGGGGGTTCCCGAAGGACTCCAGGTACAGCAGGATCACGTCGGTGCCGGGGTCGGTCTCCCAGTAGGACAGCAGGTCGTTGCCTGAGATGTCAGCCCGGTTGCCGATCGAGACGAACGACGACAGCCCCAGGCCCAGGCTGGAAGCATGCTCCATCACGGCGAGCCCGATCGCCCCGCTCTGGGAGGAGAACCCCACCCGCCCCGGTAGCGGCCACGTCGTCGCGAATGTCCCGTTCAGCTTGACCAGCGGGTCGGTGTTCACGACGCCCATGCAGTTCGGGCCGATCAGCCGCATGCCGGCGTCGCGGCAGATCGCCAGCAGTTCTCCCTGGCGGGCCGGCCCGTCTTCACCGATTTCGGCGAATCCGGCGGAGATGACCACGAGCCCGTGAACGCCCTTCTCACCGCACTCCCGCGCCACGGACGCGACGTGGGCGGCCGGAACGGCGATGAAGGCCACCTCCACGGGACCGGGGACGTCTCGCACGGAACGGTAGGCGAGCACGCCCTGGACCACCTCGGCGTTGGGGTTCACGGGATACACGGCGCCGTGGAACCCGGTCAGCAGCAAGTTGCGGAACAGGCGTCCGCCGATCGACTCGGCGTCGCGGGACGCGCCGATCACGGCCACTGCATCCGGGGCCAGGAAGGTTTGCATCGCCCGCCTCGCCGACAGGTCCTCGCGTTCCTCGAAAAGCGCGACGGCGTCCTCGGTCAGCGTCGTGGGGAACTCCACGTCTAGGGATCCGGGGAGGGCCCGGATCCGCGGCGTGAAGCCGCTCCTTCGCACCATCTCGATCATCCGGTGGTTCTCGGGGAGGATGCTGGCCTCGAGCACGGCGATGGCGTTCTCGGCCGCAGCCTGCGCGATCTGGCCGAGCAGCAGCGTCCCGAGGCCGTGGCCTTGCATCGCGTCGGCGACGCTGACGCTCACCTCGGCCCGGCCCTCGGACGTCTTGATGTACTGCGCGCCAGCGACGACCGCGCCGTGATCTCCACCGATCAAGGCCAGCAACGTGACGTGGTCGCGGTAGTCGACGTCTACGGCACGGGACGCGACCTCGCTGACGTCTACGGCGGCCGACCAGAACCGCATGTGCCGGGTCTCGGGCGACAGGCCGATCAGGTAGTCCTCCACCCGTGCCCGGTCGTCGGACCGGGCAGGCCGGATGCGGATCGTTTGCCCGTCGCGCAACGCGACGTCGCTGGCGAGATGCGCGGGGTAGGGCGCGCTCACACCGGCATCCTACCCACGAGGAGAGCGGACGCGTGGGCCGACCGGGGCGTCCAGGAACCCCCCGTCGGTGGGTCATGCCCGGCACGTCGCGCGCCGATATGTCGGGCACGGATGAATGCACCGATGCCCGATGACGAGGCCGGTCGGCTCGATGCCCTCCGGCGATACCGCATCCTCGACACCGAACGCGAGGAGGCTTTCGACGACCTGGCTCGCCTCGCGTCGCACGTGTGCGCGGCGCCGCTCTCCGGCGTCGAGCTCGTCGACGCCAACCGTGGCTGGCTGAAGGCCGGCATCGGGTTCCCGCTGCAGGAGATCCGGCGGGACGTTTCATTCAGCGCACACGCCATCATGGGTTCAGGGCTCATGACGGTCCGCGACACGTGGAACGACCACCGGTTCGCCGACAGTCCGCTCGTGATCGACGAACCGTATGTGCGGTTCTACGCCGGCGCGCCGCTCGTGACGTCCGACGGGCACGCCATCGGCGCGCTGTGGGTCATGGACCGGATCCCCCGGAGCCTCTCGCCGGACCAGGCTGCCGGGCTCACGGCGCTGTGCCGGCAGACCATGACGCAGATGGAGTTGTCCCGGAACCTGGCCGAGCTGCGGCGCACGGTGGCTCTGCAAGAGCAGGCCGAGCACGCCGTGCAGGAGCGGGACCAGCGCCTGCACCTCGTGGTGGACCAGATGCCGGCGGTGCTGTGGTCGACCGACCGCGACCTGAGGTTCACCTCGTCCCTGGGGGCCGGGCTGACGGCGCTGGGAATGGAACCGAACCAGATCGTGGGGATGACCCTTCAGGAGTACCTGGGCAGCGAGGACCCGGAATACGCGCCGATCGTCGCGCACCGACGAGCCCTGGAGGGCGAGTCCGGTGCCTACGAACAGAACTGGCAGAACCGGCGACTCGAGTCGCACGTCATGCCGTTGCGCGATGCCGACGGCAAGATCGCCGGCGCGCTTGGTGTGGCTCTCGATGTCACCGAGCGGATGTGGGCCGAGGGCGCGCTGTACGAGACGGAGGCGAAGTATCGGGGGTTGATCGAGACGGTGCCGGCCGTGACGTACATCGATCCGATCGACGAGTGGAACGACAGCCTGTATGTAAGCCCGCAGATCACGGATCTGTTGGGCTGCAGCCCCGAACAGTGGCTCACCGACCCATCGTTCTGGCGCAAGCACGTCCATCCGGACGACGTGGATCGCGTGTGGGAGGAGTACGCGCGATCCCGGGATGCCGGCCTCCCCTACCACAACGAGTACCGCATGATCCGCGAGGACACCGGAGAGACGGTGTGGGTCAGCGAGCGCGCCGTGATACTGCGCGACCCCGAAGGCCGTCCCTGGGCCGTCCAGGGCGTGATGGTCGACATCACGGAGCGCAAGCGGGTCGAGGTGGAGCTGGAGGGCGCGTGGCAGCGAGAACGCGAGACGGCGGAACACCTACGGGCCCTCGACGAACTGAAGAACCTCCAGCTGCATGCCGTCTCGCACGACCTGCGCGGGCCGATCACCGCGATCCTCGGCTCGGCCCTGTCCCTGGAGCACAGTGACAAGGCGCTGACCCCCGACAAGCGGACGGAGCTGGTCCACGGCATCACAGCGGCCGGCCGCAAGCTGCACCGGCTGGTGGCCGACCTCCTTGATCTCGACCGGCTGGAACGCGGCATCCTCGAGCCCGATCGCAAGGCCACCGATGTGGCCGCCTTGGCCCGGGGGGTGGTCGCCGAAGTCGACCTCGGGGACCACCCGGTGCACGTCGACGGGACGGCCCTCGACGCGCTCGTCGACCCGGCGCAGGTCGAGCGCATCCTCGAGAACCTGGTGCTGAACGCCGCCAAGCACACCCCGGCCGGGACATCGATCTGGATCCGCCTGGAGGACGCCGAGGAGGGGATCCTGCTGACGGTAGAGGACGAAGGGCCCGGCGTTCCCGAGGAGCTTCGGCGCACCATCTTCGAGCCGTTCCGTCAGGGCGGCCCGGGGCCCGGCCTGGGGATCGGTCTCTCGCTGGTGGCCCGGTTCGCCGAGCTGCACGGCGGGTGGGCCCGGGTGGAGGACCGGGAGGGCGGGGGCGCGTCGTTCCGCGTGTACCTGCAGGACGGCCGGACGAGCTGGAAGCGCCTGCAGGATCTGGCGGGCCGCGCGACCTAGTCCGCCAGGGCCGGCACGCGCTCCTCGCGAATCGCGGGCTCTGGTCGGGTTGCCCGCTCAGGTCGCGCTGCCCGCTCGGGCCGCAGGCCGATCGTGAATGCCCGCACGATCAGAAGGAACAGGACCAGGCCGCCGGTCGAAACGTAGGTCCAGTACATCCAGGGCCGCACGGTGTCGGTACCGGAGAAGATCCCGTGCAGCATGGAGAGCGTGAACGCCGGCACAGCCCAGACGTGGAGCTTCCGCCACCACACCGTGCCGATCTGCTTGCGAGCCCACGACGATGCCAGGACCAGGACGGTCCCGTACATCGCCAACACGCCGAATCCGATGGCCACCGGACGGAAGCTGCTGTGGAGCGGGACGAGTAGGTCTACCCACGTGAACTTCACCCATCGGTCGCCCAGGACGAGGGCCAGGTGGCCCGCCAGAAGCAGCAGTCCGGCGCTCGCCATGAACTGGTGCACGAGTGTGGCCGAGGCTTTCGAAACGCGCTTGCCGAGGATCGAGGTGGTGGCGACGAGGCCCCAGGCCACGGAGAGGAACAGCATGACGAAGGCGCCGATACCGGCCGCGCGGAGGATGATCCAGGTCGTCACGCCACGGCCTCGTTCTGCCGCTCTGCCGGCGCCAGGCTGATCAGAACCGGTCCCTCCCGCAGGACCAGGACCCCGGGGAGCCGTTCCAGCGCACCGGGTCCTTCCAGCAGGGCTTGCTTCGAGCGGATCTCGGCCTCCGCGCAGGTCGGGGCCCACACCGTGGCCTGCAGGACGTCCCTGCCGGCCGGCGCGCCGATCCGAGGATCGATCAGGTGGTGCAGCCCCGGACCCCACGCGCGGCGGGTGACCGACGAGGTGGCGAGCGCGCCCGCCTCGATGCGCAGGCGAACCGCCTCGTCGTCCGGCCGCTCGGGTTCCTCCACGGCGATGTCCAGGCCGCCCTCCGGCGGGTCGCCGGCGATCCGGAGGTCGCCGCCGGCGTTCACCACCGCCCATCGGAGGCCGGCGTCCACCGCCGCCTCTGCGGCCAGGTCGACCGTCCAGCCTTTGGCGACGCCCCCGAAGTCCAGGCCCACACCTGAAGGGAGACGCAACATGTTGTCGCGCAACTCGACCTCGGCCCACCGGCCGCACTGCTGCGGTGGATGCAGCGCCCCGCGAGCTCCGGCCAGCACCTCGTCGAAGTCCCGGTCGTAGCCGGCAGCCTCCAGGGCGGGGAGCACGGTCGGATCGAACAGCCCTCCCGCGTCCCGGGCGCAGTCGAGCGAGTACCGCACCAGGGCCGCGAACGGTTCCGAGACCTGGATCCACCCCCCGGCCTGCGCGTTGACCCGGGAGAGCTCGCTCCAGGGTCGAAACCGCGAGAACCGATCCTCTTCGCGGGCGAACCCGGCCTCGACGGCCTCCGCCGCGGCTCGGAGCACACCGGGGTCGGTCGCGTCGTCCGTGACCAAGGAGACCTCGGTCCCCATGGCCCGGAAGGTGTGGCGGGGGGTGCTCATGGCGGTGGTGCTGACCCGCCGGTGCTGGCAACCGGAGCCGGCGGCGCCGAATACGAGGATCCGCCCCCGCCACCGCCGCCCGTGTATACGTACCGCACCGGCGCGGGCTTGGCTGCCTGGCGGATGATGACCCGTCGTGTGATCTTCTTGATCACGATGACCGGCCGCTGCGTTGGAGCCTCCGCCGTTGCCGGCCTCGGTGAGGTACCGAGCACGACCCAGGGCGAGAAGAAGGCGAGGGCTCCGGCCACCCACGCCCAGGCCCGGAGGACGTGCTTGGGCAACCGGGCGCGCCGCGGGGGCCGCGCCCGTGCGGCTCGAGCTTCAGTCATCGCCCTGGAAGCTCCCGCCGGAGGAGCCTCCGCTCTCGTGGTCCGGCCCCTCGTACGAGTCGTCACCGTACCCGCCCTGGTAGGAGCCGTTCGAGCCCGAAGACACGGCCACGGCCGTGGGGGCGGCCCGGTGGATCGTGACGACGCGGGCCTGGCCCGCGTGCTGCTTGGCCTTCTTGTGCACGGTCACGGTGCGCCGTTCGACCCGCACGATGGGCTTGGCTTTCGTCGCGGCAACTGCGGACGGAGTCTGGGGCGCGCCGAAGCTCAGGGAGAACGCCGCCGCCCCCGCCACCAGGGCCGAGACCAGCCCCGCGGCGATCGTGATCGCAGACCGTTTGGTCATGTCCGCACCTCCTCAGATCGGGGCACCCGGGGGTCGGGCACCTGCGATCAAGGTAGGACGGGTCGGGTCAGGGGCCGTCCAATCGACGGTTAAGGGCCGGCTAAGCCGCTCCGGGCACGCACGATCGCCTTGCGGGCCTCCTCGGCGGCCAGCAGGATCCACGGAGAGACCGCCGCGACGCCCCATTCGGCGAGCCCGAGCCCCCGCTGCCCCAGCAGGTGGCGCACGCCGGGCACATAGACGAACACGAGCAACGTTAAAGCCTCCATCGCGACGGCGCCCACCAACAGTCGGTTTGACAGCGGTCCGATCTGGAACAGCGACTCGGGAGTGCTCCTGAGCTCGAACGCGTTGGCCATCTGCATCAGGACGATGGCCGCGAACACCATCGTGGAGAGCGTCGAGAGCTCCTGGCTGCCCTTGCCCGCGAGCGGCATCCCGGGCCATCCGAAGAACAACGCCGCGCCCAGAGGAAGCATCGACATCGAGACCACCGCCTCCACCGGCCCCAGGAACCCGAAGGCCCGGCCCAGGACCCGCCGGTCGAGCAGGCGGGTCTTCCGGGCTCGCGGCGGACGGGCCATCGTCCCGAAGGCCGGTCGCTCGGCTCCCAGGGCCAGGGCCGGCAGAAGGTCGGTTCCGATGTCGAGGGCCAGGACCTGCAGGACCGAGATCATGAGCGGGATCCGGCCGGCCGACAGGGCCCACACCGCGAACGGCGCGAGCTCGGCCACGTTGTCGGTCAGGTGGTACGTGAGGAACCGGCGGATGTTGTCGAACGCCGCGCGCCCCTCCTCCACGGCCTGCACGATGTGCGCGAAGTTGTCGTCCAACAGGACCAGGTCCGAGGCCTCACGCGCCACGTCGGTCCCGGCGACGCCCATGGCGACGCCGATGTCCGCCCGCCGGAGGGCCGGGGCGTCGTTCACGCCGTCGCCAGTCATCGCCACCACGTGGCCACGGGATTGGAGCGCCTGGGCGATCCGCAGCTTCTGTTCCGGCATCACCCGGGCCAGCACATTGAGGGCCGGGTCTGTCAGCAGGTCGGCCAGGGCCTCGTCGTCGTCGGGGAGCTCGGCTCCGAGCACGACCCGCCCGTCGGGCAGCCCGGCCTTGCCGGCCACCGTGACGGCGGTGGCCGGGTGATCGCCGGTGACCATGACGACCCTGATGCCGGCTTGCTGGCACTTGTCGATGGCGTCGGGGACCTCTGCCCGCACCGGGTCCTCCATGCCCACCAGGCCGAGGAACGTCAGGTCGCTCTCTGCCTCCGTCACGGTCGGCGGGATGTCGTCGACCATCCTGTGGGCGAAACCCAGCACCCGGAGTCCGTTCTCGGCCATATCTTGGAGGTCGCTCATGATGCCGGCTGCGGCGGCCGCGTCCAGCTGGATCCGCCGGCCGCCTACGAGCTCCATCCATCGGCACGCAGCCAGGACAGCCTCGGGCGATCCCTTCACCAACACCTCGTGCGCGCCGCTCGGCAGCGCGTGGACCGTGCTCATCCGGCGGCGCTCGGACTCGAAGGGGAACTCGCGCACCCGGGGGGTGCGCCGATCCCACTCCTCGCGTTCCACGCCGGCCTTGTCGGCCAGCACCATCAGCGCGCCCTCGGTGGGGTCGCCCACGCACCGCCAGCGCCCATCGGGGCGTTCGACTCGTGCGTCCCCGCACAGGGACGCGATCCGCAGGATCGGCTCCAGGGCCGCCAGCTCCCGGGGGGAGGCCGGGCGCCCGTCCGCGAAGATCGCGCCGGTCGGATCGAACCCCGCGCCCGTGGCCCGATAGCGGTGGCCCGGCACGGCCAGTGCTCGCGCCGTCATCTGGTTGGTCGTCATCGTGCCGGTCTTGTCCGAGCAGATGACCGTGGTCGAGCCCAGCGTCTCCACCGACTCCAGGTGCCGGACCAGCGCACCCCGGTGGGCCATGCGCGTCGCGCTCATCGCCAGCGATAGGGTGAGCGTCGGGAGCAAGCCCTCGGGAACCAGAGCCACGATAACGCCGATGGCGAAAAGGAACCCGTCCTTGGGATCCATACCGAGCAGCACGGCGACGCCGAAGAACACGAGCCCGGAGCTGAGGGCGAACGCTGCGATCACGCGGACAGCCCGGTTGAGCTCGATGTGGATCGGCGTGGGCCGCCGCACGACTTCGCCGGTCAAGCGGGAGATGGCGCCCAGCCTGGTCTGCCCGCCGGTGGCCACCACGGCGGCCAGGCCGGAGCCGGAGGTTACGTACGTCCCCGCGAACACCACGTCGTCGGCCTCGGTGGGGTCGACGATCGGCTCGGCGGCGGGCCGGACCTCTCGGGAGGAGGGCCTGGACTCGCCGGTCAGGGTGGAGTTGTCCACGCGTAGCCCGTCGGAGCGGATGACCCGCCCGTCGGCCGATATGCGGTCGCCCTCCCGGAGCAGCACCACGTCGCCCGGAACCAGTTCTTCCGCGGGGGCCCGGTGTTTGCGGCCGTCGCGGATCACGGTGGCGGTCTCGGGAATCAGCCGGGCCAGGGCCTCCGTGGCGCGTTGCGCCCGTTCCTCCTGAGCGAAGCTGAACACGCCGTTCACGACGACCACGACGATGATGGCCACGCCGAGCTGGGGCATCGCGGCCACGAACGCGAACGCCGCCGCCACCCACAGCATCAGGGCGAAGAAGTGGATCATCTGGGCCAGGAGGCGGCGGGCCGCTCCGGGGCTCTTGGGCCTGGGCAGCGCGTTCGGTCCCTCCCGCCGTAACCTGTCCGCCGCGTCTTCCGACGACAGGCCGTCCAGGCGCGTGCGCAGGTCGGCCAGGACCTGGGAGACGGGGCGCACCGCCGCCCGCACCAGCGGTCCGTCGGGGCCGCGCGTGAGCCGGCCCCGGTCCTGTGGAGAGGGGCGTGCTCGCACCTCCATACCTTGACCGTAGGTGCGAGCCGGCGGCAAGCACGGCGCGTTCGGCCCGTCGTCCGAGGGCCGTTCGAGCCCCCGCGGCGAGGTCCTTGGACCCTGATGGCCGGTCCGCGGGGCCGGGACACTTGCTTCGGGAAGGAGGTGTCGACCATGTTCGAGAAGATCGTGGTCGCCGTCGACGGGTCCGATCCCTCCAACCGGGCCGTGGAGCTGGCGGGCGATCTGGCCGGCAAGTACGGCACAGAGGTCACCGTCGTGCACGTTCGGGAGCGAGAGTACTCGCGCGTCGGGGCCTACGAGATCGAGACCCCAGTCGAGAGCGAGGAGATCCTCGACACGGCGGTTCGCACCCTGAAGGACGTCGGTGTGTCGGCGCGGGGAGAGATGCGCCACGCGCTGGTTGGATCGGCGGCCCGCGAGATCATCGACGTGGCCCAGACCGAGGGCGCCGGCCTGATCGTCATGGGAACCCGCGGCCTGTCCGACTGGAGCGGCCTGCTCCTGGGCAGCGTGGCCCACAAGGTCCTGCACCTGGGGGAGTGCCCGGTCCTGGTGGTGCGATAAGCCCCTCGCTCGGGGCGGGCTAGGCGCCGTCGCCCCGCCGGGGCATCTGAGCCTCGGCGTTGGCGATCAGGTCGTCCAGCGAAGTGGGATGCTCCGGCGAGTAGGTGGCGGTGCCCACGGACAGCGCGAGCGGTGCCACGTGTACCCGCCCCGCGTTGTGGCCGGCGATGGCCTCCACCAAGCGGGTGAGGACGATCTCCTCCGAACCCTCGGCGGCGTCGGCGAGCAGCACACAGAATTGGTCACGACCGACCCGAGCCAGCACGTCGGAGGCGCGGGTGGCCTGCTTCAGCACAAGTGCGGTTTCCACGACCAGGTGGTCGGCCTCGTCGCCACGCTCGGATGACGGCGGCGCCAGGTTGTCAAGCCGCACGAACACGATCGACACGGGCCGTCCGGACCGGTCGGCCCTCCGCATGTGATGCTCCACCAAGACGGCCAGTCCGTCTCGGCTGTGCAGCCCGGTCTGCCCGTCCCCCAGCGACATGCTCACGGGCTGGAATGTGGCACGGCCGAGCGGATCTTGTCGAGCGCTTCGGGGTTCTCCAGGCTTGACAAGTCGCCGGCATCTTCGCCGATCGCGGCCGCCCGGATCGCTCGGCGAAGGATCTTGGCCGAGCGGGTCCGGGGGAGCTCCTGCACGAACACCACCCGTTCCGGCTTGAACGCTTTGCCGAGGTGGCCGGCGACGAGCGACGCCAACTCGGCCGCCAGCTCGTCTCCGGTTGCAGTTCCCGGCTTCGTCACGACGAAGCACCAGATGGCCTCGCCCTTGATCTCGTGTGGGACCCCGACGGCGGCGGACTCCACCACCGATGGGTGGTCGACGAGCGCGCTCTCCACCTCGGCCGGCCCCAGCCGCTTCCCGGCGATGTTCATCGTGTCGTCGGACCGGCCATGCAGGAACCAGAACCCGTCCTCGTCGACGCTGGCCCAGTCCCCGTGCACCCAGACGCCGGGGAACCGACGCCAGTAGGTGTCGATGTACCGCTCGGGGTCTCCCCAGATGCCCCGGGTCATGGCCGGCCACGGCTGCTTGCAGACCAGTTCCCCGACCTCACCCCGCGGCACCGGACGGCCGTCCGCATCCCACACGTCGATGTCCATGCCGAGCGAGGGGCCCCGAAGCGTGCAGGGCTTCAGCTCATTGACGGGCAGGGGCGACAGGAAGCACGCGCCGACCTCCGTCCCCCCGGAGAGGTTGATGATGGGGCAGCGCTCCCCGCCGACCTCCCGGAAGAACCACTGGTACGGGTCGGGGTTCCAGGGCTCCCCGGTGGACGCGAGGATCCGGAGGGAGGACAGGTCGTGCCTGCGCACGTGCGCCTCGCCGGCCGGGATCAGCGCCCGGATCAGCGTGGGGGAGACGCCCAGCGTGGTGATGTGGTGCCGCTCGACCATGTCCCAGATGCGGTCCGGAGCCGGGTGATTCGGCGCACCTTCGTACAGGAACACGGTGGCGCCCAATGCGGTGGCCCCCACGACCTCCCAGGGGCCCATGATCCAGCCGAGATCGGCGAACCAGTACAGGATCTCGCCGGGGTGCAGATCGACCTGGTAGGCGACCTCTTCCGCGATCTTCACGAGGAACCCCCCGTGGACGTGGACGGCGCCCTTGGGACGCCCGGTGGTCCCGCTGGTGTAGGCCAGGAACAGGGGGTGTTCGGGGTCCAGGTGCTCGGCTTCTAAGGGCTCGTCGGGCTGGACGCCCAGCAGCTCGTCCCATCGCACGTCGCGCCCATCGGTCCAGGCGAGGTCGTCCCTATCTAGTCTGGCCCAGACCAGTAGGTGCCGGATCGTCGGCGCGGCCGCCGCGGCCTCGTCGGCGATCTCCTTCATGCCGACGCGGCGGCCGCGCCGCGGGAACCCGTCCGCCGTGATCAGCACGCTGGCCTCGGCGTCTCGCAGCCGCACCGCCACGGCGTCGGCCCCGAACCCGGAGAAGATCGGAAGGAAGATCGCGCCGAGCTTGGCGCAGGCCATCGCCGACGCCACCGCCTCGACGGACATCGGCAGGAAGATCCCCACGGCGTCGCCCTTCCCGATCCCGAGCGACCGCAGCCCACGGGCTAGCCGGTCGGACATCCCCCGGAGCTCGCGGTACGTGACGCGCCGCGCCTCCCCGTCCTCCCTTTCGTCGATCACGGCGACGGCATCGGGCGTTCGTTCGGCCCATCGGTCCACGCAGTTGTGGGCCAGGTTCACGCTGCCGCCGATGAACCAGGTGGCCCACTCCGGCCCTCGGGACAGGTCCATCACCCGCTCGTAGGGCTCGAAGAACTCGATCCCCAGATCCCGGACCACGGTGTCCCAGAACCACTCCACGTCCCCGACCGACCGGCGGACCAGTTCCTCGTACGTGCCGATCCCGTTGGCCCGCATGAAGCGCGTGATGTTGGCGCGCTCGATGTACTCCTCGGAGGGTTTCCACACGATCGTCATGCGGTCCACGCTCCCGGGTTCGGCGCTCCGGGTACCCTTCTCTCGGAAGCCTATGGCGAACGAACCGCAGTTGCCTGCCCCGCGTCCGCACGGCCGGGCCACGCGGGTCTTCCTGGCCGCGACGGCCTCCCTCGCCATCCTGGTCGGGGTGGTGGCGGGGGCGGGGTACGCGAGCTACTTGGCGGCCCAGCGCAGGCTGTCCGACATCCGCGAGGTGCCGCTACCCGGCGACACCTCGAACACCCCGCAGGACTTCGGGCCGTGCGCTCAGGAGGCATGCAACTACCTCATCTTGGGCAGCGACAGCCGGTCGGGCCTATCCCCACAGCAGCAGCAGCAGACCGGCACCAACGCGAACATCGGCGGGGAGGCCCGGGCCGACACGATCATCCTGGTCCACACCGAACCCCATCAGGATAAGGCCGTCATCCTGTCGTTCCCCCGGGATCTGTGGGTGAACATCACCGGCCGCGGGTACGGGAAGATCAACAGCGCGTTCGAGGGCGGGCTGAAGGGCGGCGGTCCGCAGCGGATGGCCCGGACCATCGAGCACCTCTCCGGCCTCGACGTGAGCCACGTCCTGTACGTCGACCTCAATCGGTTCCAGGAGATCGTCGACACGCTGGGCGGGGTGCGGATGTGCGTCCCCTACGCGATGCACGACGACATGTCGGGTCTGGACATCCGGGCCGGCTGCCAGACCTTCGACGGATGGAAGGCGCTGGCGTTCGTGCGGAGTCGTCACCAGGCCTGCGACACGATCCCCGACTTCGCCCGGATCACCCGGCAGCAGCAGTTCCTTCGTGCTGTCATGAATCGCCTCCTGTCGCCCTCCGAGCTCGCGAAGGCCCCGACGTTGATCCGGTCCGTCGCCGCCCACCTGGTCCGCGACCGCTCGCTTTCGCTGGGTGACATCATCTACCTGGTGCGCCAGTTGAACGGCATCAACACGGGGGAGGCCGACTTCCGGGTCGTGCCCGGCACGCCGAAGACGATCTTCACCGCCCAGTACCCCCCGCCGACCGGCATCTCCATCGTGCAGATGAGCCCGCGTGCCGAGCAGATCTTCAAGGCCATCCGGGAAGGAAAGCCCCTCGGGAACCTCGGAAAGGAACTCCAGCAGACCCCCATCTCGCCGGCCACCGTCGAGGTCGCCGTGTTCGATCAGGTGTCTGGCGGCTCGGCCCAACTGGTCGAGACGATGCTGTCGGAGGCCGGGTTCGACATCTCACCGGGGATCACCACCGATGCGGCGGGCCTGTCGGGTCTGGTGTCGGGCCCGGCCATCGCCTACCGGCCCGGAGAGGCGAAGATGGCACACGTCGTGCAGGCATACCTGTATCCGAGCCTCCAGCTGGTCCGGGTCCCGAAGACGGCCCTCGCCTCGCCGGTCGGGGTGGTGGTCACAGCCGCATATTCGCCATCCCAGCCCCCGTCCTCGACCCAGCCGAGTTGCTGATGAAGGCCCTCGTGCTCTCCGGCGGCGAGGGGTCGCGGCTCCGCCCCATCACGCACACGAACGCGAAGCAGCTGATACCGGTCGCGAACAAGCCGATCCTGTTCCACGCGCTCGAGGCCATCCGCGACGCCGGCATCGTCGAGACCGGCCTCGTCGTGGGAGCGACGGCCGACGAGATACGGGCGGCGGTGGGCGACGGCTCGGCCTGGGGCCTGCGTGTGACGTACATCCCGCAGGAGGCCCCACTCGGGCTGGCCCACGCGGTGCTGACCGCACGGGAGTTCGTGGCGGGGCAGCCGTTCGTGATGTACCTCGGCGACAACGTGCTGCTGGATGGCATCACGCGGTTCGTCGAGGAGTTCGAGCGGCACCGGCCCAGCGCGCAGATCTTCCTGGCTCGCGTTCCCGAGCCGGAGCGGTTCGGGGTGGCGATGCTCGAAGGCGACCGCGTGGTCCGGCTGGTCGAGAAGCCGAAGGAGCCCATCTCCGACCTGGCGCTGGTCGGCGTGTACCTGTTCGACGACACGATCCTCGAGGCCGCCGCGACCCTGAAGCCCTCCTGGCGAGGCGAGTTGGAGATCACCGAGGCGATCCAGCACCTGATCGACACAGGCAGGACGGTCCGGGCCCAGATGGTGGAGGGGTGGTGGAAGGACACCGGCCGCCCCGAGGATCTGCTGGAGGCCAACCGCATGATGCTCTCCGTGCAAGAACCGCGGATCGAAGGCGAGGTCGATGCGGCCTCGAGCCTGTCAGGGAACGTGGTCGTGGACCGGGGCGCGAAAGTGATCCGCTCGGAGATCCTGGGGCCCGCCGTGATCGGGGAGGGGACGGCCGTGGAGGACTCCGTGATCGGGCCCGATGCCTCGGTCTACTTCGGGTGCACGGTCTCCGGTAGCCGGGTGGAGGACTCGATCGTGATGGAGGGCTGCACGATCGCGGGGGTGCGCGGCCTCCGGGGATCGATCCTGGGCAAGCACGTCGAGGTCCGGCATGCGCAGGCCGACGACGGGATGCACCGGCTGATCGTGGGGGATCAAAGCCACATCGAGGTGGACTGAGCTCCCCCGCCGCGCACCCGGGTAGACTCGCTGCGTTCCCGAACCCGAGATCGGCAATGGCTGACGACATCGACGGCGTGTGGGTGAAGCGGCTCGCTGTGCACCCCGATGAGCGGGGGCGACTCATGGAGATCCTGCGGGCCGACGACGAGGGGTTCCGGAAGTTCGGCCAGGTGTACATGACCACCACGTACCCCGGCGTGGTGAAGGCCTGGCACCTCCACAAGGTGCAAGACGACAACTTCTGCTGCGTGAAAGGCATGGTGAAGCTCGTGCTCTACGACGGGCGCGATGGATCGCCGACCAACGGCACGGTGAAGGAGTACTTCATCGGCGACCACAACCCCCTGCTGGTGCGGGTTCCCGCCGGCGTCCACCACGGGTGGAAGTGCATCTCGCAGGAGGAATCGGTCGTGGTCAACGTGCCCACCGAGGCGTACAACGCGGCGTCGCCCGACGAATACCGCGCCGAGTGGAACTCTCCGGAGATCCCGTACAGCTGGGACATCGCGTTCAAGTGACCGAACGCGTCCTCGTAACGGGCGGGGCGGGCTTCGTCGGCTCCCACCTGGTGGACCTGCTGCTGGAGCGGCCAGACACGTCGGTGGCCGTGCTCGACCGGCTCTCGACCGGGGGAAGCCGCGCGAACGTGGAGCACTACGAGCGGAACCCGCGATTCGCGTTCGTGCGGGGGGACGTGAACGACGTGGGGGCCGTCGACGACCTGGTCCGTCAGGCCGACGCCGTGATCCACGCCGCTGCCGAGTCGCACGTCGACCGGAGCATCGACGCGCCGCGAGAGTTCCTCGAGAGCAACCTGCTCGGCACGCAGACCGTGCTGGAGGCCTGCCGGGCGCACGGGACGCGCATGCTGATGATCTCGACCGATGAGGTGTACGGGGCGGGCGACCCCGACGGTGGCCTGTTCGAGGAGGACCACGCGCTCGTGCCGAGAAGCCCGTACGCCGCCAGCAAGGCCGCAGCCGACCTGCTGTGTCACGCCTATCACGCCACCTACGGACTTCCGGTGACGGTCGTGCGGGGAACGAACGCATTCGGGCCCCGGCAGATCGAGCGGGTCGTCCCGACCTACACGATCGCCGCGCTCGAGGGTCGACCGATCCCCGTGTATGGGGAAGGGAAGCAGCGACGGGAGTTCCTGCACGTAGGGGATTGGGTGCGAGCGGCGCTCCTGGTGCTGGAGCAGGGTGAGCCGGGGCTCGTCTACAACATCGGGGAAGGCCACGAGCTCGAGAACCTGGAGCTCGCTCGTCGCATCTGCGCGCTGGCCGGCGCGCCGGAGTCGCTGATCACGTTCGTTCCCGACCGCCCCGGTCACGACTTCCGCTACGGCATCTCCGCCGGGCGCCTGCTCGCACTGGGGTGGCGGCCGGAGATCCCCTTCGACGAGGGACTCGAGAGCACGGTGGCCTGGTATCGCGACCACCTGGAGTGGCTGCGCCGGGCGCACGACGGGCCGGTCGTCACCGAGCCCCGAGGGGCCCACGCTTGAAGCTCCTGGTGACCGGGGCCGCCGGCAGGTTGGGCCGGGCCTTCCTGGGACAGGTCCCTGGACACCACGACGTGGCCGCCTTCAGCCACGAGGAACTGGACATCGGCGATCACCACGCGGTGATGCGGACGGTGCGCGCCGTCGGGCCCGACGCCATCTTGAACTTCGCGGCGTTCACGAACGTCGACGCGTGCGAGGCGGAGGCCGGCCGCGCGGTCCGCGACAACGCGATGGGGCCACAGTCGCTGGCGCTGGCGGCCCGCGCAGCCGGCGCCGTCCTGCTCCACGTCTCGACCGACTACGTGTTCGATGGCGGAAAGGGCTCACCCTACGACGAACTCGACGCTCCCTTCCCGCTCCCGTCGATCTACGCGCGGACCAAGCTGGCCGGCGAGGAGTACGTGCGGCGGCTGTGGCCAGAGCACTTCATCGTGCGGACGGGGTTCGTGTTCGGCGGCGGAGGGGACTATCTGTCGGGCGCGCTGGCCCGGCTGGCGGCCGGGGAGCCCGCCGGCGGCATCCAGGACCGGATCGGCTCGCCGACCCCCGTAGGACATCTGGCAACGCGGCTGCTGCCGCTCCTTCTTACCGGGAGATTCGGGACCTATCACCTGGCAGGGCCGGAGGCCACGAGCTGGCACGACGTCCTGCTTCGGGCGAAGCGGATCGGAGACCTGCCGGGCCAGGTACAGGTTCAGGGGGCGGCCGATCTGGGCCTGCCGGCGCCGCGCCCCCGGAACTCCTCGCTGACCAGCGTGTTCGCAGCCGAAGTGGGGCTCTCGCCGTTTCCTCCCTTGGACGAAGCGCTCGGAGAGCTGCTGGCGGTGGGGTGAGACCCAGACGCACAGGGGCGGCTGGGGAGGGAGCGAGCGCGATGCTACGCTGCAGGCTCCGATGGACGTCCACGCCGAACGGCCCGAGAACGAGGGTTCAGGCGCGCGCGCCGCGCTGGAGCGCGAGCTGTACTGGGCGCAGCCGGGGAACCCGCGGGGGCGTATGTCCACCCCCGAGCTGCGCGACGCGCTCCACGATTTCGCCTTGCGGATGCGGGCCGACGGCAACCGCCCGAACCCTGAGGGGGAGCCCACCCTCCCGGCCGCCCTCCGCAGCAACCGGTATCTGAAGAAGCGGGCCATGAGCCTGCTCCGACGGTCGATGTGGCTCCGGCGGGCCCGCGTGAGGTTCTCCCGGCTGATGCGTCCGATGCTGTTCCGGGCGATGCGACCGGTATCGAGGCGGTACGACCGGCTGAACGCCGACCTGGCCGAGCTGGCCACCTCGCTGGCCGACCGGCTCACTGCGGCGGAGGCCGAGATCCAGCAGCTCCGGGGGCAGCTGGAGGAACGACGGAGGACGGCGGTGCCCAAGACAGGCGCCAGGTCCGGCCCGAAACGGCCCAAGACAGGCGCCAGGTCCGGCCCGAAACGGCCCAAGGCCGCGCCGCCGGACGAGGACGCCTGATGCGGATCGCGGTCTGCCATCCCCAGACGCCGTTCGTACGCGGCGGGGCCGAGACACACGCGGAGTCGCTGGTTCGGGCCCTCCGCGGGGCCGGCCACGAGGCCGAGGTCGTCGCCGTCGCCGGGAAGTGGTACCCCGCCTCGGAGTTGGTGCACCAGATGGCGGTGTGGCGCTCGCTCGACGTATCCGAGTCCAACGGACTGAAGATCGACATGGTCGTGGCCATGAAGTTCCCCGCGTACCTGGTCCAGCACGAGCGCAAGGTGGTGTGGCTCATCCATCAGCACCGGTCCGCGTACGAGCTGTGGGATCACCCCGTGTACGCCGATCTGTCGCGGCAGGAGGAGGGCCCGGTGGTCCGGGAGATGATCCGCCGCTCCGACCGCGTCGCCCTCTCAGAGGCCAAACGGATCTTCACGAACTCGAAGAACGTGCAGGACCGTCTGTGGGACTCGCTCCGGCTGTCCTCGGAGGTCCTGTACCATCCCTCGCCCACCACCGAAGCGCTGCTGTCGATGGCACCGGGCGGCTACGGGGACTACATCCTGTTCCCCAGCCGGTTGGAGGGTTTGAAGCGCCAGTCGCTCGTCGTGGAAGCCATGCGCCACGTGAAGACCGACGTGAAGCTGCTGCTGGTGGGCTCGGGCCCCGACGAGGGCGCGATCCGAGACCAGATCCGCCTACGCGGCCTCGGCTCGAAGGTCTCGCTGGAGATCGGCGTTCCCGACAAACGGCTGTACGGGTTGTTCCTGGAGGCGCTCGGTGTGTACTACGGCCCCTACGACGAGGACTACGGGTACGTCACCCTCGAGGGCCTGGCGGCCTGCCGGCCGGTGGTGACGCTCACCGATAGCGGAGGGCCGTTGGAGTTCGTTGCCGACGGCGAGACGGGGCTGGTGACCGCGCCAGAGCCGGCCGCCATCGCGGCCGCCTTCGATCGTCTGTACACCGATCGGAAGCTGGCCGCCGGGCTGGGGGGAGCCGGCCACGAGAAGCTTCGGGAGGCCCTGCCCTCCTGGACCGATGTCGTCGCGCGGATCGTTGAGTAGGGCGACCCGGCGCCTGCTGGGCAACCGCCCCGGCGGGCCGGGCCCTCAGAAGATGGCGTTCTGCTCGCCTGTGCCGCCGGCCCCCACCGGCGTCGCCACGTACGCCCGCGCGGTCCTGGCAGGCCTGCGGCGGGCGGGGTACCTGGACGGTCATCCCATGGACCTGATCTGGCCCGTGAAGCCCCGACACGAGGAGCTCATGCCCTGGTACGCCCTCGGGATCTACCAGATCGGGAACAACGTCGCGTTCCACCGGGACATCTACCGCCTGGCCGACCAGGCCCCGGGCCTGACGGTGCTCCACGACCTCGCGCTGGACGACTTCGTCCGGGGGATGAAGGCGAGCGGCGAGGCCCTGGGGTACGCCGCCGACCGCGAGGCTCATCGGCTGGACGCTCGCGTCACCTCACCCGACGCCCGGTTGCACGAGCCCCTCCGCACGCCCTGGGCCGCGCACATCGCCCGCCGTTCCAGGGGTCTCATCGTGCATTCGGGATTCTGCCGGCGATACCTGCAGGACCTGGGATGCCGGACTCCCATCTTCGTGGTCCCCCATCCCGTGGTGGAGCGCTGGCGCGATGTGGAGCGAGCGGCGACTCGGCGGAACGAGCTCCGCGCGCCGCTCGCGGCGCGCGGAGCGAAGGTCGTCGTCGGCGCCTTCGGTGACCTGAACGCGGCCAAGCTCCTCGACGTGGTGATGGCGGCGGTCGGCCGGTTGGATCCGTCGGTGCACCTGGTCGTCGTGGGCCGGCGGATCGGCGGCTACGACATCGACGGGGTGGCCGAGGAGAGCGGACTGGGGTCGCGCCTCACGCTGCGGCCGGACGTCGGCGACGACGAGTTCCGGGCCTGGCTGGGTGCCGCCGACATCGCTGTGGACCTCCGGTTCCCCCACCGAGGCGAGGTGAGCGGCTCGCTTGCCCGGACCATGCAGGCCGGCGTGCCCACCGTGGTCTCGGGCACTGGCACCTACCTCGATGTGCCCGAGGGGTTGGTGGCCCGCGTCGCCTCGGGAAGGCCGTCCGTGGAGGAGCTGGCCGCCGCGTTCCGCCGCCTGGCAGAGGACCGTGAACTGCGGGACCGCATGGGCCGGGCCGCCCGCGAGCACGTGCTCCAGCTTTCCCGGAGCGATGCCACGACGAGGGGCTACGTCGAGGCCATCGAGCACACGCGGGCGCTGGTCCGGGATCCGGCCCGCCAGGCCCTGGCCCGATGGGCCGACGCGCTGGCCGACCTCGGCCTCACGACCGATGGGATGGACGAGGGCTACGGCCTGTCCTACGCGCAGGCCCTCCAGGGACTTCAGCCCGAGGCGGCGGAGGCGGGATCGGAACGAGGATGATCGCTCAGGCGGCGCGCCGCCGGCTGATCCGGGCGACCTACGAGGCGAAGACGGTGGTCGCGGCGTATCCATCGATCGCCATGCCGGTCGCGCGCCTGCGCCGTGGACACGGGATCCTCCTGGGGCCCGGCACCGACATCGTCATAGAGGGCTACCCGCGTTCCGCCAACAACTTCTCCGTGGTCGCCTTGGAGCTGGCCCAGCGCAGGCCGGTCAGGGTCGCCCACCACACCCACACGCCCGCGCACCTTCTCGCGGCGCTCCGCGCCGGGGTTCCCGCGCTGATGCTGATCCGGGAACCGGAGGACGCCGTGCTGGAGTTCCTGATCGTCCGCCCCGAGCTCATGCCGCGGCAGGCCCTCCGCGGGTACGTCCGGTTCTACGAGCGGTTGCTGCCGCTGAAGGAACGGCTGGCCGTCGGTCGGTTCCCCGAGGTCACCGCAGACTTCGGGAAAGTGATCCGCCGGGTCAACGAGCGCTTCGGGACGGATTTCGCGGAGTTCGAGCACACCGAGGAGAACGTGCGGCGGTGCTTCGAGGCCATGGAACGCCACTGGGCCACGCTGACCGCCGACCCGCTGACGTTCGAGCGCCGGGTGGGCCGGCCGTCCGATGTGCGCGACCGCATCAAGGACGCGATGCGATCCGCCTACCGCGACCCGGGCCTGTCCCCCCTGCGAGCCCGGGCCGAAGGTCTGTACCTGGCGTTCGACCCGGAGGCGGCGCTACCGTGAGCGCTCGAGTCCCCAAGGCCGCCCGGGATCCGATGCGCCGTGCCTGGTTCGAGGTGAAGAGCGTCGTCGCCGAATACCCCAGGCCTGCCCTGTGGATCGCCCGGCACCGGCACGGCTGGCCCGTCGGTGACGACACGCAGATCGTGATCGAGGGCTTCCCCCGGTCGGCAACCACGTTCGCGGAGGTCGCGTTCCGACAGGCGCAGCCGGCCCCGGTGGAGGTGGCCTGCCACGTGCACGCGCCGGCCCAGGCGATCGAGGGCGTCCGCCGGGGACTGCCGGTTCTCGTCGTCATGCGGGAGCCGGAGGACGCCGCGCTGTCATTCGTGATCCGCAACCCGCACCTGTCGGTCGGGCAGGCCCTCCGGGGCTGGCTGCGGTTCCACGGACCGCTCGTCCGGTATCGAGACCGCCTGGTGGTGGCCACCTTCGGGCAGGTGACGTCGGATCTCGGCAAGGTGACCCGACGGGTGAACGAGCGCTTCGGCACGAGCTTCGCCGAGTTCGAGCACACGGAGGAGAACGTGCGGGCCTGCCTGGAGCGGATCGACGAGGGATACCGGGCCCGGATGGAAGGGGAGGAGCTGGAGCGCAGCGCAGCCCGCCCCTCCGAGGTCCGGGAGGAGCTGAAGAACAGGCTCCGCCGCGAGTACCGCGCCCGGGGGCTGGCCCGGCTCCGGACCCGAGCGGATGCCGTGTACCGGTTGCTGACCGAACGTGCCGACGGCTAGGCGGCTGGCGGCCCGGGCCCTCTATGAGGGCATGACGATCGGCTCGCGATTCCCGGGACCGACCCTGGCGGTCGCCCGGTGGCGCGGCCACGGCGAACCGATGGACCGATCCACCGACATCGTCATCGAGGGGTACCCGCGGTTGGGCAACCGGTTCGCCGCGGCCGCCCTCGCCTCCGCCCAGCGTCGCCCGGTCCGTGTCGCCCACAACCTTCACGCGCCAGGCCACGTGATCGCCGCCGTCCGCGCGGGCGTACCCGCGCTGGTACTGACCCGCCATCCCGACGACGCGGTCGTCGGATTCGCCCTGATCAAGCCCGACCTCACGGTGGGCCAGGCTCTTCGTGGGTACGTGCGGTTCTACGAGCCGCTTCTCCCGTACCGTGGGAGGTTCGTGGTGGCCCGGTCCGAGGATGTCGCGTCCGACTTCGGGAAGGTCATCCGCGTCGTGAACGAGCGGTTCGGTACGACCTTCGTGGAGTTCGAGCACACGGAGGAGCGAGCTCGCGAGGCCCTCGATGAGGCCGACCGGCGATGGGAGAGGCGGACCGGACGCGGGTTGCCGTTGGTGGGCCGGTCCCCGGCCGTCGGCGCCGGGGAGAACGGGGCGCGCCGCAGCGAGCTGCGCCGCGCCTACGGAGCCGCTGCCCTGACGCGCCTCCGGGCCCGGGCCCGCCGCGTCTTCGATCGCCTGGGCTCAGACGTCGCGTGAGCGCGTTCGGCCCGGTCACGGTGACGGAATCGTCACGCGGAATCGGCGACCGGCTCTGTGCCGGCGTTAGACTGGCCAGCCGGATGTTCCCCGCTCTCGAAGGTCAGGATCGCTAACCGTGCGCGCCGTCCCCAGGGTCGTCGAACGTACCTCGGAGTCCGCGAAGCTCCGGGTGATCCCGCGCCTGCGTGAGCTGTACGCCTACCGGGAGATCCTGGCCAACCTCGTCCGCAAGGGGCTCAAGGTGAAATACACGGCCTCGGTGCTGGGGGCGGTGTGGTCGCTGCTCAACCCGCTGGTGTTCCTCGCGGTGTTCACCTTCGTGTCCCGCGTCATGGGCAACAACATCCCGAACTACCCCGTGTACCTGCTCTCCGGCCTGTTGGCCTGGAACCTGTTCAACGTGTCGGTCACCCTCAGCACGCGCTCCGTGGTCGACAACGCGAACCTCGTCAAGAAGGTCTACTTCCCGCGCGAGCTCCTTCCGCTGTCGGCGATCGGCGAGGCCCTCGTGGACTTCGTGCTGCAGATGTCGGTGCTGATCCTGTTTATGATCGT
>JAHEXX010000106.1 GCA_023251895.1 bacterium
GAACGAAGGTCTACGCGACCGGGTGAAGGTGATGGTCGGCGGTGCCCCGGTCACGCCCGAGTGGGCCGACAAGATCGGGGCCGACGGGTACGCGAGCAATGCGCCCCAAGCGGTGGAACTGGCCCGCAAGCTCGTGGGGGTTGCGCAACCGTGAACGTCGAGACCGTTCTCGAGTCCCGCGGGGGCGCCGTGGTCATCGGCGATGCGCACCCGTTCGTCGTCATCGGCGAGCGCATCAACCCGACGGGCCGCGGGAAGCTCACCGAGGAGATCACGGCCGGCGACATGACGACGGTGCAGGCCGACGCGGTCGCCCAGGTGGAAGCGGGCGCGAAGATCCTGGACGTGAACGCCGGAGTCCCGGGGTTCGACGAGGCCGAGATGCTTTCGAACGTCGTGAAGGCCGTGCATGCGGTGGTGGACGCGGCCCTGTGCATCGACTCGTCCACGCCGGAGGCGCTGGAGGCGGCCATCCCGCCGGCCGAGGGCAAGGTGCTGATCAACTCGGTCACCGCGGAGGACGAGTCGCTCGAGCGGCTGCTGCCGCTCGTGAGGCGGTTCGGCGCCGCCGTCATCGGGATGGCCAACGACGAGAGTGGGATCTCTATGGACCCGCAGGTGCGCCTGGCCGCGGCTCGCAAGATCGTCGAGGCAGCGGCGGATCACGGCATCCCCCGGGAGGACGTGCTCATCGATCCGCTCGCGATGCCCATCGGGGCGGCGCCCGACGCGGCCATCGCGATGTTCGAGACGATCCGCCTGATCCGCGAGGAGCTCGGGGTGAACCTGTCGTGCGGAGCCTCCAACGTGTCCTTCGGTCTCCCTGACCGCCCGGGCATCGACGCGACCTTCCTGTCCATGGCCATCTTCGCGGGCATGAACTGCGCCATCGCGAACCCGCTGCACCTGCCCGTCCGAAAGGCGATCCTGGCCGCCGACGTGTTGCTCGGCCGAGACCCATACGCGGCGGCGTGGATCGCCGAGCACCGGGCTCGGCTGGCCGCCGCGGACACCGGGTAGGAACGATGCGCAAACTCCAGATTACGTACCTGCCGAGCGGAATCGCGGTCCACGTTCCGGTCGGGACCACCCTGTTCAACGCCGCTCACTGGGCCGGGCTGCCCATCGACTCCACGTGCGGCGGTCGCGGCACGTGCGGGAAGTGCGCCGTGCGGGTCGTCTCCCGTGAGGCGGAACCGACACCCGCCGATCACCGCCACCTCGCGCAGGAGCGGATCGAGATGGGCTGGCGCCTGTCGTGCCGATGCGAGGTCCACGAGGACATGAGCTGCGAGGTTCCCCGCCCGATGCGAACCCCCAGAGCCGCCACGATGGGTGTGGGCCGGTTGGTGTTGCTGGAGCCGAACGTCCGGAAACTGCTGCTCGAGCTCCCCGAGCCGGCGCTCGAGGATCACCGGAGCCACCTGGAGCGGATCCGGGATGCGCTGGCCGTGGAGGGGCTGGAGATCGACGTCGGACCTTCGCTGCTTCGTCGGCTGGCCGCGACGCTCGCGGACGGAGTCACCGTCACCGCGACGGTCGTAGGCCACCACCTGGTGGCGGTCGAAGCCGGCGACACCCGAGATCGGACATTCGGTGTGTCGTTCGACGTCGGGACTACGACCGTGGTGGCGACGTTGGTGGACCTGCGATCCGGGGCCGCTGCCGCCGTGGCGTCGACGATCAATCGGCAGGCGCCCTTCGGGGCCGACGTGATCGCCCGCATCGGGCACGCCATGACCGGCCCCCAGGCCATCGAACAGCTCCGCGCTGCCGTGCTGGAAACGATGAACGATCTGCTCGACGAAACGTGCGCTGCCGCCGACGTGGCGCCCGCCCACGTGTACGAGTCGGTCGTGGTTGGGAACGCCACGATGCTCCACCTGCTGCTCGGGGTGGACCCGCGATCCATCGCGCTGTCGCCGTTCGTGGCGACGTTCCTGGAGCCGCAGGACCTGCGAGCCGCCGACGTCGGCCTGGAGATCCTCCCCGAGGGGCGGGTGGCGCTGTTCCCATCGATCGGGGCCTACGTGGGCGCCGACATCGTGGCGGACGTGCTGGCGACGGGCTTGGCCCGAGGGGAGAAGCTCCGGTTGCTCATCGACGTGGGAACGAACGGCGAGATCGTGTGCGGCTCGGCCGAACGCGTGGTCGCCACGGCCGCGCCGGCCGGGCCCGCGTTCGAGGGGGGTCAGATCCTCCACGGCATGCGCGCGACGGAAGGCGCCATCGAGGGCGTCGTGTTGGGCGACCAGGTCCGCTTGCAGGTGATCGGGAGCGATCGGGAGCCTCGCGGGATCTGCGGCTCTGGGCTGATCGACACCGTCGCTCAGCTGCGCTTGGCCGGTCTGCTGAAGGAGAACGGGATCTTGTTGAGCGGCGAGGAGGCGACCGGGCACCCGCTCGCGGATCGGCTGGTCGAGGACGCCGACGGTGTGCGGGCGTTCGCGCTGACCCGCGACATCGTCCTCTCCCAACTCGACATCCGGGAGCTGCAATCGGCGAAGGCCGCGATCGCCACCGGGATCCAGGTGGCCCTGGATGCCCTCGGTCTGGCTCCCGAGCAGCTGGACGAGGTCTTGCTGGCCGGCTCGTTCGGCACCTACATCAACCCGGAGAGCGCCCGGGTCGTGGGGCTCGTGCCCTCGGTGCCCGTCGAACGCATCAGGGCCGTCGGCAACACCGCCAGCGAGGGGGCCAAGATGGCGCTGGTCTCGTTCCGCGAGCGCGAAATGGCCTTCGGATTTCCCGCGTTCATCGAGTACGTCGAGCTGTCGGGAGTGGCCGACTTCAACGAGCGGTTCATCCGGAACCTGGCGTTCCCGGCCCTGGAGGCCGTCGGGTGACGGCGAGCGGCGCGCCGGTGGCGTTCCTCGCGTGCGGTGCGCTCTCGCGCGAGACCGCGGAAGTCGTGCGGCGCAACGGGTGGCATGCCGACGTCCACGGCGTGTCGTCGTTCCTGCATCTCGAGCCGGAGAAGATCGCGCCCGCCGTCGACGCGAAGCTTGCCGAGCTGGCGGAGCGGTACGAGCGGGTCATCGTCGTGTACGGGGACTGCGGCACCGGGGGGCGCCTCGACGCCGTGATGGCCCGGTACACGGCGGCGCGCCCGGCGGGCGTCCACTGCTATCAGTGGTTCGCCGGGGCCGTTCTCGAGTCGATCACCCGGGAGCGACCCGGCACCTATTTCCTGACCGATTGGCTGGTCCGATCCTGGGAACGGGCCGTGATCCGAGGACTGGGACTCGACCGGTTCCCCTGGCTCAAGGAAACCTACTTCGGACACATGACCCATCTGCTGTACTTCCGGCAGGATCTCGCTCCGCTGCTGGAGGCGAAGGCTCGCGCGATCGCGGACTACCTCGGATTGCCGCTCGAGATCCTCGACACCGGCCTCGAGCCGCTCGAGGCCGTGCTGACGCCTCTGATGGAGGAGACCCATGTTCACGCGTGAGACCGCGCCGAAGGTGCTGACCGACGAGCAGATCGAGACGATCCACCGGCAGGCCATGCGGATCCTCGAGGAGATCGGGACCGACGTGCTCCACGAGGGCGCCAAGGACCTGCTTTCGCTCCACGGCCAGAACGTCGAGGGCGACCGGGTACGGTGGGACCGGGAGTTCGTGATGGAGATGGTGGCCCGGGCGCCGGCCTCGTTCCGGGTGCGCGCCCGCAACCCCGAGCGGGGCATCGAGGTCGGCTCGGGCATCCCGGTCTGGTCGAGCGTCGGCGGGCCGCCGTTCGTCAGCGACCTGGACACGGGGCGGCGGGGGGGCTCGATCGCGGACCACGACACCCTGGTGAAGCTGACCCAGGCAACCGACCTGCTTAACTGCGCCCACAGCGGGGCGGTCGAAGCGATGGATCTGCCGGTCCGTTCCCGTCACATGGACGCGGACTACTCGGCGATCCGGTGGTCGGACAAGCCGTACACCACCTACGGCACGTCGGGTCCCAAGGCCCGCGACGGGATCGAGATGGCCGCGATCGTCCACGGCGGTCGTGACGCGATCGAAGCCGAGCCGGCCATCCTGGGCGTGGTCAACCCGAACAGCCCGCTGATCTGGGACTTCCGGATGACCGACGCGCTGATGGTCTGGGCGGGGGCGAACCAGCCGGTGATCGTAACGCCGTTCCTGCTGGCCGGCGGCACCGCTCCCGTCAGCGTGAGCGGGGCGTTGGCCATCCAGGTGGCCGAGGCGCTTTCGGGGGTGGCGCTCGCGCAGACCGTCCGGCCGGGCGTCGCGTGCCTGTACGGGTCGTTCTTCACCGCGCTCGACATGCGAACCGGATCGCCGGCGTTCGGCACGCCGGAGTCGGTGTTCGGCATCCTGGCCGGGGCGCAGCTCGCGCGGCGGTACGGACTGCCGTTCCGGGGCGGCGGGGGCCTCGCGTCGTCGAACGCCGTCGACGCCCAGGCCGCGGCGGAGAGCCAGATGATGCTGTGGGGAACGATGCTCGCCGGCACCGACTTCGTGTTGCATGCCGCCGGGTGGCTGGAGGGCGGCCTCACGGCGTCGTTCGAGAAGTTCGCGTTGGACCTGGAGGTGCTGGCGATGTTCCGGCGGCTCTCCGAGGGGATCGGGTCCAGCGAGGAGGAGCTGGCCTTCGACGCATTGGCCGAGATAGGGCCGGGCGGGATGTTCCTTGCATCGCCACACACCATGGCCCACTTCAAGGAGTGGTTGTACATGAGCCCAACCTTCCTGACCCCCAACTTCGAGGAGTGGGAGCTGCAGGGCTCGCCCACCGCCGACCGCCGGGCCAACGTGCAGTGGAAGAAGCTGCTGGACTCCTACGAGGACCCCGGGCTTGATCCCGCGATCGACGAGGAGCTGCGGGCCTACATGGCCAAGCGTCGCGAGGAGCCGCCCCAAGAAGAGGACTGATCGCACGCCGGCTGCACTACAGTCGGGATGTGCGTACCGACCTTCCCATCGAGGGGTTGGCGGGGTTCCTGGAGGAACCGTCCGTGGCAACGCTCGCCACGCTCCGCAGAGACGGGAGCGTCCTGCTGTCTCCGGTGTGGCACGAGTGGCGAGACGGCGGGTTCAACGTCGCCACGGGCGGTGGAGACGTCAAGGCCCGGCACCTCCGCCGCGACCCGCGGGCCTCGCTGGTGGTGTCCGACCAGCGCCCGCCGTACCGGGGCGTCGAGATCCGATGCGAGGCGCGGCTGGTAGCCGAGGGAGCGACCGAGGTCGCGCACCGGATCGCCATCCGGTACCTGGGGGAGGTGGAGGGGGCCGCCTACGCGGAGAGAACGGGCGACGACCTGGTCATCCGCCTGGAGCCGGGGGAGCTCCGGGTGTGGGACTTCGCCGACGAGTTCGGAACGACCTGACGGGGTCCGGGCGACCGGCCCGGCGACGCCGGGCCGGTCGTCCTAGGTTGCCTCCCCGGGACGCTGGTTGGCTGATGGATGTGAGTGGGAACGGCCTGGTGCTCGAGTGCTCGGGGCTCCGGAAGGCCTTCGGGGAGCTCGTGGCCGTGGACGGCGTGGGTTCACGATCGCTCACGGTGAGACGTACGGCCTGCTCGGCCCCAACGGCGCCGGCAAGACCACGACGATCTCGATGGTCTGCGGGCTGCTGACCAGGGACGGGGGAGAGGTCCTGGTGGAGGGCAGGACGATCGACACGACAACGCCGGAGGCCCGTTCCGGCGTCGGCTGGGTTCCCCAGGAGATCGCGATCTACCCAGACCTCACCGCGCGGGAGAACGTGCGCTTCTTCGGCAAGCTCTATGGCCTCTCCGGCCGGGAGCTCGAGGGCCGGGCCGATGAGATCCTGGCGATCGTCGACCTGACCGACGCGGGTCATCGTGGAGCGGGCCCGAGCGACGGCGCGAACCGCCGTGCTCCAGCGGGACACGGCGGAGAACCGGCTGTTCTCCTCCACCACCTTCTATGCGGCAGGCATGGCCGTGTTCTTCCTGTTCTTCACGGTGGAATTCGGTGTGCGGAGCCTGCTGGCCGAGCGGGAGAACGGCACGCTCGCGCGCCTGTTGGTGGCGCCCATGCGACCCGGGTGGATCATCGGGGGCAAGGCCGTGGCCAGCTTCGTCGTCGGGCTGACCAGCATGGTCGTGCCGGTCGTGGCCAGCACGTTCCTTCTGGGAGCGAAGTGGGGTGACCCCTTGGGGGTCGCCGTGCTCATCGTCTGCGGGTCCTGGCGGCGATGGGGCTCATGGCCCTGGTCTCGAGCCTGGCCAAGACACCGGCGCAGGCCGGCGGGTACGCGTCGACCGCCGCCGTGGTGCTCGGGCTGCTCGGCGGCACCTTCTTCCCAGTCTCGTAGGGGCCGGCGTTCCTGTCGATGCTCAGCCTCGTCGGCCCCGCAGGCGTGGCTGATGCGGGGGTTCCAGGAGCTCGCGGGCGGGGCGGGCATCGGCGATGTCCTCCCGTCGTTCGCGGCGCTCCTCGCGATCGCCGCGGTGTTGGGCGGGATCGCGACGGCCCGATCGGACAGGCTGGTGCCCCGATGAGGAAGGTGATCGCGATCGCGGGGATGAACCTCCGTCGTGTCCTCCGCGACCGCGTCGCCGCCTTCTTCATGCTGGTGTTCCCGTTCGTGATCATCCTGGTGATCGGGGCCGTGTTCGGATCGTCGTTCACGCCCTTGCTCGGGGTCGTGTCGGTCGACAGCGGCCCCCTCGGGGCGGACCTCGCCGCCCGCCTGGCGCACACCGAGGGGATCAGGGTCCGGACCTTCGACGACCGCGATGCCCTCACGACCTCCGTGGAGCGCGGGCAGGTCGAAGCGGGGTTGGTGATCCCAGCTCGATACGACGAACGTATCCGCGCCGGCCAGACGGTTTCGCTCCCCTACGCCGCGCGACCGGGTTCGCGGAATCGGAAGGGGTCGCCAGCTTCGACCGGGCGCTCGTGCAGGCCGAAGCCGCGGAGCGGCGACAGCCCAAGGTGACCGTCCGGGCCACGGTCGCCGGCGGGAACCAGACCGCGCAGTTCGGCTACGGAGCGGCGCAGGAGCTTCTCCTGTTCATCTTCGTCATCTCGCTGGCGGCCTCGACGATGCTGATCGAACCCCGGCGGATCGGCGCCTCCCGGCGGATGCTCGCCTCGCCGACGCCGGCGGGCACGGTCGTCCTGGGGGAGGCCCTGGGGCGGTTCGGCATCGCGCTGTTCCAAGGGCTGCTGATCGTCGCTGTGACGCTGGCGCTGTTCCGTGTGGACTGGGGCGATCCGCTGGGGGCGGCGGCGATCGTCGTGCTGTTCTCGTTGGTGGGCACGGGGGCGGCGATGCTGATGGGCTCGGTGCTCAACACCTCTCAGCAGGCGGGATCGCTCGGCGTGTTCTTCGGGCTGGTGCTGGCTGCGCTGGGCGGCTGCATGGTGCCGCTGGAGGTGTTCCCGTCGGCCATGGTCACAGTCGCGCACGTCACCCCCCACGCGTGGGCCATCGACGCATTCGGGAAGATCCTCGGCCACCAGGGGACGGTGGCCGATGTCCTGCCGCAGCTCGGCGTTCTCTCCGCGTACGCGGCGGTCCTGCTGACGGTGGCGACGGTGATGTTCCGCCGCAAGCTCACCGCCTAGCGTCCAGACTGAGGTTCATCATGGAGGATGATGGAGAGCCTCCGCGGTCAGCTGCTCATCGCGGGCTCCGGCCTGCTCGAGCCGAACTTCCGACGGACCGTCGTCCTCATCGGCGAACACAACGAGGACGGCGCGCTCGGCGTTGTGCTCAACCGGCCCACCGATCTGGCCGTGGACGAGGCCGTTCCGCCTTTGGCCGGTGTGGCAGGAGGCGGCGCGACCGTGTTCATCGGCGGCCCGGTTCGGCCGACCGAGGTGGTCCTCCTCGCCGAGTTCGAGGAGACGGGGCATGCCGACCTGCCGGTGCTCGGCTCGATCGGCTTCTTGGTCGGCGAGGTGGAAGCGGACGTCGTGACCGCGATCCGGCGGGCCCGGGTGTTCGCCGGCTACGCGGGATGGGGTCCCGGGCAGCTCGAGCAGGAGCTGGAGGAGTCGGCGTGGATCCTCGAGCCGGCCATGCCCGCCGACGTCTTCGCGGAAGAGCCGGGGAACCTGTGGAGCGCGGTCTTGCGCCGCAAGGGCGGCGAGTACCGCCTCCTCGCGACGATGCCTCTCGATCCGTCGCTCAATTAACCCGGCCTCGTCGGAGGCACGCTCGTTAGGCCGTTTGGCCGATGTCGAGTGCCTACGGAAGCCGTAGTGTCGCTTACCGGCCACCGATGTGGCGCCATGGGACCTAGGACGGATGCACGGAGGATGCGATGTCGGCCCCACACCTCAACCGTTTGTGGATGAACGGGGTACGAGGTGTTCGGCCCGGCCGACACCTGTTCCGAGCCAGCATGGTCGTGGCCGTGCTCTCCGGCCTTCTGGCCCACGTGCCCGCGGCCTCGGCCGTTGGGACGCTCGCGTCCAAGGACATCGGCGATGCGTCGGGTCCACTCACCCACGTCTACGTCGGCAACGACCTGAGCTGTCAGGTCGCGCACACCTCCGACGGCGCCACGTTCGAGTTCGCCCCCAGTTCCGCCACCCTCGGTGATTGCGGAACGTTCCTCGTCACCGGGGGCACGCTGTACGGACCGGACTTCGCGAAGCACGATTCCACCGGCACGAGCTTCCCCGGCGGGCTGACGCCGTTCTCCGACGTCAGTCAGACCAAGGCGCTCGGCACCGGCACGGCAGCCAACCCACGGAAGGTTGTCACGACGGTCGACGTCGGGACGACGGGGCTCCAGATCCAGCAGACCGACACCTACGTCTTCGGCAATGCGTCCTTCAAGACTCGCATCGCGATCACGAACACGACGGGCGCCACGGTGAGTGCCGTCCTGTATCGGGCCGGAGACTGCTTCCTGGCGGGTTCGGACACCGGCCGCGGCGTGTTCCATTCGTCGAGCGGATCCATCGGGTGCATCGAGACGGTCGGCACCCGGGTCGAGGAGCTGGTTCCCGCCACGGCCGGCAGCAGCTATCTGGAGGGCACGAGCGCGAGCGTATGGAGCGCCATCGATGCGCACTCGGCCCTG
>JAHEXX010000021.1:0-3761 GCA_023251895.1 bacterium
GCTCGCCGCGATGGGGAACCTGGAGAACATCGACATGCCCCAGGACCCCGAGGGCGTCCGGCCGGAGTCGATGCCCCGATGAAGTACCTCGAGGAATACCGCGACGATCGCATCGCCCGGGCTCTCGTCGATGAACTCGCGCGGACCGTCACCAAGTCGTGGACGATCATGGAGGTCTGCGGCGGGCAGACCCACACGTTGATCCGCCAGGGGATCGACCAGGTGCTCCCGCCGGCGATCGAGCTGGTGCACGGCCCCGGCTGCCCTGTGTGCGTCACGCCGCTAGCGCTGATCGATGAGGCCATCGCCATCGCCAAGCGGGCCGACGCGATCCTGTGCTCGTTCGGCGACATGCTCCGGGTGCCGGGCTCCTCGGAGGACCTCCTGCTGACCCGAGCCGCCGGCGGCGACGTACGGGTCGTGTACTCGCCGCTCGACGCGCTCGAGATCGCCAGGCGGAACCCCGACAAGACCGTGGTGTTCTTCGCTGTGGGGTTCGAGACCACCGCCCCGGCCAACGCCATGGCGGCCAAGCAGGCCAGGCAGCTCGGCATCGAGAACTTCGCGTTGCTCGTGGCGCACGTCCTCGTGCCCCCGGCCATCCTGGCCATCCTGGTGTCGCCCGGGAACCGGGTGCAGGGTTTCCTGGCCCCCGGGCACGTGTGCGCCGTGCAGGGCTGGCAGGAGTACGAGCCCATCGCCCGCGACTTCCGGGTCCCGATCGTGGTGACCGGCTTCGAGCCCCTCGACCTGTTGGAGGGCATCCGGATGCTCGTCGCGCAGCTGGAGGAGGGCCGCCACGAGGTGGAGAACCAGTACGTGCGCGCCGTGGTCCGCGAGGGGAACGTTCCCGCGCAGGCCGTGGTGGCCGAGGTGTTCGAGACGTGCGACCGGGCCTGGCGGGGGATCGGAGTGATCGGCAAGAGCGGGTTGCAGCTGCGCGAGCCGTACCGCATGTACGACGCGGAGCTCCGGTTCCCCCGCGAGGGTGGCGTGCCGGCCTCCGAGTCCGAGGTGTGCATTGCCGGTGAGGTGCTCCGGGGCCGGGCCAAGCCCGACCGGTGCCCCGCGTTCGGGACGGAGTGCACGCCCGAGCACCCGCTCGGCGCGCCGATGGTGTCGGCCGAAGGCGCGTGCGCTGCATACTTCCTGGCGGGCCGGCAGCGCGTGGAGGCAGGGACGTGAGTGAGGGCGCTCGAGACTTCTCGATGGAGTGCCCCGTGCCGCTGCCGCCGGGCCAGGCCGTGCTGCTCGGCCACGGCAGCGGCGGGAAGCTCACGGCGCAGATGATCCGTGAGCTGTTCGTCCCGGTGTTCGGAACCGATGAACTGGCTCGGCTGGGCGACGCCGCCGTCGTCGAGGTGAACGGCACGCGACTCGCGTTCACCACCGACGCCTTCGTCGTGTCGCCGGCGTTCTTCCCCGGTTCGAACATCGGCGCGCTGTCGGTGAATGGAACCGTGAACGACCTCGCCATGATGGGTGCGAAGCCGCTGTTCCTGTCGGCGGCGTTCATCCTGGAGGAGGGACTCCCCATGGAGCGGCTCGGCGCGATCGCCGCGTCGATGGCCGATGCGTGCGACCGCGCCGGCGTCCGCCTCGTGACCGGCGACACCAAGGTCGTGGAACGGGGGAGCGCCGACGGTCTGTTCATCACCACGTCCGGCGTGGGTGTGATCCCCGTGGATGTCGAGATCGGCCCCGACCGGGCCCGCCCCGGGGACGCGGTCATGATCTCGGGGCCGGTGGGATCCCACGGCGTGGCCGTGATGTCGCGCCGTGCCGGGATCGAGTTCGAAGGGGAACTGTCGTCGGACACCGCGCCCCTCACCGGATTGGTGGAGGTGATGCTCGCGGCCGGGGACGTGCGGTGCCTTCGAGACGCGACCCGCGGCGGCGTGGCAAGCGTGCTGAACGAGCTGGCAGAGGCGTCGCACGTGTCGATGACCGTCGTCGAGTCCAACGTGCCGGTGCTGCCGCCGGTCCGTGCTGCATGCGAGATGCTCGGGCTGGATCCCCTCTACGTGGCGAACGAGGGCGTGTGCGTGGCGGTCGTGGCCGGCCGCGACGCTGACGCCGTGCTGGCGGCGGCCCGGGCGCACCCCCTGGGCTCGGATGCCTCGATCGTCGGCGAGGTCGGCGAAGGCCCGGCGGCGGTGCACCTGAAGACCGGCCTCGGTGCGACCCGCCCGCTGATCATGCTCGCCGGCGACCAGCTCCCCCGCATCTGCTGAGCCCCGGTAGGCTGGCAGCATGGTGGACCGTCAACGATTCGAGGAGCTGGCCGCCCAAGCATTGGACTCCTTGCCCCGATGGGTGCTGGAGCGGCTGGACAATGTCGAGATCGTTGTGGAGGACGACCCCCCGCGCGGACAGCCGAACCTCATGGGGCTGTACCACGGCATCCCCCTCACCCAGCGCGGCCGCGGCTACGCGGGCGTTCTCCCCGACACCATCACGCTGTATCGACGGACCATCCAACGTCACGCGCGCAACGAGGATCAGCTGCGCGAGGTCATCGCGCACACGATCGAGCACGAGATCGCCCACTTCTTCGGCATCTCGGACGCCCGGCTGCGCCACCTGGACGCCTACTAGTCCAGGCCAGACTAGTGAACGGGACCGAACCGAAGGCAAGTCGCGACGAGGAACTGATGCGGCTCGCCATCGTGGAGGCCCGACGGTGCCTGGATTGGGACGACGTTCCGGTCGGCGCGGTCGTGGTCCGGGGCGACCGGGTGCTCGCCGCAGCCGGGAACCAGCGGGAGCGGCTGAACGATCCCACCGCGCACGCGGAGATCATCGCGTTGCGGCGGGCGGCGGGTGTGGCCGGTTCCTGGCACCTGGAGGGCTGCGCCCTGTACGTGACCCTGGAGCCGTGCGCGATGTGCGCCGGCGCTGCGGTGCTGGCCCGCATCGAGCGGCTGGTCTACGGAGCCGCCGATCTGAAGGCAGGGTTCGCCGGTTCCCTCGGCGACCTCGTCCGGGACGAGCGCCTCAACCACTACGTCGAGGTGGAACGGGGTGTGCTGGAGCGGGAGTGCGCCGAGGTGCTGCGCTCGTTCTTCCGCGATCGCCGCTGAGCCTCGCGACACGACCAGACGTCGCAGGGCGTGACCGGGGCTGCCGGACTCCGGTAAGGCGCCGGGCCGTTCGGCGGTTAGCCCTGTGCCATCCTGCTGCGGATCGCGTCGTGGATGCGCTCGCAGACCTGCGGGAACTCGTCCTTCATGGCGGCGAAGTCCCGCTGGTGCATCACGACGGCGCGCAGCGGACTGGTGGACGCGACTGTCGCGGTTCGTCGCTCCGTTTCGATCAGCCCGATCTCGCCGAAGAAGTCGCCGGGGCCGAGGTCGGCGACGCGCTCCCCGGCCTTCGTGACCTCGACCGTCCCGTCCAGGATCACGAAGAACTCGTGGGCGAACCGGCCCTCCTCCGCCAAGCGATAGTCCGCGGGAACATCGATCTCGTCGGCCCACCGGGCAACCTGTCCGCGGTCATGTGCCGACAGGTCCCGGAACAGCGGAACCGACTGCAGAAGGGCAGGGTCCATCCGCTCCTCCCTCTCCTCGTTCGAAGCCTCGGACGTGCGGAATCCTCGCACAGGGAAGCGGGTCGGCGCGACCGCATGCCTTGCTAGGGGAACTATCCCTTCCAGGGCGGTAAGGCGATGAGATGGCTCTAGAATGCTGGAATCAGGGGCGTGAACTCGTGCAAGATTGTCGTCACCTCGTCGGCAATCCGCCCAAGTACCCAATCAA
>JAHEXX010000021.1:3771-27538 GCA_023251895.1 bacterium
CCCTGGAAGGGATAGTTCCCCTTGCTAGACTCGCCGGCGGAGGCGTGCCGGAGCGGACGATCGGGACCGCCTCGAAAGCGGTTAGGGGTCTAATCCACCCCTCGCGTGTTCGAATCACGCCGCCTCCGCGAAAGGGGTCGGGCGGGCCGCGGGGTTCGCCCGACCCTTACTCACCCCCCAAGCGTGGCGCGCGCTGCGCCGTCCGGGACTCAATCACCGACCTGCTGATCGCCGAGGCGGGCGATCAGGGTGGAATCAGGGCGTTTCAGAGCGCCCACTTGGTACTCATGTGTCCGGTCCGTCGACATTGAAGGTCGACTCCCCCCGGCCAGCTCGCACAACGAACAGATCTGCGTCCTCTTCCGTCGGGTTGCTCTCCCGATGCACGCAACCCTTCGGCACGAAGACGAGATCACCGGGACCGGCGTCAACGGTGTGTGCGCCCTGCAGACCGAACTCCATCCGCAGCGCTCCCGTCAGGACGAAGATCACCGATTCGTACTCGCCGTGGTGATGCCAGCCGGATGACATGCCCGACGTGGTGCGGGCGCCGCCGGCCCACATACGGTCCGTGGCGACAGCCTCCCACCGGTCCATCCCCGGTGTCGGCGGTCCCGCTCTCCGCCCGCCTGGTCTCACCACGAGGATCTGATCCCTTGGTGCCTCCATGACGCCCTCCTGCTCGATGGGACCAGTGAGTCGCGAAACGCATGTCGCCCTCCCAAAACGATATCCGAGGCCCGACGCAAGAGCGCCGCAGTGATGGGAGCCATGATCCGAAGACGCATCGGTGCCGCCGCTGCTCCCCGAGGGGCCACGGGCCGGGCCCTCGATTTCCGCTGGGAGGGCTCCCGTAGACTTGACGCGGTGGCCTGCCCGAGCGGACGAAGGGGCACGCCTGGAGAGCGTGTAGGGGGGCAACCCCCTCGAGGGTTCGAATCCCTCGGCCACCGCGCAGCGACAGGCTAGGGAAGCAGGTCCTTCGCGTAGTGCGTGTAGGTGCGGCGGACCTCCATCCCCACGTGCAAGTAGAGATCGAGCGCTCCGGTGCGCGAGTCGGTGGAGAGGCCCACCGAGGTCTGCCCTCGACGTCGGAACTCTTCGAACGCCGTCCGGAGGAGGGCTTTCCCCAACCCCCGTCCCCGATGCGACCTTCGGACCGCCAGTTGCTGGACCCACCCCACCTCAAGGTAGGGGATGCAGGACGCGGCTCCGACGATCATGCCGGCGTCCACTGCAACGAAGAGCAGCGACGGGTCGAAGTCCTTCCTGGCGGCGGTCTGCGTGTGCCAGAACTCGAGGGTCCCGGGGACCCGACCGGGCCACTCGCGGAACGCGTCCTCGAGCAGCCGGTATACCTCGTACTCCTCGTGCCTGGGATCGAACGGACGGATCTCCATCCCGGAGGGCAAGGGGGGGTGCTCGATCCTGACGTCTTGCGGCAGCTCGAGGGTCAAGGACGTGTGGCGAGGCGTGTAGCTCTGCCGCGCGAAGAGCCCCGCGGCCCGTTCGTTGGTGTCCGGGATGGTCTGGCCGATGCGGGGGGCCGCCGCCTCCCGCGCCCGCTCCTCGATCCAGGAGAGCAGTGAGGCTCCGATGCCACGCCCCCGCGCATCGGGAAGCACGGCGGCGTCGGCCCGCGTCCCCCACACCTCCGCCGCGGCCACCGGGTGATCGGCATCGATGACCAGGATCGTGTCGGTGGCCGGGTCGAACCCCGGTCGTTCCCAATCGCTCAGGACGTCCTCCAGGGTGACCTCCGACTCCCCGGCGTCGACGGCCTCCGCCGCCCGCCATAGGTCGGTGACGAGCGGCGCCTCGTCGCGGGTTGCGCCGCGCGTGATCAGTCCGTCCGGAAACGCGGTCACGCGTCGATCCAACCCGGGCATCGTTCCGGCGCAACGGCGCCAGGCAAGCCGTCCATCTCCTCCAGGGAGCGGCGGACGTCCTCGAAGTCGTCGTACGGAAGATAGGGAACACCGTCGCGCCGGCAGATCTCGACCAGCGCATCCTTGGCGAACACGATGTCTGAGTACAGCGCGCCGTACCGGTCGGATTGGCCCTCGCCGACGAAGGCGATCGGCGCGTGGCGGTCCCGGGTTCGAAGGGCCACGAGCATCTTGCAGGTCCCGCACCCCACACACTCGGGATGCCCGTTGGGATGCAACAGGCTCAGGCGGCCTTCCTCGAACACGAGCTCGTTGGTGACGACGTCGAGGTGGGCGAGGCCGGCGGCCTCCAGGATGGGCCGGATGTAGAACGCGAATCCGTCGGATACCAACGTCAAGGGGAGGCCGCACGCCTCTGCCCACGCCACGAACGAGGGGAACGTGGGGTCCACTGGGCAGTGTTCGACCGCGTAGGACTCCATCTCCCCGCGGGTTCCCTTCAACATGGCGGACTGATGCTTGGCCGCTTCACGCAGACCCATCTCCCCGCGGCCGACGCGTTCGTCGAAGAGCGGCCAGTCGGGGTCACCGAATGCCTCGAGCAGTGTCTCGGAAACGTCGGCCGTGCAGGCCGTTCCGTCGAAGTCCACCAGGATCGCGCCGATCGGTAGCACCGAGCAAGGCTACCGAACGGCGTGTCGGGCATGTCAGTTCTTCGGCTTCGCTCCGTCGACGAGCTTCCGGCCGGCCAGCGGCTCGTCCAGGATCACCTTGACGTACTTGAACATCGCGATCTCGATGCAGGCCACCTTGCCAGCGGCGGGGTCGTGGCCCTCGTACAGCGTGATCGTCACGGCGGAGGCTCCGTACCGATCGTCGACATGGTCCAGCACGTAGCAAGGTTCGATCCCGCTGGTGAAGAACACGGTGAGCGTGCGGTCGTCGGAGCCGACGTCGATCCGCTCCCACGGGATCGGCCGCACGTCGGCCATGCCCGGCCTCGGCACGACCGGCGAGGGTCCACCTGGCGATCCGCTCCCCGGACCGGGCGTGGAGGACACGGGCGAGTCGGGAGGCGCCCCGCCGGAGCCGGGCGTCGACGCGCGCGCGCACGCAGAGAGTGCCAGGGTCACGGCTAGAGCGAGGATCGTCACGGAGCGGCGGTTGGTTGCGGGCATCTCGGGCCTCCGGTGTTCGACTGCGGGTTGGACGGGCTGGCGACGCCTGACAGTTCCCCGGCCGAGGGTTGCCTTGCGTCTGGGACGAAGTGGGACCAGGTCCGCTCCACGCAGGTAGCAGACCGCGGGTCGAGCACGGATCACATCAGGTCCAGCAGTTCGTGCAGGTCGCGGATAGCGGTGTGGCCGTTCGGATCGAGACCGGCCTCCTCCCGATCGATGCGGAACGTCCGCATGCCCAGCGCAGCGGCTCCGTCGCAGTATTCGGCCTGGTCGTCCACGAAGATGGCGTCGGCGGCGACGGCGTGGAGTCGCTCCAGCGCGACCCGATAGATGATGGGATCGGGCTTCAAGGCGCCGACCTCGAACGACAGGATCAGGGTGTCCACCTCGCCCTCCAACCCGAGCGCCTCGACGGCGGGCCGGGTGAAGTGGTCGCAGTTGCTGATGATCGCCGTCTGCATGCCCCGGCCCCGGAGCTCGCGGAGAACGGGGAGGGTGTCGTCGTACAGGTGCACGCCTCGCTTGAGCCACGCGATGTGGACGTCGGTGATACGTCGGACGTCGTCGGGATCCAGCGCAAGACCACAGGCCTGCGCCACCGACGCCAGATCCTCCTCCGGGCTGCCGTACTCGCCGGTCCCCCGAGCATCGCGGGTCAGCTCGAAGGCGTCGTACAACATCCCTTCGCTCACGCCGAGCTGCGTGGTGAGGCGTTCCTCCTCGGTCGGCATCTCGCCCCACGCGGTCGTGTCCCACAGGTCGAGCAGGACCGCCCGGGCGGAGGACATGCGGTCAGGATACGGGCCATCCCTGCCCGACGTATCCTCGCGTCGTCGTCCGAGGAGGGAAGAATGGAGCTCCGCGAAACCTTGCGCCGCCGCAAGATGGTCCGCGCGTTCGATCCGCGTCCGGTCCCTCCGGAGGTCGTCGATCGCGTGCTGTGGGCGGCGAGCCGCGCACCTTCGGCCGGCTACACGCAGGGGAACGAGTTCCTCGTGTTGGACGAACCGGAGTCGGTGACCAGGTTCTTCGATCTCACGGTCGACCAGGAGTATCGGCGCCTGTTCGAGAAGCCGCCGCCGGTCGTGGTGCTGCCGCTCTCGCACAAGCGGGCGTACCTCGACCGCTACGCGGAACCCGACAAGGCTGGCACCGGGATGGAGCGGGAGGAGGAGTGGCCTGTCCCTTACTGGGACGTCGACGCGGGGATGGCCGCGATGGCGATGCTCCTCGCTGCGGTCGACGAGGGGCTCGGGGGGTGGTTGTTCGGCCTGTTCGGGGGGGAACAGGAGTTGCTCCGCGCGTTCGGCGTTCCGGAGGAGTTCCGGCCCATCGGCGTGATCGGGATCGGGTATCCGGCGGCCGTTCCCGGCGAACGGGGATCGGCGGCGACCCGACGCCGACGCAGGTTCGTGGAACTGATCCACCGGAACGGCTGGTGATGGCATGAGTCTCGACGAGGCCCGGCGCGAGCTCCTCGGGGCTTGGAGGCTGGTCTCGTACGAGGATCGCGAAGATCCCGACGGGGAGTGGAACAACCCGTTCGGCCCAAACCCCAAGGGCCTCGTTATCTACCATCCTTCAGGGGTCCTCGCGGTGCAGGTGATGGCCGACGACGGTCCACCGTCGGGTTTGGCGTACGTCTCGTACTTCGGCACGTTCAAGATCATCGAGGCCCGTGACGAGGCGGGCGTCACGGCCGGCGTTGTGGAACATCACGTCGAGGCCGGGTCGATGGCCGAGCTGCTGGAGGAGGACGAGGAGCGTCCGTTCGAGGTCTCGGGCGACCGGCTGGTGCTCGGCGACGGGCGCACGTGGCGCCGGGTGCTCCGCCGCATCTGACCCGACGCCGCCATCGACCCCTTCGATGTGGATACGCAGGAATGCGTATGCAACGTCAGGGGAACGGGGAATTCACGAACGACGCGACGCCCCATACGGTGAGTGACAGGGTGATCCGCTCCGCGCTCTTTCGACGGTGCGAGGAGCAAGAGAGAGGAGGAGGTTGAGCATGAAACGCGTGGCGGCGTTCTCGCTTTCGGTCCTGTTGCTGGCGGGAGTCCAGTTCGTAATGGCTGGATCAACGGGGGCCACACCCGGTCCTGAGCACAAGCAGGGATTGTGCCACCGCACGGCGAGCGACACGAACCCCTACGTCTACATCGAGGTGGACGTAGCGAGCCTCCCGGCTCACCTCAACAACCTACCGGGCCACCCCGCCAAGACCAACCCGGATGGGAGCCCCCGGAACGATTTCCTCGCCTCCTCTCCGGAGTACTGCGTGGTGGGTGAAGGCGGGGAGGGGTAGGCCCCTCGGCTTCCCGGGTACCGGACCCCGGCGCGTATTCCACGCGGTTCTGAGCTTGTCCGGGGCAGGCCGTATACTCGGCCCCGGTGACCGTGCTAGGCGGGGAGCCAGCGGTGCCCTGTACCCGCAATCCGCTTCAGCGGGGCTGAATCCCCGCCCGCGGCCCGGATGGTCCGAGGCAGCCCTCGGCGCGGAGCGATGATGGTCGGGTCCTGCGCGACGCCAACCCTCGAACCCGGTCAGGTCCGGAAGGAAGCAGCCGTAAGGGGGCGCTGGCGGGTGCCGCAGGAGTGCCTGGCCGGAGCCACCGGTTGAGGAAACGCTCGAGTCTTCCGCGGTCAACGGCGGGTGCGCGGTCACCACTACCTGTCATGCTGTTAGTCCTTCCCCGGGCGGGAGCAAGCCGTGGCCGAGGAGAAGCAATACCAGTCGCTGTACCGCAAGTACCGCCCGCAGGGGCCATCCGAGATCCTGGGGCAGGAGCACGTCGTCCGCGCCCTGATGGGCGCCGTGCAGGAAGGACGCCTCGCGCACGCGTTCCTGTTCTGCGGGCCCCGGGGGACGGGGAAGACCTCGACCGCGCGGATCCTGGCCAAGATGGTGAACTGCGAGCAGGGGCCCACGGCCGAGCCGTGCGGCACCTGCGAGCAGTGCGTCGCGATCCGGGAGGGCATCCACCTCGACGTAGTCGAACTGGATGCGGCCTCCCACGGCGGCGTCGACGATGCCCGAGAGCTCCGCGAGAAGGCGCCCACGGCGCCGGTCGCCGGCCGTGAGAAGGTCTACATCATCGACGAAGCCCAGCGCCTGTCGCGGGAAGCGTTCGACGCGCTGCTGAAGGTCTTCGAGGAGCCGCCCCCCGGCGTGCGGTTCGTTCTCGCCACCACCGAACCTCACAAGATGCCGGCCACGATCGTGGGCCGGTGCCAGCGGTTCGACTTCCGCCGGGTGCCGGTGGAGGTCGTGGCCGAGCACATCCAGCGGGTCGCCAAGGAGGAGGGCATCGGGGTCACCACCGAGGCCGCCCACACGATCGCGCGGCAGACCGAAGGGTCCATGCGCGACGCACTGTCGCTGCTGGACCAGGCGTCGCTCCTCGGTGGAGGGGAGATCGGGGAAGACGTGCTGGCGTCCCTCCTCGGTGCGCCGCGGTCGGCGGTGCAGGTCGCGCTGGCCGACGCCGTTGCCGTCGGCGACGCGAAGTCGATGTTCGAGATCGTGAACGGCCTCGTGCAGCAGGGCCAGGACCTCCGTCACGTCACCGCGGAGACGCTGGCCCACTTCCGGAACCTGTTGCTCGTCCGGACCGCCCCGGGCCAGACCGAGCTGCTCGATGTGACCGACGACGAGTACGAGCTGCTCCGTGCTCAGGCCGCCAAGCTCACGCCGGGCGAGATCTCCCGGGTCATCGCGCTCCTGCTCGCCGCCCAGAACGACATGCGGTGGACGACCTCGCCGCGCCTCTCGCTCGAGCTGGCGCTCATCCGGGCCACGATCCCCGAAACCGACCCCCAGCCCCACGCGATGATCTCTCGGATCGAGCGGCTCGAGCGGCTGGCTGGGCTCGAGTCCGAGGCGGCGGGGCCCTCGGGGGTCGCGACTGCTCCCGCCGGAGCTGAGACCCCTGCGACTGCGCCCGGCTCCGCACCGGCGGTCCGCAGCGTCGCTCTCCCAGAGACCCCGCCGCCCGACAAGCCCAAGCCACGGAAGCGGGCTGCGAAAGAGCCGCGGGCGGAGCCTGGCGAGAAGCCGGTTTCGCCCGTGTTGGGGGCCGGCACCGCGGCTGTGGATGTGGCGATGTTGCGGCGGTCCTGGCCGACGCTGGTCGACCACCTGCGGGGAGCGGGGAAGGCGGTGCTCCCATCCTTCCTGGAGGTCGCGACGCCGGTGGCGTTCGACGGGCAGACGCTGGAGCTGGCGTTCCCGCCGGATCGCAAGTTCGGCGTGATCAAAGTGGAGGAGCGGGAGAGCGAGCTCCGCGACGCTCTGCAAGAACTGTTCGGCGTCACGCCGACGGTGCGGTGCGTTGTGCGCGAGCCCGTGGCCGCCACGGGGGACCCGGATGATGATCCGCCTCTTACCGAGGAGGAGGCCCTGGCCAAGATCCAGGCGGAGCTGGGCGCGGAGCCGGCGCCCGAGGGATCCTAGGTGTACGAGGGCCCCATCCAGGACCTCATCGACGAGCTCTCCCGGCTGCCCGGGATCGGGCCCAAGTCTGCGCAGCGCCTTGCGTTCTACCTGGTCAAGGCCCCCCCGGACGAAGCCAAGCGCCTGGCCGAGGCCATCGTCACCGCCAAGGAGCGAATCTTCTTCTGCCGCGAATGCGGGAACGTGGCCGAGGGCGACCTGTGCCGGATCTGTCGCGACGAGTCGCGCGACCGCACCGTGTTGTGCGTGGTTGAGGAACCGAAGGACGCAGCCACGATCGAGCGGGCCGCCGTCATCAAGGGCAGGTACCACGTGCTGGGCGGGGCCATCTCGCCGCTCGATGGGGTCGGGCCCGAGGACCTCCGAGTTCAGGAACTGCTGGACCGCGTGGAACGCGACGGCGTGACCGAGGTGATCCTGGCGACCAACCCGAATCTGGAGGGGAACGCCACCGCCCTGTACGTAGCGGCGTTGCTGAAGCCGTCGGGGGTCCGGGTCACGCGGCTGGCCAGCGGCCTTCCGGTCGGCGGTGACCTGGAGTACGCCGACGAGGTCACGCTCTCGCAGGCCCTCGAGGGCCGCCGCGAGATGTGAGCTCGGCTACGCTACGGCGCGGCGGCGGCGGGCCCCACGGACGGCGAAGAAGGCGGCCAGCACCAGGACCGAGATCGGGATCACGTATCCCAGCCCGATCGTGACCGCCGAGAGCACGTCGAAGAATCCGGCGATGGAGCGCTGCCACGCCCGGATCAGGCTTGGCTTCTCCACCGGCGCAGCCGGCTTGGTCACGACGACTCCGGCCTCGCGCATGTCCACGCGGATCGTGGCCCGGGAGGTCTGGTTCTTGAGGTAGCGCAGCCGGCCCTCCAACTGGTCGATGTTGGTCTGGACATCGTCGGCCATGCCCTGCAGCCGCAGGATCGTGTCGAGCGTGGTGGCCTGGCTGAGCAGCTTCACCAGGGCGGTCCGCCGGGCCAGGAGGATTCCCAGCCTGGCGTGGAGGTCGATGAAGTCGGCGGTCACGTCCTTCGCGTCGATGGACTCGCGCTCCACCCGCCCGATCTGTCGCAGGGCGACCATCGCATCGTCGAAGCGGCGTGCGTTCACGCGGATGACCAGATGGCCCGACTTCGCCTTCTGCGACGAAGCCGAGACGACGTACCCGCCGAAGCGCGTGGCGAGCAGCTGGGCCCGATCGAAGGAGTCGGTGAACGCTCCGCCCCGGACGACCAGGGAGATCTCGGCGGTCTTGATGACCTTGGAGAGGTCCTCGGGCCGTCCGACCACGCTTCCGACGGAACCGAGCGGTCCGGTGGTCGTGATGCCGTGGGTCACCGGCGCGTTGTGGCCGGCGGCGGCGCGAAAGCCCTTGTAGGCCGAGTCCCCCGGGGCGGACGGAGCAAAGGCCGGCGCGGGCGAGCCGGAGGCGGGCCTCGGCTGCCCTATGAAAGCCGTGAGGGGCCGTTCCGTCTCCGGACCCCGCATCACGAACCAGCCGATCGCGCCCGAGAGGACCAACGAGGCCGCCGCGCCCGACGTCACCAGTACCCAGCGGCGAGGCGCCCTCCGCGGGGCGCGGGTCTGACGCGGCCGCCGCCCCCCGGACGCCTCGCGGCCGAGCGACTCGCGCCACGCCGCCTCCAGCAGGTCATCCTCGAGCTCCTGGAGGAACCGGATCTGGGTGTCCATCTCAGTCGACCTCCGTCATGACGCGTTGCGGTTGGACGTTCATCAATTGGGCCAGCCGCCGCAGGCCCCGGCTGACCCGGGCCCGGGCGGTGGCCTCCGTGCAATCGAGCAGCCGGGCCACCTCCGGATAGGGCCGTCCGTCGATCACCCGCAGGCGCATGGCCTCGCGCTGTTCCTCGGACAGGCTCTCCAACGCCGCGCCCACGGCCCTTCGAAGCGGCTCGAAGTCGATCAGCTCCTCGATCCGCTCGTAGTCGTCCGGCGAGAGGTCCCGCTCCGGCAATCGCAGGCGCCGGCGGGCTCGCGAGTCCACCATCCCTGCCCTGAAGAACCGGGAGAGCAGATGCCGCGCGATCCCGAACAACCACCCGACCCCGGCGCCTTCCCCGCGGTCCCGGAACCTTCCCCGCGACGCGAAGGCCTCGGCGAACGTCTCCGCGGTGAGCTCCGCGGCAGCCTGCGGGTCGAGGGTCCGCCGCGAGAAGTACCGGAGCAGCTCCTCGGCGTGCCGGCGGTAGAATGCCGCGAACGCGTCCGGCTCCTCGCAGGACAGCGTGAGGAGCGCGCCGTCGGTCAGGTCGTCGTACACAGACCCCTCTCGAAGACCGGTCTCACCCGTACTATGCCCCGAGCGGCCGATCCCGTGACCGACCGCTCCTCCTCCAACGGAAGGACAGACCGTGCGGGCGGATCCGTTCCCCAGGCAGAAGGCTCGGACCCGTGGGTTCACCCTCGGCCTGCCCCGGAGCTTCGCCGTGGCCGCGGATGGCTCCCGGATCGCGTTCCTTCGCTCCGCGGCCGGGGACGATCCCGTGAATGCCCTGTGGGCCTTCGACGTCGCCGAGGCCCGGGAACGGCTGGTATTCGATCCGCGGGGGGCGGACGCGGGGGATCCCTCGGACCAGGAACGAAACCGAAGGGAACGGACCCGCGAGAAGGCCGAGGGTGTGGTGGCATACGGGCCGGACCTGGACCTCCGGTCGGCCGCCTTCGCCTTGGGGAAGCGGCTCTTCGTGGCCGACCTGGTTGATGGGAAGTCCCGGGAACTGGCGCCGGCCGGCCCCCCCTCCGACCCGCGTCCGGACCCCACCGGCCGTCGCGTCGCCTACGTGGCAGATCGCGCACTGCACGTCGTCGACCTCGACGGCGGCGCGGACCGCGTACTCGCGGAAGAGGACGACCCCGCCGTCTCCTGGGGGCTGGCGGAGTTCATCGCGGCCGAGGAGATGCACCGGTTCCGGGGGCATTGGTGGTCGCCGGACGGGGAACGGATCGCCGCGGCTCGGGTCGACGAGAACCCCGTGCCCGAGTGGCACATCTCGTCTCCGGTCGATCCGACCGTTCCATCCCGGTCCGTGCGTTACCCACAGGCGGGAACATCGAACGCCCTCGTCGCACTCTCGGTGCTGGGCCTCGACGGCTCGCGCGTGGACTTGGACTGGGACCCGGAGTCGTTCCCGTACCTCGCGCGCGTGAGCTGGCAGGCGGGCCATCCGCTCACGCTCCTGGTTCAGTCTCGCGATCAGCGAACGACCCGCATCCTGGCCGTCGAAGGCGCGACCGGAGCGATGACCCTCGTCCGGGAGGACCACGATCCGGAGTGGCTCGAGATCGTTGACGGGGTGCCCCGATGGCTGCCCGACGGGCGGCTGGTGTTCACGGCCGACCAGGGCGACACCCGGCGACTGTTCTTCGACGACGAGCCCGTGACACCCCCGGGCCTGCAGATCCATCGGGTGGTCGACGTGGGACAAGACGTGGTGTTCGTCGCGTCCGAGGAACCGACCGAGGCCCACGTCTTCCGCGCGTCACCCGGCGGGGAGGTGGAACGCCTGACGCGGGAGCCGGGCATGCACGCCGCGGCGGCCAGCGCGGATGTGGTGGTGCTCACATCGATCACGCCGGCCGCCGCGACCCCCACCACCACCGTCACGAAGAACGGCGTGTCCGTGGCCACGCTCGTGTCGTTCGCGGAACGACCGGTACTCGCGGCCCGGCCCACGCTGTTCCACGCGGGCCCCCGGGAACTTCGGGCCGCGCTCATCACACCGGGCGGCCGCGATCCGGAGCGGCCGCTCCCGGTCCTTCTGCACCCCTATGGCGGCCCGCATGCCGCCATGGTCGTCAAGTCCGAGCTGGCCTTCTTGGAGGACCAGTGGTTCGCCGACCAGGGGTTCGCCGTGCTCGTGGCCGACGGCCGCGGCACGCCCGGGCGAGGCCCGGCTTGGGAGCGGGCGATCTCGCGGAACGTGGCCGACGTGGTCTTGGAAGATCAGGTCGACGCACTCCACGCGGCGGCGCGGCGGTTCGGGTTCCTCGACCTGTCACGCGTGGCGATCCGCGGCTGGTCGTTCGGCGGATTCCTCGCCGCCATCGCGGTGCTGCGCCGGCCGGAGGTCTTCCACGCCGCGGTTGCCGGGGCGCCGGTCACCGATCCCCGGCTGTACGACACGCACTACTCGGAGCGGTACTGGGGCCATCCCTACCACGACGCCGAGGCGTACCGCAGGAGCTCGCTGATCGAGGAGGCCGCCAAGCTGGAACGACCGTTGCTGCTGATCCACGGCATCGCCGACGACAACGTGTTCGTGGCCAACACGCTCCAGCTGTCCCGAGCCCTGATGGAGGCGGGCAGGCCCCACTCGTTCCTTCCGCTCTCGGGGGTGACGCACATGACGCCGCAGGAGCAGGTGACCGAGAACCTCCTCCTGCTCCAACTCCAGTTCCTACGCGAGGCGCTCGGCATCCCGGACTCCGACGCCTAGCCTGCTACCCTCCGATCCTGGCCGGAGGGGAGCAGGAACATGCCCGTCATCGTGCAGAAATACGGCGGCACGTCGGTCGGCGACCCGGACCGGATCAATGTCGTCGCAGACCGGGTGGTCCGCGCCAGGGAGGAGGGATACGACGTGGTTGTGGTCGTCTCCGCGATGGGCGACACGACCGACGAGCTGTTCGCCATGGCCCAGGAGATCAGTGCTGCCCCCGAGCCCCGCGAGCTCGACATGCTCCTCACCGCGGGGGAGCGGATCGCCATGTCGCTCTTGGCGATCGCCGTCAACGCTCGCGGGTGCAAGGCCGCCTCGTATACCGGTTCCCAGGCCGGCATCATCACCGACTCGAAGCACGGCCAGGCCAAGATCGTCGACGTGCGCCCAGGCCGGATCCGGGAAGCCCTGGCCGAGGGGAAGGTCGTGATCGTGGCCGGGTTCCAGGGGGTTTCCACGACCGCCGACGTGACCACCCTCGGCCGCGGCGGCTCCGACACCACCGGCGTCGCCCTGGCCGCTGCTCTGGAGGCCGAGTGCTGCGAGATTTACACCGACGTGGAGGGTGTGTTCACGGCCGACCCCCGGATCGAGTCCTCCGCTCGCAAGCTCGAACGCGTCACGTACGACGAGATGCTCGAGCTGGCGGCCGCCGGGGCCAAGGTCCTGCAACTGCGGTCCGTGGAGTACGCTCGCAGGAACGGCGTTCCCATCCACGTGCGCTCGTCGTTCACCGACGAGCCGGGCACGTGGGTGGCCGAGGAGGACGAGAGCGTGGAACAGGCCCTGATCTCGGGCGTGGCCCTCGACGACGAGGAGGCCAAGGTCACGCTGGAGGAGGTCCCCGACCATCCCGGCGTCGCGGCCACGATCTTCAAGGCGGTAGCCGAGGAGGCCATCAGCGTCGACATGATCGTGCAGAACGTGTCGCATCGTGGCAAGACCGATCTCTCGTTCACCGTTCCCCGGGCCGACTTGCCGCGCCTGACCGGCGTGATGGACAGGGTTGTGGCCGACATCGGGGCCCACGGGTATTCCACCGACGCCGGTATCGCCAAGGTCTCGCTGGTCGGCGCGGGTATGAAGAGCCACCCCGAGGTGAAGGCCGACATGTTCGACGCCCTCGCGACCGAGGGCATCAACATCGAGATGATCTCCACGTCCTCGATCCGGGTGTCGTGTGTGGTCCGGGCCGAGGACGCCCACCGGGCCGTCCAGGCCATCCACCGCCGGTTCGGCCTGGACGGTTCCGACGCCGTGTCGGAGTGAGCCGCCCATGATCGTCTGCCCGAACTGCCGCAACGTGAACCCGGAGGAGGCGCAGACCTGCGCGAACTGCGGGCGGACGCTCGAGCCCGGCCCATCGCACCTGGGAGGCGCTCGCCGGAGCCCAGGCGAGCGCCCCTCGCTCGACGTCACGCCTCTGCCCCAGCGCTCGACCAGGAAGGGGGTGGCACTCTTGTCCCTGGTGATCGGGGTCGCCGCCGGGTTCCTTGCGTTCCGGCTGTTCCGCACCGATCCATGTGAGGGTCGCGACTTCACGTCCGATCTCTACGGGTACTGCGTGAACGTGCCGGCAGGCTGGGAAGCGGGGCAGGCCCAGCGCGAGGACGTTGCTTTCGACCGGTTCTCGCCGGCCGCCGGGACGACCACCGTCCTCGTGGAAGCCATCGACCTGCCGTCCGGCTCCGACGCGGCCACGTTGGCGTCGGTGGTCCGGCAGAAGGACCAGGCCGCGGGGTTCGACCTTGGGGCCTCCCGGACGGACTCGGTCGGGGGCGAGGCGGCCCGGATCTGGGACACCACCTTCACCGACGACCGAGGCCAGACCTTCAAGATGACCGAGGTCGTGGTGGTGCGGGGCGAACTCGGCTGGCGGATCGCGTTCAGCGACTCGGCCGACCACTACGCGAGCACCGCCGGCAAGTTCCGCCAGCTGCTCGACTCCTGGCGCTTCACATAGAGCCCCGCCGACGACGGCTACCATGGGTGGACCATGCGCGTCGCCGTCGTAGGAGCCACGGGCGCCGTCGGGCGGGAGATCCTCCACATCCTGGGGGAGCGGAACTTCCCGGTCGACGAGTTGATCCCGCTCGCCTCGCCCCGTTCGGAGGGCGTGCAGATCGCGTTCCGAGACCGGCCGCACACCGTGCACTAACTGAGCCTCGATCGGCTCCGGGGCGCGGACCTCGCCCTGCTCTCCGCCGGGGCCACCGTGTCGCGGGCGGTCGTGCCCGCCGCCGCGACCGCCGGCACGACCTGCGTCGACAACTCGTCGGCGTTCCGCATGGACCCGGCGGTTCCCCTGTCGATCCCCGAGATCAACCCCGAGGCCCTCGCGGGATCACCGAGGATCGTGTCGGTGCCGAACTGCACGATCATCACGGCGCTGATGCCGATCGGCCCGCTCCACGGGGTCGCCGGGCTCACCAGGCTGATCCTGTCGTCCTACCAGTCGGTGTCGGGGGCCGGCGAGAAAGGGATCCGCGAGCTGGCCGAGCAGGTGGAGAAGCTCCACGGCTCCGAGGATGAGATGCGGCATCCCGACCTGGATGCGTTGCCGTCCGGCGAGGTCTTCGGCAAGACGATCGCCCACAACGTGGTGGCCAAGATCGGCGATTTCGGTCGGGGCGGCTTCACCGGGGAGGAGCTGAAGCTCATCGCCGAGCCGAAGAAGATCCTGGGGATCCCCGACCTAGAGGTCGCCGCCACTGCGGTTCGGGTCCCGGTCCCGGTCGGCCACTCCGTGTCGATCCACGCGACGTTCTCTCGACCGATCACGCCGGACGAGGCCCGCGAGGTCCTGTCGGGCGCGCCCGGCGTTGAGCTCCGCGACGACCCGACAAATGGCGTCTACCCCAGCCCGCTGGAGGCCGCAGGCCGGGACGAGGTCCTCGTGGGCCGGATCCGCCAGGTCCCCGACCACGACGACCAGTTGCTCCTGTTCGCGTGCGGCGACAACCTGCGCAAGGGTGCGGCCCTCGACGCGGTCCAGATCGCCGAGCACCTGTTCAGCCTGGCCTGAGCCCTCCTACTCCATGCGATCGTCGGGCTCGGGACGGTCCTGATCCAGCAGCTTGATGAACCACGTGCCGTTGTCGATCCAACCTTGCCGTTCGTAGAACCGATAGCTCTCCTCGCGCCAGCCGGCGGTCTCCAACGACATCCGGAAGCACCCCCGTCGGCGGGCGAGCATCTCTGCGTGGTCGAGCAACGCCCTCCCGGCGCCCCGTCCCCGCGCCGGTTCCGTGACCACCAGGTCGTTGACCCAGGCTTGGGGTCGGTGGTGCCCGAGCCGTTGCCGGAACTCCATGTCCAGGAACCCGATCGGCCCCCCGGTCCCCATGGTCTCGGCTATCAGCGTGACGGTGTTGCGCTGCGCGAGGTGTCCCCTGAAGTGGATCAGGTGCGAAGGGTTCGTGGGCGCCGAGGCCGGCACGTCGCGTCCCAGCTCGACCAACAGCGCCGCAACCAGGGGCCAGTCGTGGACGGTTGCCTCCCGGATGAAGAAGTCCATCAGAACCAGTCGAGCATCCAGGGCGCCGGACCTGCCAACAGCTCCGACAGGAACGCCACAGTGTCATCGTCCACGCGGAGGACGCCCGTCCGCGCGGCGTCGCGGGCCGAGACGTACCCCGTGAACAGCGACGACAGCACCCCGATCGGGATCGGATCGCGGGCCTTGGCGTCGGTCCTGGTGACGCGGACCTTCCCCCGGTCCGCCACGACGTGGAACGGTCCGCGGTTGTCGGCGAACATCGCGTCGTCCACCGCGATGACGGCCTCGCCGTCGACCGGGGCGTACCCGCGACTCTCCAACGCGCCCGGAACGTCGAGGAGCCGGGCCATCCACCGGAACGTCCACGCCGGAACGACGCGCTGCTCGTCCACGAGGAACGCGGCCGCGTCGACCGGCGGTCCGGGCCACTCCAACGCGGTCCCCAGTCCCCGGAAGCCCCTGAAGTACGCGAACAGCGATCCCAACGCCGCGGGCGTGGCCGCCACGAGGTGCTGGCACTCGACGGCGAACGACACGTCCAGCTGGCCCGCGTCCTTCGCGTAGCGGAACGAGGCGTATCCCGCGACGCCGTCGCCGTCCCGGACCACGACCACCCGGCCGACCTGCGACGGCGTCGCGGGGCTCAGGATTCGCTTCGGCCACCAGTCCTCCTCGTCGCAGTCGATGGGGCCGTGGTGATGCGACACGGCTTGCCGGTAACAGGCCCGGATGGCGTCGACATCCGCGGGTTGGTACTCGTCGACGGCTAGTTCCGGATCCAGATCCGGAAGGTCGTCCAACGGCACCCGGTGCTCCGTGTACGTGCCCGCCAGCTCGAACCCGACGTTCCGGTAGGGACGAAGGGTCGCCGGATACAGACAGGAGATCGAAGTGCCTTGCTCCCGCGCGGCGTGGAGGCACTGGGCCACGAGCCGCGAGGCCAGGCCGGTCCCGCGCCGTTCCGGTTGCGTCACGACCGCGTAGACGCCGGCCATGGACAGTTCCCGCCCTCCGAACCACTGTCGGAACGGGCGCACGGCGGTCGTCGCGACGATCCGGTCGCCGTCGTACGCGCACAGGAAGTTCTGGAGCTGCATCCACGGGAGCCGCTCATGCTGCCTGGCCCGGTCCAGGTTCAGCGACACGTACAGGAGATCTGCGATCTCCTGCCGGTCGTCCTCGGTCGGTGGCCGGACGTCGATCATCGGAACTCGCAGGTGCACGGGCTGGCCCCGCACTTCGGGCAACCCATCGCGTAGCGGGCGAGCGCGGTCGCGAGGTCGACGCCCTCCAGGTTCGCGAGCGATGTGAGCCAGGCGAGCACGTCGCCGAACTCGTGCTCGCGATCGGCTTGGTCGCCCGTGCGCATGGCCTTCGCGAGTTCACCGACCTCCTCCGTGAACCACCGGAAGGTCGCGTCTCGGCCTCGTCGAGCGTCTCGATCCACGTACGTTCGGCGCATGACCTGCTGGAACTCGGAGATCTCCATGTTCCGTGGAGTCTAGCGGCGTGCGGAAGCCGCCTCCCCCGGATACCGTGGGACCCGAAACGAGCGCGGAAGGAGCGATGTGAGATGAGCATTCCACCTCCCCCCGACGAGGCAGCCGACCGCTGCCCGTCTTGCGGCGGGCCGCTGCGATCGATGGGCGTTGAGGAGTTCAGGGTCGGCGGAACCAGTGGCGGCTGGAAGCTGCTGTTCGGGGAATGGGCGGAACTAGGGGAAGACAAGCTGCCCTTCGAAGTCCTGGCCTGCGGGCAGTGCCGCCGCGTGGAGTTCCGGGTGCCCGTCTCCGGCTGAGGGCGGTGGTCGAGTGTCGGTCTCCTCAGAGGCTGCGATCCGCACGGACGCGCTCACGAAGCACTACGGACGCACGGTGGCGCTCGAGGCCCTATCCGTTGATGTTCGCCGGGGGGAGGTGTTCGGGTTCCTCGGGCCGAACGGCGCCGGCAAGACGACCACGATCCGGTTGCTCCTCGGTCTGATCCACGCCACGTCGGGCGGCGCTCGCGTCCTCGGCCTCGACCCGTGGCGCGACCCGGTCGAGTTGCACCGGCGGATCGGCTATGTGCCCGGCGATCTGTCGGTGTGGCCGCAGCTGACCGCCTGGCCCGACGAACAGCGCTTTGTCGAGACCGTTCCCGCGGGCGAGACCTCCGTAGTAGGACTGCCCGAACCCGACGGTGTGCTTGATACGGGCGACAGGCCTCTGATACTCGACTGTCTGCAGGCTCTGCGGTTCGGCCGGCGCGGAGGCGGGCGGTCGCACACTGACCATGACGCACGCCCGTCAGCTCGTACTCGCTTGCGTGAATCCTCCCATCTGTCGTAGCCTGCGGATTCACCCATCCACGGGAGGTCCCATGAGCGACGTGGCACGGAACATCGAGCTGGTCGAGAGACTCGAGCAGGCCTACAACGACCGCGACTACGACACCGTCCGCGCGTGCGTCGCGGCAGACTTCGTCGCCAACACGCCGGGCGCCGAGATGGTGCCCGCCGGCGTCGAAGGCGCGATCGCCGCGAACGAGGGCACGTTCAGCTTCTTCTCTGACACGCGCACCGAGATCCTCGAGATCTTCGGCGCCGGCGACCGCGTCGTTTCGCATGTCCGGATGACGGGCACGAACGACGGAGGGATCACCTGGGCGGGCGTCCCAGCGAACGGGAAGGCCATCGACGTGGACTGGATCCAGATCTCGCGTCACGGAAACGACGGGATGATTCAAGAGACCTGGGCGCAGATGGATCTGCCGAAGATGATGGTCCAAGTCGGGGCCATGCCGGCTCCGGAAGGGATGTGAGCCCATGGTTACGCCGGAAGAAAACGCTGCCACCGTCCGAGAGCTCATACAGCGGGTCCTGAACGAAGGCGACATCGGCTTCGCCGAGAAGGCCTTGTCGGAGTCCTACGTCGAGCGCGCCCCTATGCCGGGGAGCACCGCCGACAAAGCAGGCGCGATCGCGATGTTCACCATGATGCGCCAGCAGACCCCCGACATGCACATCGAGGTCGAGGATGTCATCGCATCCGGCAACAAGGTGGCGGTCCGAAGCACCATGACAGGAACCGATACCAACGGCATGCCGGGGATGCCCCCCACGGGCAAGTCCTTCTCAATGGGTGCGATCGACGTGTTCACGTTCGACGACGCCGGCATGAACACCGAGCACTACGGCGTCTACGACATGATGGGCACGATGGCCCAGCTCGGCTTGCTCCCCGCACCACCAGAGCAGGGTTGAGGAAGGCCAGGCGCATCTTCGCCTCTTGCGCCCGGCGTGCCGCAAGACCGGCCACTCCTTCCTCGTCGATACCCGTCCTGGGGGTTGGAACACGGGCGGTGCTCACCGCATGACGCAGGTGACGTACGACCGGCGAGTTCGCGGTCGCGGAGGTGCCCATCGTCCCGCGGGTGGTCGTGACAATCCCTCATGGTCCCGGGTGTGCTCGCGTTCGTGGCCGGTCTCGCATCGGTTGTGATCGCGCGACGACGGCGACGCAGAACGAGCGGCGCTTGAGGTCTGCCGGGGGACTTGTCTACCAAGTGGTAGATACTTCATAATCTGCCGCGTGGTAGAGAACGCCTCGAAGATGGGGTCCAAGAGGAAGGCCGACACCAAGAACCCGGCAGCGCCCAGGCCCCGGCCGGCGGCCAAGCCCCGGCCTGCCGCCAAGCCGAAGCCGAACCCCTCCCTAGTGGAGCGTTTGGCCGGCAAGCGGGTGTTCATCACCGGCGTGACCGGGTTCCTGGGGCAGGCCGTGTTCGAGCGGCTCCTCCTGGATGTCCCCGACACCCGGATGGTCCTGCTGGCCCGGCCCCAGCTCGGCTCGAGCGGTCGGGAACGGGTCAAGTCCTTGCTGAGCCGCCCCGTCTTCAACGCCTGCCGGGAGCGGTTCGGCGACGACGGATTCAAGGAGGCGTTCGAGCGGCGGGTGGAGGTCCTGGACGGCGACTTCACGCAGGACGTCCCCGAGTTGCCCTCGGACCTGGATGTCGTCTTCCACTGCGCCGCCGCGGTCTCGTTCGATCCCCCGATCGATGAGGGATTCGGGACCAACCTGCTTGGGGCGATGCGTCTGTACGAGGCCGTGCGCGACGCCGGCTCGCGGCCGCACCTCGTGCACATCTCCACCGCCTACGTGGCCGGGAACAAGAAGGGCGTGATCCCCGAGGCCACCCTGAGCCACCGGGTGGACTGGCGGCTCGAGGCGGAGCTAGCGCTCCAGGCCCGGCGGGACGTGGAGGCTGCCTCCCGCCGTCCCGAGCAGCTCGACCATTTCATGGCGGAGGCCCGAGCCGAGCACAGCCGGGCCGGCCCCCAGACCGTGCAGGAGGACGCCGAGCAGCGCCGCAGGGACTGGGTCACCAAGCGACTGGTGAACTACGGGCGGGCCCGGGCCCAGACGCTCGGGTGGCCCGACGCCTACACGCTGACGAAGGCCATGGGGGAGCGGGCCGTGGAGGAGCTGGCGGCCGACTCCGACCTGCCCCTGTCGATCGTTCGCCCCTCGATCATCGAGAGCGCGCTCGAGCACCCCTACCCCGGGTGGATCGAGGGCTTCAAGATGGCCGATCTGATCGTGCTGGCCTACGGACGGGGGGCTATCCCGGAGTTCCCCGGCATCCCCGAGGGTATCGTCGATCTGATCCCGGGCGACTACGTGGTGAACGCGATGCTGGCCATCGCGGGGACCGCGCCGGAGCCCGGCGAGCCGCGCTACTACCACGTCAGCTCCGGCGCCCGGAACCCGCTGCAGTACCACGAGTTGTACGAGCTCGTCCGCGACTACTTCCTGGAACACCCGCTGCCCGAGCGGGGCAGGGGCGAGGTGCAACCGCCCGAGTGGAAGTTCCCCGGCGTCCTCAAGGTGGAACGGTTGCTGCGCACCGGGGAGAAGCTCGTCGACTACGCCGACAAGGTCGTGTCGCACCTGCCGAAGTCCAAGAGGATGCGCGACCTGGTGGCCCGGGTGGACCGGGACAAGGCGCGCCTAGAGTTCATCCGCCGCTACGCCGACCTGTACGGCGCGTACACGGAGGCGGAGGTCGTCTACACCGACGACCGGACCCTCGAGCTGTGGAACTCGCTGTCCGAGGAGGACCGGGAGCGGTTCCCGTTCGACTCCACCGCCGTCGACTGGCGCCACTACCTCATCGACGTGTACTGCCCCGCCGTCACCGCCGGGCTCCGCGCGCTCTCGTCCGCGCGCGCCAAACCCAAGGTCCACATCCGGGAACGGGAACAGCTGGTGCTGGCGCTCTTCGACATGGAGGGGACCATCCTGCCCTCCAACGTGGTGGAGTCCTACGTGTGGTCCCGGATGGCCGACACGCCCGCCGAGGACTGGCCGAGGGAGCTTCTCGACGTCTTCTCGCGGATCCCGTCGTACCTGATGGCCGACCGCCGGGACCGGGGCGAGTTCCTGCGGACGTTCTTCCGGCGGTTCGAGGACGCGAGCGTGGAGGGGATCGACCGGCTGGTGGACGAGGTGGTCAGCGAGTTCATGTTCCAGAAGTGCTCGGCGGCGGCCCTGCGGCGCATCCGGGAGCATCGGGCCGCCGGCCACCGAACCATCCTCGTCACGGCGGCCGCCGAGCCTTTCGTGCGCCCCCTGGCGCCGCTGTTCGACCTGGTCATCGCGGCGAAGCTCGCGGAGCGGGAGGGGCGGTACACCGGGTACATGGCCGAGCCGCCGCTGGTGGGCGAGGCCAGAGCCGCGTGGCTCCGGCGGTACGCGGAACAGGAGAGCGCCGACCTCAGGCACTCGTACGCGTACGCCGACTCGCACTCCGACCTGCCCCTCCTGCGGGCGGTCGGCAACCCGGTCGTCGTCTCACCCGACGCCGCCCTGTACCGCATCGCCCGACGCCGCCGGTGGCCCATCGAGGAATGGGGGATGTCCGGCGGCATGCCCAGGGTCCGTTTCCCCAAGCCGGCGAGCAGGTGAGCCGTTGAGCCAGGCCCTGGAGCTGTTCCGGTCGGCCCCCCGGTACCTGACCGCGCGGGTCATCGGCCAGCGGATCCCCGGGCTGCTGTCCGGGCCGCTCGCGCCGCTCCGGCTGTTGAACAAAAGGGACCCGGATCCCCTCGGGCCCGGGTGGGCTCGGGTCCGGCCGCGCCTGTCGGGGATCTGCGGCTCCGACCTCGCCACCCTGTCGGGGCAGTCGTCGTTCTATTTCTCGCCGCTCGTGTCGATGCCGTTCGTGCCGGGCCACGAGGTGGTGGGGGAACTGCTGGAGGCGTGCGAGGACCTGCCGACCGGCACGCGGGTCGTCCTGGAGCCCGTCCTGGGGTGCGAGGCCCGAGGCCTGACCCCCTGTCCCGCCTGCGTCGCCGGCCGGAAGGGCCGGTGCGACCGGGTCACCACCGGCCACATCTCGCCCGGCCTGCAGACCGGCTACTGCAAGGACACGGGCGGCGGGTGGAGCCGGCAGTTCGTGGCTCACCGCTCGCAACTCCACACCGTGCCCGACGCGTTGACCGACCGCAAGGCGGTGCTGGTTGAACCCCTGGCCTGCGCCGTCCACACGGCCATGCGGGCGCAGGTGCAGCCCAACGCGAACGTGCTGGTGGTGGGCGCGGGCACCGTGGGCATCCTGACGTTGCTGGCGTTGAAGGAGCTGACCCCGGCCGGCCGCGTGACGGTGGTGGCCAAGCACCCCAAGCAGCGCGATCTGGCCATGAGCTTCGGCGCCACCGAGGTGGTCGCGACCGACGAGGCGGTCGGCGCGGTCCGCCGATCCTCCCGGGCCATAAAGCTGAAGCCCGAGCGGGGCTCGAGCTTCCTGCTGGGTGGGTGCGACGTGGCGATCGACTGCGTCGGCTCGAAGGGCTCGCTGGACCTGGCGCTTCGCACAACGAAGGCCGGGGGTCGGGTGGTGCTGTCGGGCATACCGGCCGGCGGGGTGGACCTCACGCCGCTGTGGTTCCGGGAGTTGGAACTGGTCGGCGCCTACACGGGCGGCGTCGAGCCCGTGTTGAAGAAGCAGACCCGCCCGACGTTCGACATGGCGATGGACCTGGCCGTCGAGTCGCCGCTCGAGACGGTCGTGGGGGCCACGTACACCCTGCCCGAGTGGCGGGAGGCCCTTGACCACGCGTTCTCGGCCGGCCGCCTGGGGACGCTGAAGGTGGCGTTCGACCTGACCCAAGACTGAAGGAGACGAGGACATGCCGAGACCGGGGTTCGTGCTGGAGGTGGACGAGCGGACGCCGCCGCTCCTGGTTCACGAGGGCGAGGGGTTTCGGCTGCAGAAGTTCCCGCTCGGCGCGCGGGTCGTGTATCCACCGGATCCGTTGCCGGGCATCAAGGACGTGCGAGGCGCCATCCGCCATGCTCTGGACAACCCGGTTGGCTCCGAGCCGCTGTCGGCGCTCCTGAAGCCGGGGATGAAGCTCACGATCGCGTTCGACGACATCTCGCTGCCGCTGCCGCCGATGCGAACCCCGGACATCCGCCAGCGGATCCTCGAGGAGTTGATCGAGCTCGCAGCCCAAAAGGGTGTCGAAGACGTGAAGCTGATCGTGGCAAATTCGCTCCATCGCCGGATGACCGCGAACGAGATCAAGCGGGCGGTCGGCGAGCGGGTCTACCGGTCGTTCTACCCGAAGGACCTCGCGAACCACGACGCCGAAGACCCGGACGGCATCACCTACATCGGCAAGACCGACAAGGGCGAGGAGGTCGATCTCAACACGCGGGCCGCGGAATCGGACCTCGTCGTCTACGTCAACATCAATCTGGTAGCAATGGACGGTGGCCACAAGTCGGTGCCGGTCGGCCTGGCCTCGTACCGCTCCGTCCGACACCACCACAACGTCAACACGATGCTCCATTCGAAGTCCTACATGGACCCGCGCGACGGTGTGTCGGCCATCCACGACTCGTGCAAGCGGATGGGCCAGCTGCTCGCGGACTCGGGCGTCCGAGTGTTCACGATCGAGACCACCCTGAACAGCCGGACCTTCCCCAAGGAGTTCGGCTTCCTGAACAGGCGAGAGTGGGAGTGGTCGGTGAAGGACCAGGCCATGTTCCTGGCGGCGAAGAACGGGAACGAGGTCGGCCCGGCGCGGATCCGCCGGGAGGTCTGGCGTCGGATCGCGGCTCCCTACGGCATCACCGGGGTGAACGCCGGAGAGACCGGTGCGGTGCACGAGCGCACCCTAGCGCGGCTCCATGAGCAACAGCTGGTCGAGGTAAACGGGCAGTCCGACATCCTGGTCGTGGGGGTGCCGTACCTCGGGCCGTACAACGTGAATTCGATCATGAACCCGATCTTGG